>URSO01000063.1 GCA_900550415.1 uncultured Collinsella sp.
TAGGCGGGCACTTTTACCGGGCGGCTAACCCACACAAACCCCCGAAGAGCCGTTTTTTGGCGATTATTCTCGAGAATTGTCTCCTTCCGATTATTTGCTTTTATCTTTTCGCTTTTCTCGTGCGACCGTCCGCCCATGCCAAGCAGAAAGCCGATTCCAATTAGCGTGGTTATTGCAAGAGGGAGAAATGGTTTAATCACATTAATAAAGCCAAAAAAGGGCTTTACTAGGTATGAGCAGTAGCCGCCGAGGTCGGGACTAAAAATAAGGGCTACAAATGCATACCCGCTGAAAATCGAACTAATAAACGAAGCGAAGATCGCCGTTACGAAGGCCAGTGCGATAATTCCTGCGGCAGATGTTGCGCCAAACAATAGGGCCGATAAGATGCCTGAAGATATATTGCCGGCCAGTCCACTTTCGTTGTAGTCGTTTGGAACGTCGGTCGGGACCAGTTTTTTTCTTTCTGAATTGACATAGCCTTCGAGAGCACGGATTGCGTTTTGCTGTACAAGCACTGATTTTTCTAAATTGTAGATTGATTTGACGTAGTTTCGCAGGTCGTTCCCCTGAACTTCCATATCTGACCTTCCTTGTTGTAATATATCCCAACAGTAGCATTACTATATCACGTACGCTCTCTAGCATGGATAACAGCCAAAATGCGGGATATAGAGTGCTCGTAGGTCATAATTTAAAAAAGCTGAGAACGACCCAAGGGCTGTCGTTGCGAAAACTTGGCTATATGACCGGAATTGACTATGCGCATGTTCATTCAATCGAAACGGGCAATGCTAATCCGACAATTGGTACATTGATAAAACTTGCCGATGCATTGGACATCGACTTGAAAAGTCTATTAGACTCGAATTAGCAAGTCATTTAAAAGCCGAATGATTGATATCTGCCTGCTACAATGGAGCGAAATCTCCTATATAGCATCGAGCGGGGCATCACATCGACTGGGGAGGTACGCATATGTCGGGCACTCAGCATAAGATCGCTTCCGGCAAGCGCCTGGACGTCATTAGCTGGGACGAGTTCTTTATGAGCGTGGCCATCGCCGCACAGCGCCGCAGCAAGGACCCCAACACGCAGGTGGGTGCGTGCATCGCCAGCACCAACCACCGTATCCTTTCGGTGGGCTACAACGGTACGCCCTCGGCGCTCAACGACGACTTTTTCCCGTGGGGTACGAGCGACGACCCGCTGCAGGACAAGCACAACTACGTGGTCCATGCCGAGGCCAACGCCGTGCTCAACTACCGTGGCTCGCTCAAGGACCTCGAGGGTTCCACGGTCTACGTCACGCTGTTCCCGTGCCACGACTGCGCCAAGATTTTGGCGCAGGTGGGTGTGGGCGAGGTTGTCTACCTGGACAACAAGTACGCCGACACCGACGACGGCCGCATCAGCCGCCGCATTCTCGACTCCTGCGGTATTAGCTACCGCCAGGTTATCGTCGATGTCCAGATTGGTACCGGGGGGACAGGCTCGGCAGTAGCGCGTGCCAACGCCAGCTGGTAACAACAGGCAGCTAAAAGATCCCCGTCCCAAATTGACTACTCGTGAAAGTCGCGTCTGCGCGCATGGACGGCTCGTGAGCGGGTACACGGCTGTAGTAACATAGCTTCTGTCCGCGGGCGCGCCCGCGTAATTGTGAGAAAGGAGCCCCTGTGGCTGTTAACGAAGAGCTGCTTAAGAAGGTTCTTGAAGAGATTCGCCCCAACCTGCAGGCCGACGGCGGCGATATGGAGTATGTGGGCGTTGACGACGAGGGCGTCGTCAAACTGGAGCTGCAGGGCGCTTGCGCCGGCTGCCCCATGAGCTCGCTGACCCTGTCCATGGGTATTGAGCGCATCCTGAAGGAGCATGTGCCCGGCGTTACCCGTGTCGAGCAGGTCAATGCCTCCGGCGAGACCGACGACCTGTACGACGAGTACGCGCCGTTCTAAGATGCGAAAGCTGCGGACGGCATACTCCGCATAGACGTTACGCCCAAATATGCGGCTGCGAGCGTAAGGCCCGCGGCCGCATTTGTATGTAGGGAGTAGGAGGGTCGACATGCTCAACGACTTCTACCATATGCTTGATCCCGTCGCGATTTCAGCGGGGCCCATCACGATTTACTGGTATGGTCTGGCCTATGTGGTCGGCGCCCTGCTCACGGCGGTCGTTATGTACCGCACGCAGCGTCGCTGGGGCTTTAACATCACGATTGACGACCTGACGAGTGTCGTGGTCGGCGTGGTCTTTGGCCTCATTATCGGTGCGCGCCTGTTCTACGTCGTCTTTTATGGTGATGGCTACTACTGGGCGCACCCGCTCGAGATCTTTGCCACCAACGAAGGCGGCATGAGCTTCCACGGTGGCCTGGTCGGCGGCATCTTGGGCGGCATCATCGTGTGCCGCATGTACAAGCTCGACGCCTGGACCATCGCCGACCTTGCTGTGATCGGTGCTCCGCTGGCGCTGTGCCTGGGACGCTGCGCCAACTTCGTCAACGGTGAGCTGTGGGGTAAGCCGACCGATCTGCCCTGGGGTGTGGTCTTTGGCGGCACCGCGGGCGATATGCCGCGCCATCCCTCCCAGCTCTACGAGGCGTTTCTAGAGGGCATTGTGCTCTTTTGCATCCTGCAGGTGCTCAGTCGCAAAAAACCGCTGCTGCCCCAGGGTACGTTTATGGGCGTCTTTGTGATGGGCTACGGCATCGTTCGCTTTTTGATTGAGTTTGTGCGCGTGCCCGATGAGCAGCTGGGCTATCTGCTGGGCGGCGTCATCACCATGGGTCAGCTGCTGAGCCTGCCGCTCGTAATCGCGGGCCTGGCGCTCATCATCTTCGCCCGACACCGCAATCGCCCCCAGCGCATCTACCTCGACGTCTAACCACCACAAAGGGGACAGGCACCTTTGTGGTGGTCTGCTGGGCAACGACGACAGAACCGTAACGTTTTCCCAGATAAAACCTGCCAAAATAAACCTGTCCCTTTTTGGCAGGTTTCTAGAAAGGCTCTTTGGACTGTGAAGGATTCCGACCTCTCCACAACGGCTGCGCGCGACGCTGCCCGCATCGTCTGGTTTAAGCGCTACCCCGCCAAGCAGACGCTCATCGCATTTCTGCTCGCGCTGTTGGCGACCACGGCGTTTTCCATCGATCCCGCGCCGGTCTCGAGCAACGCAGTCTTGGCGATTGACCCCAAAGCCTCGGGCATGCTGTACGTGTGCTACGAGGTGCTCCTCTCGTTTGCCGGCCATACCGACGCGGTCATGCTGCTTGCGCTTGCCTGCCTGCTCACTCTGCCGTTTCGCTACGTATTCTTTGGCCGCGGCGATGCTTGGCGTCCTTCGGTGATCCTTCCGTCGCTGTTCTTTGCCGTCTGCATGGTGTTTGGCCGCAGCTACGACCTCACCGATTCTGCCGAGATCGTACTCGGCGACAAGGCTCGCATCATCTGCGCCTGGATAGGCGGTGCGGGCTGGATGCTCTTGGCGGTCGTTGCCTTCTACCTGGCTTTTGAGTGTCTAGATTGGCTGAGCTCTCGGCGCATTCCGTTTTCCGAAGCGCACTTTGGCCGCGTATGGCGTGTGGCTCACGCCGTACTCTCGGTCCATCCCTTTGCCGGGCCCTTCCTGGTGCTTATGGTCGCCTGGGCGCCCATGCTCATCGCTTCGCTGCCCGGCCTTTTTATGGGAGATACGGGTGCGCAGATTCGCCAGTGGTTCAACTACCCCAACGGCACGAGTGACTACCTGCGTCTGCTCAATCCCAATGTGTTGCTCAACGGACATCACCCCGTGGTGCACACGGCTATCATCGGTTCGTGCGTCCAGCTGGGGCTTTCACTGTTCAACAGTGCCAACGCAGGTCTTGCCATCTACACCTGCGCTCAGTTCGTCATTACGGCCGCCTGCATGGCCTATTCCATCTCGTCGCTGCGCAAGCTGGGCGTGAGCTTGCCGATCCGCGGCGTGATCTTGCTGTTCTTTGTGTTTATGCCCATGTTCTCCAACTACGCGGCCCTGCTTACCAAAGATGTGCTGTTTGCCGACGCGTTTTTGGTGCTGTTGGTGCAGACCGTGAAGCTCGTGGCCTGCGGCCTGCCCCGTCGCGATGCCAATGCCGAGCGTGCGGGCGAACAGAGGCCCGTACTCTTTGCGCGCCATGACTGGCTGCTGCTCGCTCTGGGTGCCATGGGTTCCACGTTTCTGCGCAACGGCGGCCTGGTGTTTCCCCTGGCGGCATGCGTAATCGCGGCGGCGTTTTGCGCATGGGACGCGCATGTGGCTCGTCGTGCAGTCAAGCAGGCCGGTGCTGCGCCTTCGGGCGCCATCTCACGTTTCCGCTGGGTGGGAGTTCTTGCGGTGCTTGGACTCTGCCTTGCCTCTAATATGTACTTCACCAAGGTCTTTATGCCGGCGCACGACATTACGCCTGGTTCCAAGCGCGAAATCCTCTCGATTCCGTTCCAGCAGACGGCTCGTTTCGTCCAAAAGCACGACGGCCTCAACTCGGGTGTCAACCCTACGGTTAAGGAGGACGGTACTATCGTGGAGGCTCCTTGCGACGGCTTGGTGACCGACGAAGAGCGTGCCGTGATCGACCGTGTGCTCAAGTACGACAATCTGGGCCGCCGCTACAACCCGGATAAGTCGGACGCCGTCAAAAATTGCTTTAACGAGTACGCCTCGCAGGAGGACATCAAGGCCTATTTTGAGGTCTGGGCGCAGATGTTCAAAAAGGATCCCGAGTGCTACATCTCGGCGCTCATCAATAACTACTACGGCTACTTTTATCCGAGTGCCCGCGATGCGTGGGTCTACAGCACGGCGCGCAGTGCCGAGATTATGGCGAAGCCCGATAACCTCAAGTACTTTGACTTCCATCCGGTCGATAGCAAGGTTGTGCGCTGGTGCGACCACCTGATCAACCTGTATCGCGTGGCGGTGCAGCGCATTCCGTTTATCTCGCTCACCATGAGCTCGGCCACCTATGTGTGGATTATGATCGCCGTGGTGGTCTATCTGCTACGTCGTCATTCATGGCGCGGTCTGGCCATTTGGTTGCCGCTGCTGGGCGTGCTTGCCGTGTGCCTGATCGGTCCCTGCAACGGTTCGACCTATATGCGCTACCTGTATCCGGTTATCGCCTGCATGCCCTTTGCCATCGGCGCCACCATCACTCGCAGCGACCTCCTCTGGTCCTAATTTGGTGCAAAGGGGACAGGTTACTTTGCACCAAAGGGTGGCATCATCACGACGCCTTCATTTTGGGGTTTATCTCGCAGGCCAGTAGGTATATCATAACGACGTTTGTTTATATTGCCCGAGCATCTGCGCTGGGCTTTAGGTCGAAACCGATAGGAGACACGTATGTCCGGACACTCTAAGTGGGCCACAACCAAGCATCGTAAGGGCGCGCAGGACGCCAAGCGTTCCGCCCTCTTCTCCAAGCTGAGCCGCAACATCACCGTTGCTGCCCGTCTCGGCGGTGACCCGCTGCCCGAGAACAACGCCAGCCTCGCCGCTGCCGTTGCTAAGGCCAAGGCTCAGTCCATGCCCAAGGACAAGATCAAGTCCGCTATCGACAAGGCCTTTGGTTCGGGTGCCGATGCCGCCGTCTACGAGAACATCGTGTACGAGGGCTATGGTCCCGCCGGTGTCGCCGTCTATGTTGACTGCCTGACCGACAACCGCAACCGTACTGCCGCCGATGTCCGTTCCGCCTTCTCCCACGCTGGTGGCAACCTGGGCACCTCCGGCTCCGTCGCCTTCCAGTTTGAGCGCAAGGGCCAGATCGTCGTCGCCAAGGAGATCCTGGACGAGAACGCCAAGAAGGAGACCATGATCGCCAACGGTGCTGCCGGTGACGAGGATGAGTTCATGATGGCAATCGCCGAGGCCGGTGGCGAGGACTACGAGGACGCCGGCGAGGAGTGGATCGTCTGGACCGCCGCTAACGAGGTCATGGCTGTCTCCAAGGCGCTCGAGGAGCAGGGCGTCCAGGTCAAGGGCTCCGAGACCACCATGGTCCCGACCACCCCGACCGAGGTTTCCGGTGCCGACGCCAAGAAGGTTCAGCGCCTCATCGACCGTCTCGAGGAGCTCGACGACGTCCAGGACGTCTACAGCACCATGGACATGACCGACGAGGTCATCGCTGCCCTCGAGGAGGAGTAGCGCCTGCACGGGTTAAGCCGTGCATATCTGGGCATAATGAAGCGAGCATGCAAGCCTCGTGGAATAGATGAGCCGGATCCGCGTGCGTATGGCACCGGACCCGGCTCTTTTATAATGATGCGAATCGTTTTGCATTCTGTGGATCGAGATTTGAAGGGAGCGCCGCATGCGCGTGCTCAAACGAGCCCTAGCGATCGTATATCTTGCCGCCGCCGTCGTGGCGCTGGGCACGTTGGTCTGCCAGTTTTGGGGGCCATATACCTACCGCTTTATGCTGCTGATGCGTGACCCTATGCCGCGCATTGTCGTTACGGTGTGCGCCGGTGTCGTGGCGCTCGGCGTGCTGGCGGTCTTCTTCCGCCTGATGTTTGCTCGCCGCGAGCCGTCCTGCGTGCATCCGGCAGGGGAGCGCAATATCGAGGTCACGCTCGCGGCTCTCTCCTCGTGTGCCCGCGCTGCTGCCGAACGCGATGACCGCGTGATGGTCGAGCATATCGAGGCGCGTGTTCAGGGTTCCGACGAATCGCACGTTCGTTTTAAGGTCGAAGCCATCGCGCTCGATGATAAAGACGTTGCTTCCCTTGCCACTGCGATGCAGCAGCGTATCGAGCGGGCCTGCGACACCATGCTCGGTACGCCGGGCACGACTGCGCGCGTTCGCTTTTTGCCGTCCAAGACTACCGTCCAGACCGTGGAGGTTTCCGGTGAGTGATACCAACCAAGACAAGACCGCCCGCACGCCGCGCCTGACGATCGATCAGAACGCTACGCCGGCAGGCGAGTCCGCCGACACCAAGCCCGAGGCCGGCGAGCAGCACGACAGCGCCGCCAACGACTTTGACGAGGCCATGGGTCTCATCAAAGGTACGGGCGCTGCTATCTGGAGCTACGCCGTGCGCCACCCCAACACTACGCTCGGCGCCGTGGCAGGCTTTATCCTCGCCGTGCTGGTACTTACGTTGGGCCTGTGGGACACGCTCGTCATCGCATTCTTTGTGCTTATCGGTGCCGTGATCGGCCAGATTCGCGACGGCGAGAACGGTATCGTCAACTTCTTCGGCCGTCTGTTTAGCGGCCGCTAAATATGTATTCGACTGTCGCATCCGCGGCAGGCATAAGGAGGAACCATGGCTTTTAACACGAAGGTCGATGTGGCCGATACCGAGCTCGAAGCGAATGAGGCCGTCGTCGATACCGGAGACGTGACGCTCGAGGACGAGGCGCTCGTCGAGGCCGAGTCCGATGCGGACGAGGACAACGAGGAGATGGACGAGGAGGCGGACGAGTCCGAGGACTCGCTGACCTATTCCAACGGCGTGATCGAGAAGATCGTCGCCATGGCCACCCGCGAGGTGCCGCACGTTCTGGGCATGAAGGGCAACCTCATGCACTTTGTGCAGGAGCAGTTTGGTGCCGAGAACCTGACCAAGGGCGTGACGGTCGAGGTCACCGACGACAACCGCGTGGTCGTCAACATCTCGGTCATCATCGAGTACGGCGCCTATGCGCCTGCGATCTTTGACGACGTTAAGGCGCGTGTCACCGAGCGTCTGGCCGCGATGACCGGCCTTGAGGTGGCGGGCGTCAACCTGCGCATCGAGGATGTCATCACCCCCGAGGAGTACGAGCACCGCACCAGCCAGCACGAGTAACCTACCAAAAAGGGACAGGTTTGTTTTGGCAGGTTTTATCTGCGTAAACGTCAAACGGCCGGTCGCGCATGCAAAAGCGCGGCCGGCCGTTTTCTATATGCCCTCGATGCGGTCATACCGCTCGTCTAACTAAGGGTTGCAATCTTCGCGTTCCGCGTTACCCTAATGGGCGCATTGTTTCCAAATTGTTAACGAGGGGTTGCCGTAATGGCCGACGAACACGAGACCGAAAGCAAGGCATGGGCGATTGAAGCCGCTGCGGCAGAGGCGGCGTCGCGTGCCGCCGAGGAGGTACATCGTCCTCCGGTGGTGCCGATGGAGCGCGTTGTCGGTCGCGAGGATATCGAACGTGGCGAGCGCGCCGGCCGCAAGCGCAGCCAGGAGCCAGGCTTTCCGCGCTTTTTTGCCGAGCTCAATCTGGGCCTGATTCTCACGGCGTTCGCCATCGTGGCCTTTAAAACCCCCAATCACTTTGCCTTCGGCGGCACCTCGGGCGTGTCGGTCATTCTTTCCACGCTGTTCCCGACCCTGCCCGTCGGCGTCTTTATGTGGATTATCAACGCGGTCCTGGTCGTTCTGGGCTTTATCTTTTTGGAGCGCAAGGCGATTCTGTGGAGCGTCTTCGCTTCGTTTGCGCTTTCGGCCTACGTCTCGCTGTTTGAGCTCTTCATTCCGACGGATGTTTCGATGACGGGTGATATGTGGCTCGACCTGTGCTTTGCCGTCATCTTGCCGGCGCTCGGCAGCGCTATTGTCTTTGATATCGGCGCCTCGACGGGTGGCACGGACATTCTTGCCATGATCCTCAAACGCCGCACCACGCTCGAGATTGGCCGCGCGCTGCTGCTGGTCGATATCGGCATCGTAACCATCGCGGCTTTCCTGTATGGCCCGCGCGTTGGCCTGTACTGCGTGCTTGGCCTGTTTGCCAAGACGCTCGTGGTCGATAAGGCTATCGAGAGCATTCACCTTCGTAAGGTCTGCACGATCATTTGCGCCGAACCGCGAAAAGTCGAGGAGTTTATTGTCAAGCATCTCAACCGCACGGCAACGATCAGCCGTGGCTACGGCGCCTTCTCGGGCAAGTGCGTCACGGTGATTATGAGCGTGCTGAGCCGTCGCGAGGCAGTGCAGCTGCGCCGCTATACCCGCGAGATTGACCCTGGCGCCTTCATCACCATCGTCGATAGCTCCGAAATCGTCGGCAAGGGCTTCCGCGGCACGAACTAGCCCTGGTGCGCGCTTCGAATCATTGAATAAAGCCACCTGCGTTGCAAATCGGCCATCTTGGAGTATTTGTCCCCACATTGGGCGATAATGTTGCCAAAGACATCGTTTGCGATCCAGGTGATTCGCTCTAGATACGAAGGGATGATTTCGATGTTCTGTTCGCAGTGTGGCGCCCCCATGGGCGATAACGACAAGTTCTGTGGCGCGTGCGGCGCTCCTAATGCCGGTGCTGCAACCCCTGCTCCTCAGGGGCAGTCTCAGCCTCAGCAGTTTGTTCCTCAGCCTAACGTGAACGTGCCCAAGGGCTGTGTAGCTCAGGCGTTTGAAGACATGACCAAGACGCCGGGCGTGCTGCAGCGCGTGTGCCAGATTGCCTTTTTGCCGGCGCTCATCTGTGTCGTGTCGGTGCTCGTGCTCTTCATTCCCGTTATCGGCGGTATCGCGGCTGCCTTCGGCTTTTTGGCTGCCTGTGTGGCAAGCGCGTGCGGTTCTGGCTTTGGCATCGAATGGGGTCGCGACCTGTCGCTCAAGGTCGATGACGGCATGGATCGTCCGTTGATGCGTTCCACGTCGTTTGGCCTTGGCGTCTTTTCGGGCGTTATTTCGAGCGTGCTCAAGGTTATCGCGGCTATTCCCGTTATTGGTGTAGCGCTTTCGCTGGTGGAGAGCGTGGTAATTGGTGCCGCGGGTGCGTACTCTTATTACGGCTCCTATGCGCTTGAGGCCGCTCTATTTGGCTCGCTGGGCCTGTTTGTTCTGGCTATGATTGCCACGGCGGTCCTGGGTGTCTTCTTTACTATGTTCGCCGACATCGCCGTGATGCACTTTGCGGTGACCGGTCGCGTCGAGAGCGCGTTTTCGCTCGATAAGGTCTGGGCGGCCTTTAAGAACAATAAGACCAAGCTGTTCTGCGCATCGTTCCTTCCCGAGTTTTTGACGGGTCTGGTCGCCAACGTTATCACATGGATCCTGACGCTCGTCTTTGGCACCATTGCCTCTGTCGGTATGTATAGCTACTACTACCGTCCTACGGCTATTGAGGCGCTTGTTACCGGCGGTGGCATTACGCTCGTATTGTTCTTGGTGCTGACGGCGTTTGTCACGGTATTCCTTACGGTCTTTGGCAACATGCTCAAGCATCGTGCCGTTGGCTATTGGGTGGCGCGCTACGCAAGCGAGTGGGCCGACGAGGACAAGGACGACGTCCTGACCTTTGTGCTGCCGTTTGAGAAGAAGTCTGCTCCTTCGGGTTACAGCGCTCCGGATGCTTCGCCGGCACCTGCGCCCGAGCCCGAGCCCGCGCCCGAGTCTGCGCCTGAGCCTGCACCCGAGCCGGCGCCTGTGCCTGAGCCGGCACCCGCACCTGCGCCTGCAACGTCGCCCGCGCCGAGTTCTGCTCCCGAGCAGGAGTGCCCGCCTGTTGGCGAACCTGCTGAGCAGACTGCGCCGGCGTTGGGCGATAAGGGCGATCAGGCAGCGACCGATCAGCCCGAAGAAAACCAGGCCGAATAGCTTGAGGGGGGCTGCGGTCCAGAGTGCCTAAGGCCATGGTCCGTTTTAGCCGATGCCGCCGGGTTGGTTGCCTTCATTTTGGTAATCGACCCGGCGTGATTGAAGGTATCCCGTTGGGATGCGGCATGTGAGACCAAAGACGCATGTCGTCTTATGGGAAGGAGGATCTATGTTTTGCGAAAAGTGCGGAGCACCCGTTTTGGATGATGCAAAGTTTTGTCCTGCTTGCGGCGAGCCCGTCAACGCTACGTCGGCTGCCGCGTCTGAGCCTCAGCCGGTACAGATTCAGCCCGCCCCGGCACCTCAGCCTGCGCCTCAGGGCGCACCCACACCGCCACCCATGCCCGGTGCGGTTGAGCTCGATCGTAACTTTGGCATGATACTGCTGCTCGCTATTGTCACGTGCGGCATCTACGGCATCTATGCGTACTACAAAATATCTGAGGATGTCGCAACTATGTGCTCGGGCGACGGGGACGATATGCCCAACTACCTGATTGCAATCCTGCTGTCGTTCATTACCTGCGGCATCTATGGCCTGTGGTGGACATACCGTTTCGGCAATCGCATCCAGGCCAACGGTCCTCGCTATGGTCTTACCATTGCCGAGAGCGGCACGACGCTTCTGTTGTGGCAGCTGATCGGCGCCTTGCTGTGCGGCATCGGACCGATTATTGGTTTCTATCTGATCGTCAAGAACGTCAACGCGATGGCGGCTGCCTACACTGCGCAGGTTACGGCACGTGCGTAGCAACTCGGATTCACAAGCACGGTCCAAGACAAGGGGCGCGGCGGGGCTATTCCGCCGCGCCCTTTTGTTCGCCGCTATCTTGGCGCTGTCGTGCCTTGTGCTGTATGTGACGGGCATCGGCTGCCCGTTTAGGGCGCTTACGGGCATTCCGTGCCCGGGCTGCGGCATGACGCGCGCGTGGCTCGCGGCGTTTGGGCTCGATTGGCGTGCCGCGCTTGCGTATCATCCGCTGTTTTGGATGGTTCCCCCTATGTTTGCGCTGGCGTGCGCCAGGGACTATGTCACAACTTCGCGCACCCGAAAGACAATCGATGCGG
Source organism: uncultured Collinsella sp. (assembly GCA_900550415.1). Lineage (GTDB taxonomy): Bacteria > Actinomycetota > Coriobacteriia > Coriobacteriales > Coriobacteriaceae > Collinsella. The sequence goes on from URSO01000063.1 coordinate 11,640, forward strand.
CGCTGGTCGCAATATGCTTGCTGCTGGTTGCGGTGTGGGCAATCCGCCTGGTCAACCCCGCAGACGCCGGCCTGCTTTTTGGGGGCCATGTTCCTGTGGGGGTTCCTGCCGATATCATTTATCTCGAGCAGCCACGCTGGCTCATCATCCTTCGCTCTTACCTGTCGTGACGGAGGATACGTTGGAAAAGCGGTCGACACATAAGCGGGGGCGAACGTTGAG
>URSO01000064.1 GCA_900550415.1 uncultured Collinsella sp.
GACCATCCCAAGACCCAGCGCGCCCGCGACTTCCTGGATTCCATCAAGGGCCACTAGCTTTTGCGCCCGCTTGAGGCTTGGCCCGCGCGAGCGCCTGTCGCGGTCCGGGCCGCACAAATCCATTGTTTGCTTTCTACTTGCATGGAGGTACTCCCAGCATGACTACTTTTGCGCCAACTATGACTACCGCGTCCAGCGCGAACGGCGCGCCCGGTGCGGCCGACGCGCCCTCCAAGCGCCCCGTGATCCTGGTCGCCCCGCGCTGGCAGGAGATGGAGCGCACACTGGAGGTTCCCGAGCAGCTTGCCCCGGAAGAGGCCATGGCGTGCGTCTTTGCCGACGCTATCCTGGCCGCCGGCGGCCTGCCGCTGATGATGCCGCTTACCGATGACGACGACGTGCTGGAGACCATGCTCGCCATGTGCGACGGCGTCGCCGTTCCCGGTGGCCAGGACGTGAACCCGGCACTTTGGGGCGATGAATCCCCGTATGATGAGTCGCTGCTGTGCGGCGTTCGCGATGCGTTCGAGCTCAAGCTGGTGCGCCGCGTGCTAGAACTTGACAAGCCGCTTTTTGCCACTTGCCGCGGCATGCAGCTGCTCAACGTGGCCCTGGGCGGCAGCCTGTGCATGGACGTGCCCGGCATCGCCCCGCTTGAGGGCACGGGTCTGTGGCGCCACGCCATGGTGCTGACCGATCCCGCGCACCCCGTGGACGTTGAGGACGGCACGCTTCTGGCCCGCTGCATCGGTGGCGCCGGGCAGATCCAGGCCAACTCGAGCCATCACTGCTGCGTGGACAAGATGGGGGAGGGCGTCCGTCTGGTCGCCCGCGCCACCGATGGCATCCCCGAGGCGATCGAGGTGCCGTCCGCCCGCTTCTGCCTGGGCGTGCAGTGGCACCCCGAGTACACCTGGCAGCGCATTGCCACGGACTTCGCCATTTGGCGGGCGTTTGTGGAGGCGTGCGGGTAGGGGTGCGTGCCGGTAGGGACGCGTTGGCGGTTGCGGCAGCGTCGGCGCTGCGATGGGGATGCATCGCGCGGCTCGTCCTCGTCCAGAGACGCATAGGTAGATGCATGCGCGAACCCGTGGGGGCATGCATGAAAAAAACGGAGGCCCCGTCTATGAGGGGGACCTCCGTTTTTGGTAGCTATCGAGCGTGGTTTCCGCGAAGCTGGTCGCGCTCTAGACGCGATCGCGCGGGCGGATGCGCTAGTTGGCCATCTGAGCCTGGACGGCGGTGATGGCCACGACACCCACGATGTCGTCGGCAGAGCAGCCGCGCGACAGGTCGTTGACCGGCTTGGCGATGCCCTGCAGAATGGGGCCGTAAGCGTCGGCGCCGGCGAAGCGCTGGACCAGCTTGTAGCCGATGTTGCCGGCCTCGAGGTCGGGGAACACGAGCACGTTGGCCTTACCGGCGACGGAGGAGCCGGGAGCCTTGAGCTGGGCGACGGTGGGGACGATAGCAGCATCGAGCTGCAGGTCGCCGTCGATGGCGAGCTCGGGTGCCTTCTCCTTGCAGAACTTCACGGCCTCCTGGACCTTCTTGGCGACCTCGCCACCGGCGGAGCCCATGGTGGAGTAGGAGAGCATGGCCACGTGCGGCTCAACATTGCCCATAAAGGTGGACCAGGAGTGGGCCGAGGCGATGGCGATCTCGGAGAGCTCGTCAGAGGACGGGTTGATGTTGAGGCCGCAGTCGGCGAAGATCAGCGTACCGTCGGTGCCGAATTGCGGGGTGTCGGTGCACATCACGAAGAAGGCCGAGACCAGCTTGGTGCCCGGGGCAGTCTTGAGGATCTGCAGCGCGGGGCGCAGGGTGTCGGCGGTGGAGTGGCAGGCACCGGAGACCAGGCCGTCGGCATCGCCCATCTTGACCATCATGGTGCCAAAGTAGGTGGCGTCCATCACCTGGGCACGAGCCTGCTCGATGGTGACGCCCTTCTTGGCGCGGAGCTCGGCAAACTTCTGCGCGTACTCCTCGTGCTTCTCGGCGTTGCGCGGGTCGATGACGGTGGCGCCGGGAACATCGATCTCGTCGGGGTTGCCCAGGATGACGAGCTTTGCCAGGCCCTCCTCGATGATTTTGTTTGCCGCGACGATGGTACGCGGATCCTCGCCCTCGGGCAGGACGATCGTCTTAAGGTCGGCCTTGGCGGCAGACTTCATACGGTTCAGGAAATCGCTCATGATACTCCTTACAAGCGTTTCGCTAAGCTCCAGGCCCTCGGCTGTACACGAATAAACCCGCTGCTAGCGGGTTTACCTTTCAATAATGTACGCCGCGGTGCTTGAGCTTTCCTTGTGTGGCAAGCTCATTATAGGACGCATTAGCGCTATAATCGCTCTGATAAATATGTCTCGACGTATGTTCGAGAAAAAGCCCAGTTAAAAAGCGTGTGGCTTTTGACAAGGAGTATCGATGCAGATTACCTCAGGCCTGCCTGAAGGCTTTAATGCCGGTGCGTACGACATGATCGTTGTCGGCGCCGGTTATGCCGGTGCCGTTTGCGCCCGCCGTCTTGCCGAAACTATCGGCTATCGTGTTGCCGTTTTGGAGCGTCGCGGCCACATCGCGGGTAATGCCTACGACTGCACTGACGAGGCCGGAATCCTGGTCCACGAGTACGGTCCGCACATCTATCACACTTTTAATGAGCGCGTCCATAACTTCCTGTCGCGCTTTACCAAGTGGACGGACTACCAGCACAAGGTGCTCGCCAACATCAACGGCACCCTCATGCCCGTACCCTTTAACCATGCGAGCCTCAAGCTCGCCTTTGGCGATGAGCGCGGCGAGGAGCTGTACCAAAAGCTCGTGGAGACCTTTGGCAAGGACGTCAAGGTGCCCATTATGGAGCTGCGCAAGAAGAACGACCCGGATCTTGCCGAGGTCGCCGATTATGTCTATGAGAACGTCTTTTTGCATTACACCATGAAGCAGTGGGGCCAGACGCCCGACCAGATCGACCCCTCGATCACCGGCCGCGTTCCCGTCTTTGTGGGCGATGACGATCGCTACTTCCCGCAGGCTCCTTTCCAGGGCATGCCGCAGGACGGCTATACCGCGCTGTTCGAGCATATGCTCGATCACGATCTGATCGACGTATTCTGTGACGTAGACGCCCGTGACCTCTTTGAAATCGACGAGACCACCGTCAAGATCGACGGCAAGGTCTATGGCGGCGAGATCGTCTACACCGGTCCGCTCGACGAGCTATTCAACCTCGACCTGGGCGCGCTGCCGTACCGCACGCTCGATATGAAGTTCGAGACGCTCGATATGGACCAGTTCCAGCCCGTGGGCACCGTCAACTACACCACGAGCGAGGACTATACGCGCATCACCGAGTTCAAGAACATGACTGGTCAGGTCCTGCCCGGCAAGACCACCATCATGAAGGAGTACTCCAAGGCCTATACGCCCGGCTCGGGCGAGACGCCGTACTACGCTATTCTGGAGCCCGAGAACCGTGAGCTCTATGAGCGCTACCTTGAGCGCGTCCAGAACCTGACGAACTTCCACCCGGTGGGTCGTCTGGCCGAGTATCGTTACTACGATATGGACGCCGTGACCAATTCTGCCCTCGATCTTTCGGATGAGATTATCGCCTGCCATGCATAAAGTCATAACATTCGGTATTCCCTCATATAACGCCGCCAAGGACATGGACCATTGCATCACCTCCATCTTGGAGGGGAGCAATTACGCCACCGATATCGAGATTATCGTGGTGGACGACGGCTCCAAGGACGAGACGGCCGCCAAGGCCGACGAGTGGGAGGCCCGTTATCCTGGAATCATCCGCGCGGTGCACCAGGAGAATGGCGGCCACGGTATCGCCGTCCTCTCGGGCCTGCGTGAGGCGCATGGTACGTACTATAAGGTCGTTGACTCGGACGACTGGCTCGACGGTGCGGCGCTTTCGACCATGCTGTCGATTCTGCGTGGCTTTGAGGAGCGCGACCAGCGCGTCGACCTGTTTATCTCGAACTACGTGTACGAGAAGGTTTACGAGGGCACGCATACCGCTATTGGCTACAAGTTTGCCCTGCCGCGCAAAAAGATTTTCTCTTGGGACCAGATCGGACACTTCCGTCCCGATCAGAACCTGCTTATGCACAGCCTGTGCTATCGCACCGATGTGCTGCGTGAGTCCAATCTGCCTATGCCGGCACACACGTTCTACGTGGATAATATCTACGCATACGTGCCGCTGCCGCGCTGCAAGACCATGTACTACGCCGACATCGACCTCTATCGCTACTTTATCGGTCGCGAGGGCCAGAGCGTCAATGAGGCCACGATGGTCAAGCGCCTGGGTCAGCAGTTCCGCGTAACGCGCATCATGATGGAATCGTTCCACCTGTACCAGGACGTTGAGTCCTCGCGTCTGCGTTCGTACATGATGGGCTACTTCACCATGATGATGGCGATTTGCTCGGTGCTCACCAAGCTTTCCGAGGAAGATTGTGCCGATGAGCGCCTGAAGACGCTGTGGAAGGACCTGAAGGAGTACGACGAGCGCATGTATCGTCGCGCTCGCTACGGCGTAGTCGGATCCTTTACCAACCTGCATGGACGGGCCGGAGACAAAACCACACTCGGCCTATACCATCTTGCCTCAAAGATCTTCAAATTCAACTAGCTGCTGAGTAATTGCTGCTGATAGGTTGACTGGGCCCCTTGGCCTTTAGTTTGCTACTGCGAACAGTCCTGCTCGCTCGGAAAGCACATTAAGTGCTTTCCGGCTCGTGCGGAACTTGTATCAAACTAAAGGCCAAGGGGCCTCTGCTATAAGTATCGATTCTGGGATTGTTTGAATTTGAAGATCTTGGACGCGTGGTACAAAGGGGCCTGGGCTGAAAAGAATCTGGTTGGTAGGTTGCCCGGTGGGGTTTGGTTATGTTTGTCGCGAGTTCCGCACGAGCCGAAGAGCACTTAATGTGCTCTTCGTGCGAGCCAGGACTGTAGAGCAGCAAACACAACCAAACCCCACCGGGCAACCGGACGAGCTAGTTTACTTTGCGGCGCCGGGTATGCCGTGGGAGGTTTTGGCGTTTTTGGCTCCGTTTACGATGGCGGTCTGTAGGGCCCTTACGGCGAGCATGCCCAGCAGGTCTAGGGGTACGGCGGCGCTTGTCTGAGCGTCTAGTTTGCCGCTGGCGAGGGTGTAGATGGTGTCGCCGTCGTTGGTGGTGTGCGTGGGGCGGATGGCGTGGGCATAGGCGTCTGCGGCCATCTGGGAGACCTTGGTGGCCTGGGCCTTGGTGAGCTCAACGTTGGTGACGATGCAGCTGATGGTGGTGTTGGTGCGGTCGAGCGGCATCTGCATAGAGCCGGCGGCGGCAAAGGCGGCGAGCTCCATGTCAACGATCTGGTCGCTATCTGCTGCGGCACGCATGCCGGCGACCCACTCGCCGGTGAAGGGGTCGACGACATTGCCGCAGGCGTTGACTGAGACCACGGCGCCCACCTTGACGGGGCCGAGTGCCACGGCGGCAGCGCCCAGACCGGCCTTCATGCAGGTGGCGGGGCCCATGAGCTTGCCCACGGTGGCACCGGTGCCGGCACCTACATTGCCCTGCTCGAGCGTGGTGGGGGTGTTGTCGAGCGCCTCGCGCACGGCGGAGATGCCAGCCTCAATGTCGGGGCGTACGGCGGGGTCGCCAAAGGCGAGGTCGAAGATGCAGCTGGAGCACACGATGGGCACCTGCGTGGGGCCGACGGGAAGGCCGATGCCGCGGCTCTCGAGCTCGCGGGCGACGCCGCTTGCGGCCTCCAGGCCAAAGGCCGATCCACCTGAAAGGCAGACGGCGTGGACCTTGTCCACAGTGTTTTCGGGACGCAGCAGGTCGGTCTCGCGCGATGCCGGGGCACCGCCGCGAACGTCAACACCGCCGGTGGCGCCCTCGGTTGCCACGATTACGGTGCAACCGGTGCCGGCCTCCTCGTCCGTGTAGTTGCCAAAGCAAAAGCCATCGACATCGCAAACGTCAATGGCCTCAAGCAGTGTATCCATGTTTTACTCCTATCGGTTTTCCGCCGGGCCTTATGCCCGGTCGGGATCCGTACGGTACGCCGAAATTGTAGGCGCTGGGGGATACCCAGCGCCAGATGCAATTACGATAGTTTTTGAATCGCACGCGCGACGCGAGCGATGGGCAGGCCCACCACGTTGTAGAAGTCGCCCGAAATATCATGCACGAGCATGCGCCCGCCGACGCCCTGGATGCCGTAGGCGCCGGCTTTGTCCATGGGCTCGCCCGAGGCGACGTAGCGCTCAATCTGCTCGTCGGTGAGCTCATAGAACGTCACGTCGGTCACATCGACAAACGACAGGCTCTCGGCGGCGTGCGGGGCTGTGGCGTCTCCGGCTCTAACGATGCAGACGCCGGTTGCGACCTGATGCGTGCGCCCGGAGAGCTCGTGGAGCATGGTACGGGCTTCGTCCTCGTTTGCCGGCTTACCCAAAATCTTGCCATCGAAGGTGACGATGGTGTCGGCCGCGATGGTCAGCTCACTGGGATCGGCGTGCTCGGCGGCAACGGCGGCAGCCTTAGCGCGAGCCAAGCGCTCGACAAGCGTAAGCGGGGCCTCGTCATCAAAAGGAGTCTCGTCGATGTCAGCGGGAATGACGCGGATGTCGTAGCCCGCTTCGCGCATCAACTCGATGCGGCGCGGTGATTGCGAAGCCAAAATCATAGCTGAATGCCCTCGGCAACCTTCTCGACAGCCTTGTCTCCAGCGAGCGTACGCAGCAGCTCAAGCGCAAAGGGGAGTGACTGGGCCATGCCGCTGGCGGTGATGATGTTGCCGTCGTGCGTGACCTTGTCGCCGGTATAGGCGCCCTCGGGGAAGCTCTTCTCAAAGCCGGGGAAGCACGTGGCATGGCGTCCCTCGAGCAGGTCAAGCTCGCCCAGGATAAACGGGGCGGCGCAGATGGCGGCAACATGCTTGGTCGCGGCGAACTCGCAGACTACGTCGCAGACGCGCTGATCGGCGCGCAGGTTGGTGGCGCCGGGCAGACCGCCGGGCAGCACGACGCAGTCATACTCGTTAAAGTTAATCTCGTCAAAGAGTACGTCGCAGGTTACGGGAATCTGCAGCGAGCTTACGACCTCGCGCGTGGGCATGATCGAGACAAGCGTGGCGCGCACGCCGCCGCGACGCATGACATCGACCATGGTCAGGCATTCAATAGTTTCAAAGCCATCGGCGGCGAGAACGGCAACGCTGGGCATGAGGGTTCCTTTCATAGGCGGCATACAATTAGCCGTCTTATACCCCGAAGACCTCCGCTTGCCACGCTCGATTTCCCAATGATTTTTCTGAGCAATGATTAAGTGGCTAGTTGCGCTTGAGGTGGACGACGGTTTCGCAGTGGAAGGTTTGCGGGAACAGGTCAACTGGCGTGATCTTTACGGGGGAGAAGGTGCCTTCTTCGACAAAGCGTTTGAGATCGCGCGCCAGGGTGGCCGGGTCGCAGCTCACGTAGGCGATATCGCGGGCACTCGTGCTGGCGATAAGGTCGATCGCCTCGGGGGCGAGGCCTGCACGCGGCGGGTCGACCACCAGGACATCGGCGTCCTGATCGGGGAACTCGCGCACCGCGTCGCCGCCGATGACGTCGACGTTATCGAGTTTGTTGATCTCTAGGTTACGGCGCAGGTCGCGCACGGCCGGGCCGTAGGCCTCGACGGCGGCAACAAAGTCGCAGCGGCGGGCGAGCGGCAGGGTGAAGGTTCCAGCTCCGCAATACAGGTCCACGGCAAGTTCGTCTTCCTGCGGGTCGAGCGCCTCCATGACAAGCTCGATCAAAATCTCGGCACCCTTTGTGTTGACCTGGAAAAACGACGGGGCCGAAAGGCGCATCTGGCCGTCGGCGATGTTCTCGGTCCAGGAGCCCTCGCCGGCGAGCATCTCAACCTTGGAGACGCGGCGGGCCTTCTTTTCACCCTTGCTCATAACGCGCACTATGCTCGTGGGGTGTGCGGCGTCTGCCAGCACGCGCGAGACTTGCGAGCGCGGAAACGACCCCGTGGGCGTCCAGAGTGCGACCTCGAGTGCCTTGGTGCGGCGCGATGCGCGAATGCCCACGCGTTCGAGCCCCAAGTCATGGCTGCCGCTTAGATAGTTGAGTGCGCCGACGACTGATTTGAGCGCCTTCGGGAAGCGCTTATCGAACAGAGGACACGTATCAACAGTCACGATTTTGCTGGGGTCGACACCGTGCATGCCCAGGCGCACACGACCGTTGACGACGGTCGGTTCGAGCTCAATTTTATTGCGGTAGCCCCAATCGTCCTTGGTGTGGCGGATGGGCTGCACCAGCTCGTCGACTTGCTCAGGGGTGAACTTGCCGATGCGCTCGAGCGTGGAGCGCAGGTTTTGCTCCTTGGCGGCAAGCTGAGCGGTGCGTGAGAGGTTGCCCCACGAGCAGCCACCGCAGATGCCCACGAAGGGGCAGGGAGGCTGAATTCGATCGGGGCTCGGCTCCAGAATCTCGGTGGCGCGGGCGCGCATAAACGATTTGCCGTCCTGCACGATCTCGGCCTCGACGGTGTCGCCTGCCACGGCGCCCTGCACAAAGACGGCCTTGCCGTTGTCGGCGTGCGCCAACCCGTCGGCGCCGTAGGTCATCGATTCTATATTGAGCTTCATATCCCTGCCTGTCATTCGCGTTGTTATTCGCACCATGGTAGCAGGGAAAAGCGCCCCGCATCCGAGGCTTTCCTCAAATGCGGGGCGCTTCTACAAACTGCTTCTACAAACGACTATTTCGTCTTACCGGTAATGAGCGTCTTAAGACCCAGGCCGATCAGGCCCAAGCCCATGCGCACGCGGCCGGGGCGATGGCGCTCGATGGCCTTGGTCTTGCCGGCGGGTTTCTCGCGGCGGGCGCTTGCATGGGGCGCGGACTTGACGGTCTGCGGCTGAGGCTGGGGCTGGGGCGCAGGCTCGGGTTCGGATTCCAGGTCGGGTTCAATGACGGTTGCCTGGACCGCCTGGACCTTGGGAACGTCCGCCTGGGGCTTGGGCTTGGGGCCCAGAACAGGTGCGGATTCCGGTTTTGCTTTGGCGACGGGCTCCGAAGCCACGGCTGCGGACTCGGCGTTGCGATAAGCGCGCTCCAACAGGAACTCCTGCGAGTTAAAGGGCTTCTCACCCTCTTTTCGCTCTACGGGAACCCAGGTGCCGTCGCTCGTCAGGCTACGTGCCTTCACGTTGTCGCGCAGCTGCACGCCCATGTACTCGTGCACCAGCGCGCGACAGGTGGGGTCGAGCACGGGGAAGGCGATCTCCACGCGATGCTCGGTGTTGCGTGTCATCATGTCGGCAGAACTCAGGTAGATCATGTCCGAGTCCACGCCGAAGGCATAGACACGCGCGTGCTCCAAGAAACGTCCGACGATAGAACGTACGTGCACGTTTTCGGTCTTGCCCGCAATGTTGGGCTTCAGGCACGAGATGCCGCGGATGATCATGTCCACGCGCACGCCGGCACACGATGCCTCGGAGATCTTGTCGATGACCTCGCGGTCGGTCAGCGAGTTGAGCTTAAAGAACACGCGGGCGGGCTCGCCGGCGAGCGCACGTTGTATCTCGCGGTCCAGACCGCGCATGATGAGCGGCTTAAGGCCGACGGGCGCCACGCCCAAAAAGCGGTAGTCGCCGCGCAGGTTGCCCAGCGACAGGTTGCGGAAGAACAGGTTGGCGTCCTCGCCGATGCCGGGATGGGCGGTCATGAGCATAAAGTCGCTGTAGAGCTTGGCCGTCTTCTCGTTAAAGTTGCCGGTGCCCAGCAGCGTCAGACGCGTTAGCGCCATGCCTTCGCGATAGGTGAGCTGGCAGATCTTGGAGTGGCACTTAAAGCCCTCAGAGCCGTAGATGACGGTGCAGCCGGCCTCTTCCAGGCGCTCGGCCCACTCGATGTTGTTCTGCTCGTCAAAGCGCGCGCGGAGCTCCATGAGCACCGTGACCTCTTTGCCGTTCTCGGCGGCATCGATCAGTGACTCGCACAGGCGGCTCTGCTTGGCCACGCGGTAGAGCGTGATGCGCAGTGAGATGCACTCGGGGTCGTAGGCGGCCTCGTGCACCAGATCCAGGAAGGGGTTCATGGCCTCATAGGGATAAAAGAGCAGCTTGTCGTGCTGAAGTACCTGCTCGCGGATGGAGCGGGTCATATCGATGGTGGGGTTGGGCTGCGGCTTAAACGGTGTAAAGAGCAGCTCGTTGCGCAGGTGCTCGGGAATTTTGCCCTCGATGCCAAAGACGTAGCCCAGGTCGAGTGGGATATCGCAGGTAAAAACCGAGCGGCGCGAAAGCTCGAGCGCTTTGCGGATGGTCTTGAGCGTCGCCTTCTCGAGCGAACCGGAGACGGCAAGCACCACCGGCTGCAGGCGCAAACGCTTTTTGAGGATGCGCTTCATGTGCTGGCGGTAATCCTCTTCCTCCTCGACGCCCTCGCCGTCCGGGTCGATATCGGCATTGCGGGTGACGCGGATCAGAGCGCGGTCGAGCGGCTTATAGGAGCCAAAGCAGCTGTCCAAGCAGGCAAGAATGACGTCCTCGAGCAAGATGTAGGAGTAGGTGCCGGCGGGCGAGGGAATCTCGACCACGCGGTTCATCGAGGCGGGAATCTCGATGAGGCCCAGCAGACTTTCCTCGTCCGTGACACCGTCCAGTCCGCAAGCTAGATAGAGTGCGCCGTTGCGCAGGTTGGGGAAGGGGTGGCGCGGGTCAATGACCAACGGCGAGATGACCGGCGACACGTAGGCCTGGAAGTAGCGGGTGACAAAGGTGCGCTCCTCGGGCGTAAGTGAATCGATGCGAGCGCGGTGAACGCCCAAGGCGTCGAGTTTGCCCTCGATGCTCTTGAAGATGGACTCCCAACGGGTAAGGAGTTCGGGCAGCTCTGCCATGACGGCATCGACCTGTTCGGAGGCGGTCAAATTGCTCTTGTTGTCCACGGGCTGTTTTTTGAGTTCTGCCAGGTCGGACAGGCCGCCCACGCGCACCATGAGAAACTCGTCGAGGTTGGACTCGAAGATTGACACGAACTTGAGGCGCTCAAACAGCGGGACGGTCTCGTCGAAGGCCTCGTCAAGCACGCGGTTGTCAAAGCGCAGCCAGCTAAGCTCTCGGTTTTGCGTATACGAAAAATCACGCGGCGGCTTGCGCAGCTTGGCGGCCTTTTGCTTCTTTTCGATTTTGCTCGGCATATGCATCTGTCCGTTCAGTCCCCGCAGGGGACGATAGCCCAACTCTATTTACTATTGTCTCAATTTAGTCGCCCGCTGGCACGGACGTATCGCGCGAACGGTATCTTTACCTACTTCTTACGATGCCCGGCCATAGAACTAACGCTCGCGACACTATTGCTAGCGTTCAATATTCTCACTCAACTGATAAGGATGCGTGAATAAGAATGATAGTGAGCTGAATATCATCGAATTCGGTCCAAAACGTGGGCTAGCTTCATTTATATACATAAAACCATTTTACCTATGCAATTCTGAATCATGGATTTATAGATGCGATGGGGGATAATTAATAGGAAAAAGAGCGTTTACCTTAGAAAAGTTACTTTAGAGCGCCGAAGTGCATCATGGGGGAATCACATGCGATATACCGTTCATCGCACTTTGTTGACCGTTCGGGGGCGAGGTGGAATTGCGGGTGGAATTTGGATATAACTAGAGCTGTCAGCAAGCAGCGCCCGTTACGGAAGGGCGCTGAGAGATTCGGCCGAAAGGCCCGAAAGAAAGGTAGGAGGCCATGACGAAAGGTCTGCACGTGCCTTCCGAGA
>URSO01000065.1 GCA_900550415.1 uncultured Collinsella sp.
GACGAGCCGCTCTAAGTCTCGGAAAGCCAAGGGGCGAGACCGGCAGCTGCCAGTCTCGCCCCCTTAATGAACCTATCGAAAACTCCGGGATACGCCGTGGCCCGCTGAATCTACGCTGCGAAGACTGTCCAAGATTCCCCTGGCACCGGCACCCCAGCACTGCCACAAAATCGATTCGGTACCTTGACAATCAGTTAGGTACCTCTAGAATCACTTAGGTACAAAACAATTTCTCTACCTAACTAAAGAAAGGAGCAACACCATGTGCGACGAATGCATCGACCTCTGCCCCCATACGCCGGGCGGCGACCCCATCGAGCCTGCAGATTCGCCCGAGGCGCAATCGCAATCGGATGCACTTGCCAAGCGCATCCTTAACGGGCTTGGCTTCTGCGGCCATTACATGCACTTTCATGGCGGAGGCGTATCCGGCAAGGCGCCCATCATCTGCCTGCTGGCCAAGCAACCCGGCGGCGAGATGTCGCAGCAGGAGCTCGGCATGCACTTTGACCTCAAGCCGGGATCGCTTTCCGAGATCCTGTCCAAGCTCGAGCTCAACGGCCTCATCGAGCGCAGCCGTAACCCCAAGGATCGACGGCAACTCACCATTCGCCTGACCGAAACCGGCCGGGAAAACGCCCGCATCGACCAGGCGGCCCGCATCCGCTTTAGAGAACGGGCCTTTAGCGCGCTCACCCACGACGAGCGCGAGGACCTCGCCGAAATGCTCGATAAAATCCGCGTAACCTGGGAGGAACTGGATGATTAAAACCCTCATGGGAAGCATCCGCGACTATATGAAAGTCACTGTTGCCACGCCGCTGCTCGTGCTTGGCGAGGTGCTCTGCGAGATGCTGATTCCATTTATCACCGCCAACCTGATCGACGCCATCAAAGACGGCGCCACCGTAGCCGAGATGCTTCCCACCGCAGGCTTTTTGGTGCTCATCGCGCTGACGTCGCTTGCTTTTGGCGCCGCGGCTGGTGTCACCTGCAGCCATGCGAGCTGCGGATTCGCCAAGAACCTGCGTCACGACCTGTTCTACAAGATCCAGACGTTCAGCTTTGCCAACATCGATGAGTTCTCGAGCTCCTCGCTCGTCACGCGCCTGACCACCGATATCAACAACGTGCAGCAGGCCTTTATGATGATCATCCGTATCGCCGTGCGCGCGCCGCTGGTATTGATCTTCGCCTTTACCATGGCGTTTATCATGGGCGGCAGCGTCGCCATGGTCTACCTGGTCATCATTCCGCTGCTGGGCTTTGGACTGTTCTTTATCATCTTTAAGGTGCGCCCCATCTTCTCGCGCGTGTTCCACAAGTACGATGCCCTTAACGAGTCCGTCGAGGAAAACGTCACCGGCATGCGCGTGGTCAAGAGCTATGTGCGCGAAGACTTTGAGAAGGAGAAGTTCGCGACCGCCGCGCGCGACGTCCAGATGGACTTCACCCGCGCCGAGAAGCTGCTCGCCTTTAACAACCCCATGATGAACATCTGCGTCAACGGCGCGTTTGTCGTCATCATCTACCTAGGCTCCAAGCTCATCATCACGAGCCAGGGCACGCTGTTCGACGTGGGCCAGCTCTCCTCGACCTTTACCTATGGTTTCCAGATTCTCATGAGCCTGATGCAGCTGTCGATGATCTTTGTCATGGTGACCATGGCCGACGAATCGGCACACCGCATTGCCGAGGTGCTGGCCGCCGAGCCCACGATCGCCAATCCCGCCGAGCCCGTGCTCGAGGTTGCCGACGGTTCCATCGACTTTGACCACGTGAGCTTTAAGTATTCCGCGCATGCGAAACGCCAGGCGCTCGACGATATCGACCTGCACATTACGAGCGGCGAGACCATCGGCATCATCGGCGGCACCGGCTCGGCCAAGTCCACGCTCGTTAACCTCATCGCCCGCCTGTACGACACCACCGAAGGCGCTGTGCGCGTGGGCGGCGTGGACGTGCGCGACTACGACCTGGACGCGCTGCGTCACCAGGTCGCCATGGTGCTGCAGAAAAACGTGCTGTTTAGCGGCACCATCGCCGAGAACCTGCGTTGGGGCGACCCGAACGCCACCGACGAGGAAGTCCGCGAGGCAGCGCATCTGGCCTGCGCCGACGAGTTTGTCGACGGTTTCCCCAAGGGCTACGACACCTGGATCGAACAGGGCGGCTCTAATGTTTCGGGCGGTCAGAAGCAGCGCCTGTGCATTGCACGCGCCCTGCTGCGTCGCCCCAAGATCTTGATCCTGGACGACTCCACCAGCGCCGTCGACACCAAGACCGACGCAAAGATCCGCGCAGGACTGGCAAGCTATCTGCCCAACACGACCAAGCTCATCATCGCCCAGCGCATCAGCTCCGTGCAGGACGCAGACCGCATCATCGTCATGGAGGGCGGCCGTATCGCGCAGATCGGCACCCATGACGAGCTGCTTAAGACGAGCGAGATCTACCGCGAGACCTTTACCTCGCAAAACAAGATGTCTGCCGAAGGTACGCAAGACGCCGACGACGTCTCTGGCGACGCGAACACGGCGGCAGACAACACCGACATGACCGCAACGCAAGCTCAGACCCAGGAAGGAGGCGAGGCCCATGAGTAAGGCAACGACCGCCGAGCGCGCGCTCAACCGCAAGGGCGGCACCATGTCGCGCCTCATCAAGACGCTCTTTGGCTTCTATCCCGTGCTTTTGCCCCTTGTCGTCGCCGGCGTGGTGCTCTGCGCCATCATCAACTCCATCGGCGCGACCTTCCTGCAGAGCGCCCTGCAGATTATTAGCGAATCGTGGCAGTCGGGCGATTGGGAAGCCGCACAGCCCAAGATTCTGCAGCTCGTGACCACCCTCGCCTGCATCTACGGCGTCGGTGTCCTGTCCTCGCTCTTCTGGAACCGCGCCATGGCTATCGTCACGCAGGGCTCGCTCGAGAAGCTGCGCGAGATGATGTTCAACCGCATGCAGGACCTACCGATCCGCTACTTCGACACGCACCAGCGCGGCGATATCATGAGCCACTACACCAACGACATCGATACGCTGCGCCAGATGATCAGTCAGTCGCTGCCCAACCTGCTCATGACGATCATCATCATTGTCACGGTGTTCTTTATCATGCTGTACTACAGCGTGTGGATGTGCCTGGTCATCATCGCCGGCGTCGCCTTTATGACCTTTATGACCAAGCTGCTCGGCTCCAACTCCGCGCGTTTCTTCATTGCGCAGCAGACCGAGCTCGGCGTGGTCGAGGGCCATATCGAGGAGGTCATGAACGGCCAGAAGGTCGTCAAGGCGTTCTGCCACGAGTCTGCCGCCGAGGCCGATTTTGACGAGCGCAACGAGAAGCTCTTCGAGGTCTCGCAAAAGGCCAACATGTACGCCAACATCCTCATGCCCATCCTTATGAACCTGGGCAACCTGCTCTACGTGCTGGTGGCCCTTGCCGGCGGCATTTTCCTGGCACTGGGCGTGCCCAACCTGAGCATCTCGGGCATGGCGCTGTCCATCGCCGTCGTGGTGCCGTTCCTCAACATGACCAAGCAGTTCTGCGGACAGATCGGCCAGATCTCGCAGCAGATCAACGCCGTGGTCATGGGCCTCGCCGGCGCCGACCGCATCTTTGAGCTCATCGACGAGAAGCCCGAGGCCGACGAAGGCTACGTGACGCTCGTCAACGCACAGGTGAACCCCGAGACTTGGGAGTTCGAGGAGGCTGACCACCACACCGGCATGTGGGCATGGAAACATCCGCACCGCGCAACCGGCGAGATCGAGTACGTACCGCTGCGCGGCGACCTGGTCATGGACAACGTCGACTTTGGCTACACGCCCGACCACGAGGTGCTGCACGGCGTGTCCGTGTTTGCCAAGCCGGGCCAGAAGGTCGCGTTTGTCGGCGCCACCGGTGCCGGCAAGACGACCATCACCAACCTCATCAACCGCTTCTACGACATCGCCGACGGCAAGATCCGCTACGACGGCATCAACGTCAACAAGATCCGCAAGGCCGACCTGCGCCGAAGCCTGGGCGTCGTGCTGCAGGACGTGAACCTGTTCACCGGCACCGTGATGGATAACATCCGCTACGGCAACCTGGATGCGACCGACGAGGAGTGCATCGCGGCGGCCAAGCTCGCGGGCGCGGACGACTTTATCACCCGCCTGCCCGACGGCTATGACACCATGCTCACCGGCAACGGCGCCCAGCTGTCGCAGGGCCAGCGCCAGCTGATCTCGATCGCCCGCGCTGCCGTCGCCGATCCGCCGGCAATGATTCTGGACGAGGCAACGAGCTCCATCGACACCCGCACCGAGGCTATCGTGCAGGCGGGCATGGATAAACTCATGGAGGGCCGCACGACGTTTGTCATCGCGCACCGCCTGTCCACCGTGCGCAACTCCGACGCGATCATCTGCCTGGACCACGGCCGCATCATCGAGCGCGGCAACCACGACGAGCTGATCGCCAAGCGCGGGTATTACTACCAGCTGTACACGGGAGCGTTTGAGCTGGAGTAGGCAGGTTTGTTCCACGGAGGGTGCCCCGGGGGCGGCGGGGTAATTCCTCCGTGCTCAAACATTCTCGCTGCGCTGCGAAACTGCGCGCGGAGGAAATACCCCGCCGCCCCCGGGGCACCCTCCTGCGCGCAATCGCCCGTCATTTAGAGCGGAATAAAAGTAACTAAAAGAGCCCCGTCCCAGGTGAGCTAGGTGAGAAGCTGGGCCATGGCGTTGACGAATTTTTGGACTTGGAGGGTGGGCTCGAGCGGGTAGTGCAAATAGACCGGCACCTCGCGACCGCATAGAAACGGTACGCCCACAAAGGCCGGGTGCACGCCCGACCATGCTCCGCAGGTGAGCACCGCATCGCCCTTTTCCTCCGCCTCGTTAAAGAGCGCAAAGTCGAAGCTATCCACGTCGATCACGTCCACGCCGCCGTCGGCCAACAGGTCGATGCGCAGGCTGTCCATAGCGTCGTTGCCGTGACGGAGCACGCGCAGGCGCATGCCCTCCAGGTCGGCAACCGTGATGCGCGTCTTGCGCGCAAGCGGGCTCGTGCGCGGCACATCAATATAAAACGGTACGTTGACGATAAGGAGCTTTTGGCAGGCGTCGCCCCAGCGCGGGGTCGAAAAACTCGACTGCACTACATCCACTTCGCGACCAAGACTGCGCATGACGGTCTCGCGCTCATCGTAGAGGTCACTCACCGGCACAATCTCAAAGCGCAGCGACGGCTCCAGCTCGTGCACACTCGGCCACATCGACAGCGTTTGGCGCCCCGGGCACATCATCGACACGCCCAGACGCACGGCGCCGCCATCGCCCGCTGCGCGTCGGGCACGGCGCAACGCATCCTCGGACTGACGCATGATCGAGCGCGCATCGTCTACCAGCAGCGCACCCGCCGGCGTCACCTTAACGCCCGAATGCGAGCGCTCGAACAACGTGATGCCAAACTCGGCCTCGAACCCCGACACCTGTTTGACGAGAGCCGGGGTCGACACACGTAGTTTTGCCGCCGCGCGCGAGAAGCTTCCCAGCTCCGCGGCGGCCGATATGGCCTCAAGTCGTCGATCGTACACGTCAATCTCCCGTTTTCGCGCCCGTGGCCACATGGTGCCACAGGAGGTTGTTTTCGCAGGTCATGCGCTCAATTGAGAATAAACTGCATCGCACAGTGTAAACCTATGGTTAACGCCATTCTAACAAATATGCAATTCACCTGCGCAAATGCAAAGCATACGATAACCAGCGAAAACCACGTGGGTCGATTAATGGGAGCGACCCACCGGGAGGCACAAGAAGGGAAGTTCCTATGAGCAATTGGCTTAAGCTCGAGGGCGATGTCTGCGCCGTGACCGGCGCGCTCGGCGGTATGGGCGTCGAGATTTGCCGCGAGTTCGCCCGCAACGGCGCCAACGTCGTCTTGCTCGACCTAGACGAGGAGAAGGTCAAGGCAGCAGCCGCCGACCTCGCCGCCGAGTTTGGTATCCACGCCGAGGGCTACAAGATGAACGCCACCGACGAGGCCGAGGTTCAGGCTGCCGTCGACGCCACCATCGCCAACTTCGGCCGCGTCGACGTTCTCGTCAACACCGCCGGCATCCTGCGCTTCGCCGCCATGGAGGACCTGCCGCTAAGCGACTGGGAGCAGGTGCTCAACGTCAACCTCACCGGCTACTTCATCACCTCGCAGCGCTTTGGTCGCGAGATGATCAAGGCCGGCCAGGGCCGCCTAGTGCACATCTCGACCGTTGCCAGCCACTCCCCCGAGACGTTCTCGGGCGTGTACAGCTCCACCAAGGCGGGCGTCAACATGATGTCCAAGATGCTCGCCGCCGAGTGGGGCCCCTACGGCGTCCGCTCCAACTGCGTCGAGCCCTGCTTTGTCAAGACACCCATGTCGGCAAGCTTTTACGCCGATCCCGAGGTCGAGAAGAGCCGCAGCCGCCTCATCGCCACGCGCCGCATCGGCGAGGTCAGCGATATCGCCAACGCCGTCATGTTCCTGGCGTCCAAGCGCTCGGACTTTACCACCGGCGACGCCATCAAGGTCGACGGCGGCTTCTCCAACATGATGGGCGACCTCACCGCCAAGCCCGGCGGCCGCCGCGCCTTTGCCGACAACTACCTCAAGAACAAGGGCGTCGAGCTCTGGTCCGATGAGTCCGGCGTCGCAAAGCCGACTGACCAGTAAACCAGCCCGGTAGAAAGGGGCGCGGGGCAAGCACCTCAGCGGCGTTTGCCCCTCCCCTCCCCCGTATCGATTAGAAAGAGTCCAATGGCTTCCAACAACTCCAACAAGGGTCGCGCCGTCGTGCTTTCCGCCGCGTGCGTCACCATGTTCTTCATCAGCTCCATCGCGCTGTATTCCGTCGTGAGCAAGAACCTGCTCGCCGTCTACCCCGAGTGGTCGAGCGCCCTTACCTGGGCTTTCCCGGTCTTCCAGACCATCATGGCCGTGACGGGCATCTTCGCCGGCCGCATCTCCGATAAGATCGGCCCGCGCAACGTCGTGATCGCTGCCGCCGTGTGCTACGGCCTGGGCTGGTTCATGTCCGGCACCGTCACCGAGCCGTGGCAGTTCTACCTGTGGTTCTCGCTCGTCGCCGCCATCGGCAACGGCCTGGGCTACAACCCGGCACTCACCACCGGCCAAAAGTGGTTCATCGACAAGAAGGGCCTCGCCTCCGGCATCACCCTGGCCGCTTCGACCGCCGGTCCCGCCGTGCTGTCCCCGGTGCTCGCCTCGCTGCTCATCCCGAGCCTGGGCATCTTTGGCGCCCTCAAGGCACTCGGCGTCATCTTCTTTGTGACGATCGCCGCCTCCGCCCTGTTCCTGAAGGCCCCCGAGGCCGGTTGGCTGCCCGAGGGCTTCGAGGCCCCCAAGGGCGGCGCGCACGCCGGCACCTTCGGTGACCTCACCCCGGGCGAGATGGTCAAGACCCCGCGCTTCTGGGTCCTCATCGTCACCTTCGCCTTTGCTGCCACTGCAGGCACCCTGCTTGTGGGCAAGGTTGCCTCCATCGCCGCCGTCCAGCTCTTCGCCGACCCCACGAGCGCCGCGGCCGTCGCCCTCGGCGGTGTGGTGGTCTCCGTCAACACCTGCGCCAACCTGGTCGGCCGTCTGTCCTTTGGCCAGATCATCGACAAGCTCGGCGCCTACAAGTCGCTGCTCATCAGCCTTGTCGTCACCATCGTCGCGCTCGTCATCATGTCGATGAGCTTTACGCAGAGCATGTTCTTTGTGGCGCTCGCCCTGCTTGGCTTTAGCTTTGGCGCCCTGCTCGTCATCTACCCGCCGCTTACCGGTGGCGCCTTTGGCACCAGCAACATCGGTGTCAACTACGGCATCATGTTCTTGGGCTATGCCGCTTCTACCTGGATCAGCCAGCCCATCACCGCCGTGCTGTATCACGCCGAGGCCGGCAGCGCCGCCTACCAGCAGTCCTTCTACGGCGCCATCGTGATCGCCGCCATCGCCGTCGTACTCACCGTCTACATGATGGTCTCCGACAGCAAGAAGAAGTCCGCCTAGTTATACCAATGTGGCAAAGGGACAGTCCCTTTGCCACATTCGCCAGCCACCAGCATTAAGGAGTCGAAATGTCTGAGCTCAACCCCGTCCGCATTGCCGTCATCGGCGCCGGCGCCATGGGCCGCAACCACATCCGCTTTGTCACCGAGGAGCCCGAGGCCGAGCTCGTCGCCATCGCCGACGCCTTTGAGGGCGCCCGCGCCACGGCCGAGGCCGCCGGCGTGCCGTTCTTTACCGATCCCGCCCAGATGATGGACGAGGTCAAGCCCGAGGCCGTCATCATCGCCACCCCCAACGACCTGCACCTGGGCGTTGCCCGCGAGGCCATCAAGCGCAACATCGTGCCGCTGGTCGAAAAGCCGATCTCCAACGATCTCGAGGATGCCCAGGCCTTCGCCGCCGAGGCCGAGACCGCCGGCGTGCCCGTACTCGTGGGTCAGCACCGTCGCCACAACCCGTTTGTGAACAAGGCCAAGGAGATCATCGAGTCCGGCGAGCTGGGCAAGCTCACCGTGTCGAGCTTCCACTACATGATCTATAAGAACGACGAGTACTTCGACGTCGAGTGGCGCCGCAAGAAGGGTGCCGGCCCGATTCTGGTCAACCTGGTGCACGACGTCGACCTGCTCCGTTACCTGCTGGGCGAGCCCGTTGCCGTCCAGGGTATGCAGTCCAGCGCCGCCCGCGGTTTTGAGACCGAGGACTCCGCCGTGGTCAACGTCCGTTTTGCCGATGGCGCGCTTGCGAGCATGACCATCTCCGACGCCACCGCCAGCCCTTGGAACTGGGAGGCAACCGCTCGCGAGGATCCGCAGTACCGCCCCTTCGACGCCGACGCCTACTTTATCGGCGGCACCAAGGGCGCCCTGTCGCTGCCCCGCCTGCACCAGTTCTCCTACGACGGCGCCTCTAACTGGCACAAGCCGCTGCAGATGGAGATTCCGGCCGTCGACCCGGCGCTTCCCCACAAGATGCAGCTCAAGCACTTTGTGAAGGTCGTCCGCCGCGAGGTCGAGCCCGTCGTGACGCCGGCCGACAACGTCAAGACGCTCACGCTTCTCAACGCCGTCAAGGAGGCCGCCGAGACCGGCCAGCTCGTCGAGCTGTAACGCCTTAAGAGCGGCCGCGACAGAAACCCCATGCCGAGCCCCTCGGTCCGCCACAAATAAGCCCCTCTTCTTTGCCCCGCGAGCAGCCTCCTGCCCGCGGGGCTTTCTTTGCAGCCGCGGCGCGGGCGGGTGGTAGACTGGGTGGCTCATGCACCTGTAACGTACTCACAGACAGGAAGTCCCATGGATCTTATCGCCCAGCTCGCCTGCGAGCTCAACCTTAAGGCCGCCAACGTCGAGGCAGCCGTCAAGCTCATCGACGAGGGCAACACCATCCCCTTTATCTCGCGCTACCGCAAGGAGGCAACGGGCGGCATGGACGACGTTGCCCTGCGCGCGCTCGACGAGCGCCTGTCCTACCTGCGCAATCTTGAGCAGCGCAAGGAAGACGTTATCTTGCTCATCGACGCCCAGGGCAAGCTCACGCCCGAACTCGAGCAGCAGATTCGCGAGGCCACGCAGCTCCAGCGTGTCGAGGACCTCTACAAGCCCTACCGCAAAAAGCGCATGACTCGCGCGCAGAAGGCCCGCGAGGCAGGTCTGGAGCCGCTCGCCAACATGATCATCATGCAGGCCTCGGCCAAGGGCAGCGCACTCGACGTCGCCGCGGCATACGTCAACGAGGAGGCCGGCTTCGACACGCCCGAGAAGGCGCTCGCCGGTGCGGCGGACATCGTGGCCGAGACGGTGGCCGAGGACCCCGAGAACGTCGCCGACCTGCGCGCCTTTACGCAAAACACTGCCGACATCGTCGTCGAGGCCACCGACCCCGCGGAGAAAACTCCCTACGAGCCTTACTACAACTTTGACGAGCCGCTGCGCCGCATCCCTAACCACCGCGTGCTGGCTATCGACCGCGGTGAGCGCGAGGGTAAGCTCCGCGTGCGCGTGAACGTCGACGGCGCTGCCGCCACGGCGCGCCTCGGCAGCCGTTGGCCCCGACGCCAGGGCGTGTTTGCTCCCGTCTTTGACGCAGCCATCGCCGATGGTTACAAGCGCCTCATGGCCCCCTCGCTGGAGCGCGAGGCCCGCGCCAAGCTCACCGTCCGCGCGCAGACCGAGGCCATCAACGTCTTTGCCAAGAATCTCGAGGGCCTGCTCTCGGCACGCCCCGTCCGCGGCGCCCGCGTGCTCGCGCTCGACCCGGGCTACCGCACCGGCTGCAAGGTCGCCGTCATGGACGAGACCGGCAAGCTACTCGACCACGGCGTGGTCTACCCCACCAAGCCGCGCCACGACGTCGCCGGCACCAAGCGCGAGCTCGCCCGCCTCGTCAAGAAAGACGGCGTCAACACCATCGTCATCGGCAACGGCACCGCCAGCCGCGAGACCGAGGAAGTCGTCTCGGAGTTCATCTCCGAGCAGGCGCCCAGCCTTCGCTACACCATCGTCAACGAGGCCGGCGCATCGGTGTACTCCGCTTCCGAGCTCGCAAGCCAGGAGTATCCCGACCTGGACGTCACCGTGCGCGGCGCCATGAGCCTGGGCCGCCGCCTGCAAGACCCGCTGGCAGAGCTCGTCAAGATTCCGCCCCAGTCCATCGGCGTGGGTCAATACCAGCACGACCTTGACCAGGCCGAACTCTCGCGCACCCTGGGCCACGTGGTGGAGGACGTCGTCAACCGCGTGGGCGTCGACGTCAACACCGCGAGCGCGAGCCTGCTGGGCTACGTGTCGGGCATTACGCCAAGCGTAGCCAAAAACATCGTGGCCTACCGCGAGGAAAACGGCGCCTTTACCGATCGCCGCCAGCTCAAGAAGGTCCCCAAGCTGGGACCCAAGGCGTACCTCAACGCCGCAGGTTTCCTGCGTATTAGCGGCGGTAAGAACCCGCTCGACGCGACAAGCGTCCACCCCGAGAGCTACGAGGTGGCCACGGCCGTCCTGGAGCGCGCCGGCGTTGCGGCAAGCGAGCTCAGCCGCGGCGGCGTGCCCGACATCGAGCGCCGCCTGGGCAGCATCTCGGCGCTGACAAGCGACCTGGACTGCGGCACCCTGACGCTCATCGACATTGTCAACGAGCTCAAGAAGCCCGGCCGCGACCCGCGCGACGACGCTCCCGAGGTTGTCTTTAGCCGCTCGGCGCTTTCCATCGACGACCTGGAGCCCGGCATGGAGCTCAAGGGCACGGTGCGCAACGTTGTGGACTTTGGCGCCTTCGTCGACGTGGGCGTGCATCAGGACGGCCTCGTGCACATCTCCAAACTGGCCAGCCGCTTCGTCAAGCACCCCAGCGACGTGGTGCGCGTCGGCGACACGGTGAAGGTATGGGTAGAAAAGGTCGATCGCGACCGCAAGAAGATCTCCCTCACCATGGTGCAGGGGAAGTAAACCGCCAAAGCAAGGGTCCCCCCTCTCGCGACGTGCAAAATCGCGAGTATTCTGCAAATTCCACCGTTCCGGATGCCCCTCAGAGACGAAAAAGCAAGAAACAGCCCCCGTTTTAGCGTCATCAGAGCCAAAACGGGGGCTGTTCCATGCTTCACCCGGTAGCGCGCAGAGATGTGGTGTAAGAGGCGGGGCATGCCCCGCCTCCGCCCTTT
>URSO01000066.1 GCA_900550415.1 uncultured Collinsella sp.
TGGCCGCGGTCGCAGCCGCACTTCGCACCGGTCAGACCGAGCACCTCGCGCAGATAACGCAGAAGGCTCATTTCCAGGTGCTCGTCCGCCACCTCGTAGGGTTTGGCGTTGATCGTCACCGTAACTGACATAAAAATCCCCCTTTTCGTCTGTTTGTTCCGCATGGATACGAACCCATGGATCGCATATGGTTTATTTTCCAGAGGCTGTCTTCCATATCCTCAAAGAATGCGGGATTCTCTTTCTCCAGCTTATGGGTAAGCAGGAAAACGACGACCATCGACACCGCTGAGAAGTACATACCGATGGAGAAGATGATCATTATGGAGATAAGCTTGGGAGGCTCGATGTCCATAACAACATATAAAAGATGTAGCTGATGCTCCGCATCAGTACAAAGCCCAGGATGTTCCGGATGCCTGCGCCGCGGGAGTCGCCGTAGGCCGGGACGCCGGAAATGTTGTACAGAGCGTAACCCCCAGCCTCAGGATCGGCCACCATTTTCGGTGTTTTATCCTTCTCCTCCCGAGGGGAGTGCACTTTTGTGTACCGGTATACCGGTCATAAGACAAAAAACCGTGGACAAAGAGCTGCATCCGTTGCATTTCATTCTTACACGGAGCGCTTCCCGTATCGAAAAACTCAGCGGATCCAGCCGTGTCCACGGCCATGTTTTTGTTGAGTTGATTGAATTATATTCGTATTTTTCGGCAAAGTCAAGCCGGTTTTGACAATTTAGCAATTATCAACAGCGCCGCGCCGCCTTTTTCTACTTAACTCACAAAGAGCAACTTTTCTCTTGACATTTCCCGGTAAAGCGTGTAGGCTCAAAATTACCGGTATACCGGTGTGCAAATACGATTAGAATAAGAATTTTATTTTTAGAAAGGGAGTATTGCAACATGCTCGAAAAGAAAGTCATTCGCGGCGAAGGGATCAAGGTTCCCGTCCATAAGCTGAACTCCGTCCTCCAGATCGGCGATTACATCATTACCTCCGGAGTCTCCCCCAAGGACTTCGTCACCAACGAGTGGGCCGTCGGCATGCACGATCAGGCTCTTATGTGCCTGAAGAACATCCAGACCATTCTCGAGACCGCGGGCGCCACGCTCGAGGATCTCATCTCCATCGAGGTCTATATCAATGACGTGCGCTGGTACAAGGAGTTCAACGATGTCTGGAACGAGTTCTTCGCCGTCGCCAAGGATCTGGAGACCGACGGCCGTCCGGTGAAGTACCTGGCCCAGGGCACCATCTACCCCGACATCATCGAGTCCGGCGCTCGCAAGACGGGCGGCAAGACGGCCACCATCAAGAGCCACCACAACCTGATTCCGTTCCCCGAGGGCGTGCACTTCGACCTTATCGAGCCGCTCGATCACTTCTTTAAGGACGAGGTCCGCGCGCTTGGCCTTGCGCTCGGCCTGCCGGGTCACATCGTGTTCCGTCAGCCCTTCCCGGGCCCGGGTCTTGCCATCCGCATCATCGGTGCGGTCGACAAGGAGAAGCTCGAGATCCTCAAGAATGCCGACGCCATCGTGCGCGAGGAGCTCGACGCCTATAACCAGCGTCTGTTTGAGCAGACCGGCGAGCGCAACTCCGAGCACAGCTGCTGGCAGTATTTTGCGGTCCTGCCCGACATCAAGTCCGTTGGCGTTATGGGCGACGAGCGCACCTATCAGCGCCCGATCATCTTGCGCGCCGTGGAGTCCAGCGACGCCATGACCGCCGACTGGGCCAAGCTGCCCTACGACGTCCTGGCCCGCATCTCCGGCCGCATCGTTGCCGAGGTCCCTGGCGCCAACCGCGTCTGCTACGACATCACGTCCAAGCCGCCCGCGACGATCGAGTGGGAGTAGGCTGATAGGGTTCTGACCTGCATTTTTGAGTGCCGCACTGTGCCGCTGAGTTTCGTTTCGTACGAGAGTCATGGCAAAGCCGCCAGCGATGTTGGTGAGTAAATACGATAACCGAGCCTCCGTTCCCGCGTTGGGACGGAGGCTTTTTCTTTGTCGTTTTACTCCCTTTCACCTGCGATTTCGCAATTTACTCCCCCGTGTTTCAAGACGGCAAGGCACGGTGCGGCATTCGGAGGAACGGGAGTAAGGATTCATCCCAAGTGAGTAGACGCGCGATTTTTGTCTCCGAGAGCCAAACGGGGCCGTTTCGGGGCCTGTGAAACTCAAATCGAACTCAATAGGCGTTTTTGCGGTCTCCGCACGGCGTTTTCCCAGGTGGTTAATGGGGAGTAAAGAATCTCGCCGCCTCAATGAAAACGGGAGTAACCAGGGGAAATGCCGCGGCGTGATGCCGCGTGCCGCCGTGTAAGCCACCGCGTCGTTTACTCCCCAGGTGCGCCGGAAATGCCTTGGCATGCAATGGGGAGTAAAAACTCAGCATGCGCAGGCCCGAGCGGCGCTCGCCGCCTGGTCCACCGTCCTGATTCGGTTGCGTTGATCGCGAAATGCGGAGAGCCGCTACAGCGAGGCTTTCCAGTCCTCGTATTCGTCGGCGTCGATCTTGCCGTTTTCGAGCTGCGCGCGCTTCTCTGCCCACAGTTCGATCGCCATCGCGGCTTTGGGCGCGTGCGGCGCCTTGGGGTTCAGGGAGAGGCCCGTGCCGTCGGCTGCGGGCACGATGCCGAAGGAGTCCTCGAGCCGCACGAGCAGCGACATGAGGTCGCCCGCGGTCTCGACGCCGTAATCCTTGAGGGCGTTGACGGACACGCCGAGCGCCGCGGAGATGGACTCGAGCAGCTCGGGCTTGACGGCGCGGATGCCGCTCTCGTAATGGCGCACGGCCCCCTCGGTCAGGCCGACGGCCTCGGCGAGCTGCGCCTGCGTCATGCCGCGCGACTTGCGGTAACGCCTTATGTTCTCGCCTACGGACATGCGCCCTCCTCCTGGAAATACGTACCAGCACATCTTATCAGCGTACGCAAATGTACGCAATTCTATTGACAGTACAGATATGTACGTTTACTCTGAATCTGTAAACCGTACGTATCCGTACGCTATTGATGGGAGGAGCCATGGACGAGAAGGTGGCGAAGACGCCGAGGCCGCACATGCTGGACGCCGACGAGGTCGCGGAGCTGCTGAGGATCAAGAAAGGCAGCGCCTACGAGGTGATCAGGAAGATAAACGCCGAGCAGGAGGCGCGCGGGCGCGTGGTGATCCGCGGGCGTGTTAGAAGCGACGTCTTCGACTCCCTGTACTTCCCGGAGGTGGACTGACATGCCCGTGTACAAGGATGGCAACAACGGCACGTTCTACGTGCAGTGCTACTACCGCGATGCCCGCGGCTCGAAGCGCCACAAGACGAAGCGCGGCTTCTCCTCCGAGGTGGAGGCCGCAGTGTGGGAGAGCCAGTTCAAGAGCCTTAACGGCGGGGCCATGGACATGACGTTCTCCGAGTTCGTCGAGGTGTACGCCTCCGAGGTGAAGCCGCGCATACGCGAGCACACGTGGATCACCAAGGAGTACATCATCAACGACAAGCTCGTGCCGTTCTTCGGGGACATGCGCATGTGCGACGTGAGGCCGATCGACGTCATCAGGTGGCAAAACGAGCTCACCGAGCACCGGGACGCCGACGGGAAGCCCTGGGCACCGACGTACCTGCGCACAGTGAACAACCAGCTCAACGCCATCTTCAACCACGCCGAGCGCTACTACGGCCTCAGCGACAACCCGGTGCGCAGGGTCGACAAGATAGGCTCGAAGAAGGGCGGCGAGATGCAGTTCTGGACCAAGGACGAGTACCTGAGGTTCAGCGAGGCCGTCATGGACAAGCCTCTCTCATTCCACGCCTTCGAGCTGCTTTACTGGACGGGCATACGCTGCGGCGAGCTCCTGGCGCTCACGCCGTCCGACTTCATGCTGGAGAGCTCGCGGCTGCGCATCAACAAGTCGTACCAGAGCCTCAACGGCGTTGACACCGTGACCGACCCCAAGACGCCCAAGTCCGTGCGCACGATCGTCATGCCCGCCTTCCTGCGCGACGAGATGGCGGACTTCATCGAGATGCGCGACGACGTCGCCCCCGACGAGCGCCTGTTCGCCGTGACCAAGCACTTCCTGGCCCACGAGATGGAGCGCGGGTGCAAGGCGTCGGGCGTGAAGCGCATCCGCATACACGACATACGCCACAGCCATGTGAGCCTGCTGATAGAGATGGGCTTCTCCGCGCTGGCCATCGCCGAGCGCATGGGCCACGAGGCGGTGGACATCACCTACCGCTACGCGCACCTGTTCCCCACGAAGCAGGACGAGATGGCCGCCGCGCTCGACGGGGCGAGGGGGTAAGAAGGATGCCGTGCGAGAACAGCGCCCGCAAGCGCAGCAAGACGATGGCGTTCCGCTGCACGCCCGAGGAGCGCAAGCTCATATGCGAGATGGCAGCCTGGAGCGGCATGAACAGGCAGGACTACATCATCGCCAAGCTCACCGATACCCAGGTCGAGGTGAGGCCCTCCGTGAGCGTGCAGAAGGCACTGAGGGACTCGATGGCGGAATTGGCCAAGGAGGTGCGGCTGGCGGCCTCCTACGGCGAGCTGAGCGAGTCCCTGCAACAGAGAATTGAGCACGTGATGAGGTTCTTCCTAGCGCTCGGCGAGCCTCTTGACGCGCCGACGGAAGAGACATCGCCACGAACTACGTTTTTGGAAGAGCCGGTTCCATCCGTCATCGATGCGGGTTCCGACACCGCAAGCATCTTCGAGATGGGACGCAGGTAGGGCCTAGCGCCAGACCTCCAACGCCTTGTCCGCAAGCCGTTCGGCGCGATCGGCGATATCGCCCTCGTTCCAAGACTCCTTCTCTAGGGCGCCGGCCATGGTCGCAAGGCCGGCGGCGCAGAGGGCAAGGCCGTCCTTGTATCC
This sequence comes from uncultured Collinsella sp., assembly GCA_900550415.1. GTDB lineage: Bacteria > Actinomycetota > Coriobacteriia > Coriobacteriales > Coriobacteriaceae > Collinsella. The sequence continues at coordinate 4,883 of URSO01000066.1, forward strand.
CTTTCCCTGCTTCTTGGTGGGCCAATCGGCATCGCGGATGGAGGCGTTGAGCGAATGCGTGATGATGGCGAGGTTGCCGAGCGTGAGGAGCTTCCGGTCCCTTCGCGTGGCAGCCTCATCGTCGAGGGCTCCCCATTTGTTGCGCCACTTCTTGGGCATCATGTGCTCGAGGGTGTACTGGTTGAACCCGAGCAGGGCCGTGCTGCTCATGCCCGGACGAATGGCGCTTTCCAGCAGATAGAGGACGCCCTTGGACTGGAGGTTGTACAGACACGATTCCTCGAATGCCGCTCGAACCTCGGCGTCGCCGGGCATGTACGTCGTCGCCTCGTCATTGGCTTCGAGAGCCTTCCTCAGCGCCTCCGCGTCCTTCACCTCGTTCAAGATCAGCGAGGTGAACAGCCTGTTGTAGTTCTTCGTGGTCGCCTGAACCAGCATTCGGCGGACGATGTAGCTCTCAAGCAGGGCGTAGATCTTAGATTCCTCGCTCGAAGACTCCGCGTTCTTTCGAACGTAGAGCACGTACGGGATGAGCGTCGAGTTCTTGAGGCCGAATATCAGCACGTTCAGGCGCTCGACGCCGGAAGCGGAGGGGATGTCCGCGTCGCAGTAGCCAGGGTCGAACGTGGACTCGAACGCCTCGGCATACGCCTTCATGTTGTCGAGAATCTCGACCTTGTCGCCGTTGCAGTACCTGCCGATGAAATCCTTGTAGGACTGGAAGAGGTTCGAAGTACGCGAATAGAAGAGCTTGTCCTCGGTCGTGACGCCACGCCTCTTGTCCTGGACCAGAATCTGGAGGAACGCGTCGAAGAAGAGGTCGACGAGCGTGCGCTTGATGCGCCCGGTAACGATCTCCTGCTCCCAATACTCCCTCTTCTCAGCCGTGGGCTCGAAGACGTCTTCCCAGCACTCCTTGAACGCCTGCTCGTTCTCGCGGTTGAAGAAGTAGTTCTTAAGGAGCTCCGCCGTCGTCAGGCGCACCCCGAGCGAGTTGATGGTGTCGAATATCTGCTGCTCGTCCTCGCCCTCGGTAAGATCGATGCAGACGAACTGGACGTTCGACTTGATCGTGTTCCTGTCGACCTTCTCCGGGTCGATATTCTTGAGGAAGTAGTTGTAGGCAAGGACGATGGCCGAGGAGCCCTCGAGGGGTTCGCAGCCCGTGGCGCTGACGACCTTTTCGAAATCCTGCCGGTCGTACTTGCCGTGCCGCAAGGCGACATCGCCGGTCTCCAGGACGAAATCTCGCTCAAACAAATTGTTGGTGCCGTTTTTTGCACAGAGTGCCTTGAAGAAGATGACCATGGTCGTGAGTCGCTGCTGGCCGTCGATGACGGTGCGAACCTCGGAGACCTCGGACCAGGTGTTGCCGGAGGAGGCCTGCTTCAGGATGATGGAGCCCAGGAAATAGGGCCGCTTCGAGGCCGTGACGAACTCCATGTCGCCGAGGAAACGCTCCCATTGCTCTTCTCCCCAGACGTACGCCCTTTGGTAAAAAGGTATTTCGAGCAGGCGCGATCCGTTGAACACGCCGCTTATCGTTGCTTTTCCTGCATCCATCCTTAAAGCCCTATCTATCCTTTGCGGTTATTGCTGGCGGGGTCAATTTTATCAATACGCTGCTTGACCCTTTAATGTTCCCGGTCCTTGCCGTCTTCTCCCCAGAAGGTGCTCGAAGATGATGCGCAGGTCCTCGTCATCAAGGCAGCCGCCCTCGAGGCAGCCACGGTCGATGGTATCGATCATCGTCTGCCCCTTCTTCTTCGAGCGGTCGTAGATCACTGTGTCGAGGGATAGCTCCCTGCCGTCGCGCGTGAACATCTCGTGCATGAATTCGGCACTGTTCGCTTGACTTCAATCGCGTACCGCGTGCTCGAGCGGGCCGCTTCCCCTCGATATGGCGACATCCCAATGCTCGCAGTTAAGCAGAAGAAGTCGGTTCATGAACTCGACGCCCGAAAAACCGAGTCTCGCAAACGGCGGAAATAGAGGGTCATCTGAAAAGACCGCAGCATACTCACTGCTCAACGGCATATACGCGAGATGAAAATCGTACGAGTCGTCCTCGGGCCCGATGATGAACATAGGCATCGACGTCGTAACGAACCCTGAGCCGACGGGTGCCCTAAGGATGGAGAAGCTCTTCTCAAAAAAAGCCTTTCGAATACGGTTAACTGGCACAATATCATCGTTGGAGAAGAGCATGGTTGCGGCGGCGGCAAGCTCGACCACCGCTTGGGAATCCCCGCGCCAATCCGACCAATCGAGCAAGCCGAGCTCATAGGGTGTCAGATGAACGTTTCTGAGCAGCTCTTCGGCAGTCTCGCGTGACCATTTCTTGTCGACGCGCATACTGATAGGGTGCCGGACGATGATATTTGCTGCCAGCTCGCAAACGGCGGCTTTCCCATCAGAATACCCTTCGTCTTCGCACTGGTCTTCTTTCTGGCGTTCCAAAAAGCGATCGTAAAGCGGCGCGATGCGGCTCTCGAGCTCAGATAGCTTAACCTCGATGAGGTTCTGCGCATAGAATCTGTCTGTCGCATCGCCTGTCGCATCGGCATGCTCGACCTCATAAAGATCGCGCATGCTGCAAAGGTTCTCGCAATTCGTGCGGAAGAAGGAGCCCTTCTGTCTGCTGTAGGCATGAAGCTGCCCGGAGGAATCCGCGAAATGGCGCAGGTAGAACCGCGGCACCCAGTGCTGCTTTCGCGTCATCTTTCCGGGCAGCTTCGACATCCTAAGCCTTCACCGCCTCGTATTGGTAGGTCGTGCGCACGTTGTAATGGAAGTCGTTTCCGAGGTCCAGCGCCTCGAAGTGCTTCTTGGCGCAGCCGATCTTGATCTTCTCCGCGTCGCGCAGGGCGGGCTCGCCGTTCTTGCCGCCCTTGGTCTCGGTCACGAAGTACACGCGGCGCTCGCCGTCGGCCTCCTCGACGTACGCCCAGTCGGGGTTGTAACTGCCGAGCGGCGTGTCGATCTTGAACGCCGAGGGCAATTTCGCGAACACGAGAACCTCCTCCTGCTTGTCTAGAGCCTCGGCAAAGGAGCGCTCGACCCCCGCCGAGTCGTAGACCACGTAGTTGTACAGGCTCTTGCTCGTCATGTCCGGCTTCCACGCGTTCTGCCCAAGGTAGGCCGTGTAGTCGTCAAGCTCGAGGTCGCGCATGGTGTACCACTCGTCCTCGGGAAGGCGCACGTACTTGATGCCCTGGGCGATGAGGTCGTTCTTCACGCGGTTGATCTTGTCGCCGACCTGCGCGAGGAAGGTCGCGGGGTCGATCTCGAACTCGTCGAGGCGGCTGCAGCCCTCGAGGATCGCCTTGATGGTGCCGCGGGTGAGCCCGACGGCGTCCTGCAGCTCTGCGATCGGGTCGGGAAGGTCGTATTTCACCTTTCCCGAAACGGACACCACGGAGGTGCCCGTGCCCTCGGCGCTCACGCCCGCGTCGTCGATGCCCAGCGAGGCACGCTCGCTCGTCACCTGGGGCGGGCGCACGGCGAGCATGCCGTCGACAGCTTCGATGGCATGTTCGATGAGCTTGCCGGAGTCGACCTCGACCTGGAAGCGCGTGCGCTGGCGGATGCGGTCCCACAGGGCCTGGAACGCAGGGTCGAGCGTGACGTCCTTCTGCAGCTCGACCGAGACCTCCTTGGCCTTGTCACGGATCTGGACCCTCTGGGACTTGTGGATGATGATCGCCTCGACCTGCTCCTTGGCAGGCTCGAGCTCGGCGGGGAGCTCGACCTTGCCCTCCTCGGCGGCCGCCTTCAGCTCGGGCGTCACCGCGCCCTTGTCGTCGACCATGCCGGTCGCGACGAGGTGGTCGTAGACCTGCTTGGACTTCTCGTAGCCCAGGCGCTCCTCGACGCCATCATCGCCCTTGACCGTGACCTTCGTGAAGCTCTCCGGAGTGATGACGCCGAACTTGAAGTCCTCAGCCTCAAGCTCCTTCTGCAGGCCGTTGGCGAAGTCGTCGTAGCTCTCGTTCGCGATGACGGTGAGCACGTTCGCCTCTGGGTCGTACAGGCGCTCGCCATCCTGGTTCACGCACAGGCGCAGACCGCGGCCGATCTTCTGGCGCTTGGTCAGGTTGTCCTTTGTCTCGACGAGCGTGCAGATCTGGAACACGTTGGGGTTGTCCCAGCCCTCCTTGAGCGCGGAGTGGCTGAAGACGAAAGAGACGTCCTTGTCCGCGTCCTTGCCGTCCGGGAAGGAGATGAGCGTCTCCTTCTTCTGCATGATGAGCTCGAAGGCCCCGGCGTCGTCGGCGGTGCCGGCGGCTCCCTTGGAGTCCTTGAACTTGCCCTTCTTGTCCTTGGCGAAGTATCCCTGGTGCACGGCGTGGGGGTCGCGCACCAGCGGGGCGCCGACGGCTTCGTAGCACTCGAGCCACGTGCCCTTGCCGATCCCCGCCGCCTTTGCGATGCGACGAGGCGCCTTCGAGTTCAGGGCACCTGCGTACTCCTCCTCAAACATCAGGGCGTACAGGCCGCCGTGGACTTCGGGCTCGTAGACGCGGTATCGGTCGACGCGGTCGATGAAGAAGAGCGAGAGCACCTTCACGCCGCGCGGCCACAGCTCGAACTGGCGGGCCAGGTGGTCCTCGATGGTGCGGCGGATCTGCGCGCGCTTGACGACCTCCTCGTTGACGTCGCCCAGCGCCTCGCCGAGCTCGAGCACCTCGCCGTTCTGGAACTCTATGAACTCGTCGCCCACTGCGGCGCCGATGTTGTTGACCACCCAGCCGCTCTCGTAGTCGCTGTTCTCGCCGCTCTTCTGGTAGAGGTCGTTGCCGGTCTTCACCGTGACGGCCTTGCGCTTCTGCGTGCCGTCGGCCTGGCGCACGTCGATGGACACCTTGGCGGAGAACGGGTCGGACTTGACGGACTCGAGCCTCACGTACGCGCCGTTGAGGTTCGTCTCGGCCTTGATCGAGTCCACGCAGATGCCCTTCACCAGGTGGCGCTCGAAGGCGTCGACCGGCGTGAGGCGGTAGATCATGTTGTAGGCCTGCTTGTGCGTGGCCGAGTAGCGCAGCACGAACAGCGGGTTCAGGCTCTTGATGGCGGCCTTGGCCTGCTTGGTGTTGTCGACGCTCTGGGGCTCGTCGATGATGACGACGGGCTTGCAGGCGCTCACGAGCTCGCGAGGGCTGAAGCCGCCGGTGAGCTTCTCGCTGGGACGGTGGAAGAGGTTGCCCTCCTTCGCGGTGCCATCCTTCTCGAGGCCCTTGTTGAACGCGTCGATGTTGATGACCATGACCTGGATGGAGCTCGACGTGGCGAAGTTACCCACCGGCCCCATGTCCTTCGAGTCGTACACGAAGTAGTCGAGCGGCGTGCGGTCGTAGAGCGTCTCGAAGTGCCTGCGGGTGGTCTGGAGGCTCTTGAGGACGCCCTCGCGGATGGCCACGCTCGGCACGACGATAACGAACTTGGTGATGCCGTAGCGGCGGTTTAGCTCGTAGATGGAGCGGATGTAGACGTAGGTCTTGCCGGTGCCGGTCTCCATCTCGACGGTGAAGTCTCGCAGGCGCCCATCGGTGAGGACGTCGGTTGCCGGGAGGCAGCCCTCCTCCTGCACGGCGTGCAGGTTGTCGAGGAGCTGGCCCGGCGCCACGCGAAGCTCGTTGCCGTGGCCGACCATGAGCTCGCCGATTGCCGTCTGGCCTTTGCGGCCGGAATCGGCGGAGAATACGCTGCCAATAAATTGTTGTCCGCGGAACAGGTCGCAGGTTGCTTCGATGGCCTCCAGCTGGTGCTGCTGGTCGGATGAGAACTTGAACTCGAGCGCCGCCATGCTAGACCGTCCTCAATTCGATCTCACAGCCCATGCGCTCGCCGGCGTGCTTGAAGATCTGCACGGCGTTGAGCTTGAGGGTGTCGTCGAGGACGGAATCGAGGATGAGAACGCGCCTGGGCTCCATGTCGGCGATGGCCTCGAGCGCCTCAATGGTGAGGCCTCGGGACATGCAGCAGACGAGCTCGTCGCAAGCGACGGACCAGATGGGATAGCCCGCGGCTTCAGACTTCTCGACGGGCAGCGTGAGCTCGAGGCCCCATTTGAGCATCATCTCGAAGACGATATCCATATCGGAGCGATCGGGCTTGACCACGTCGAAGAGGAGCTGACCGGGCTCGGGCTTCTCAATGCCGGACTCATCGAGCTCGAACACACGGAAGCCGATGTCGGGAAGCTGCTTGGGTCCCTCGCCAAGCTTGAGTTGACGGTTGGATTCCTCGAGCTCGGTTTTGATTTTGTCGCCTGCGCGGCGAATGCGTCCTTCGCCTATGTCGCAGAGAGTCTCATACCCGTCCTTGTAGGCGTCGCGTTTCGGGTCACAAGGCTCTGGAAGCTGGACAAGGATAAACTGATAGCGATCATCTTTTCCGAGCTCCTGCAGGAACATGGCATGGGCGGTCGATGCTGAGCCTGAGAAAAAATCAAGCACAATATCACCCGTGCTTAAATGCTCATGTACGGTAAAGAAGCAAGCAACCGAAAACAATAGATAGACCGCCAGCACTACACTATTCCGAACCAAAGACCAAAAGATAAGCATTTTGAGAAAATCTAAACTTTTGGATTTTCCTACAATGCCGACTACGGCGGAATCCCTCCC
>URSO01000067.1 GCA_900550415.1 uncultured Collinsella sp.
TCGCGCGGGGTTATCGCGAAAGCCCCCGGCGGTTCGCAAATCCTTTATCAAACGAAAGGACATGCAGATGAGTTTGGGAAAGCTGACCGCCAACGGTCGCCAGGACGGCTTTTTGTGCGAGGGCAAACCGTTCTTCTGGTTTGCCGATACGTGCTGGAGCGCATTTACGAGCATCGCCGAGAACGACTGGGATTACTACCTGACCCGCCGTGCCGAGCAGGGCATGAACGTGCTGCAGATCAACACGTTGCCGCAGTGGGATCGCTGCTGTCCCGACCTGGGCATTTGGCCCTATGCCAGCGAGGATGGCGTGCACTTTGATTGGTCCTGCCCCAACCAGGCGTATTGGGATCGTGCCGCCGCCATGTGCCGCGCGGCCGTCGAGCACGGCATTCGTCCGGCGCTCGTGCTCATGTGGTGCAACTACGTGCCCGGTACCTGGGGTGCCAAGATCGCCGAGCGTTGCGGTGCCGAGATTATGCCGCGTGAGGAGGTTCGCGCCCACGTTGCCCGCGTCGTCGAGAACCTGGGCGAGTTCGACCCCGTCTACGTGGTGGCGGGCGATACCGACTTTGCCGGCGACGAGGCGATCGCCTATTACGAGGACGCCCTCGACGAGGTCGTCAAGCGCGCGCCCGAGGCACTGCGCACCATGCATATCAACCGCGGTAACCGCACCATTCCGGCGCAGTATCTGGACCGTCTGGACTTTTATATGTTCCAGCCCGGCCACAACTACGAGGGCCAGCCCGAGGCATGGCGTCTGCCGCAGGACTTTATCGCCAACTATCCCAAAAAGCCGATGGTCAACTCCGAGCCTTGCTACGAGCAGATGGGTGCGTCGCGCAACGTCTACTGGCGTTTTACCGCGCAGGATTGCCGCGCGAGCGTATGGTCGTCGATTCTTGCCGGCGCCAGTGCCGGCGTGACCTATGGCGCACACGGCGTGTGGAACTGGCAAACATCGCGCAGCCAGGGTTCGGTCCTGGGCGAGGGCTTTGACATGCCCTTCCGCTGGCAAGAGTGCCTGCAGTTTGCGGGTGTGTGGGACTTTGGCGCGATCGAGCACGTGCTTGCCGCCCTAGGCGCTACGGCTGCCGACGATGCACTTGCCGTGGTTCCGGCGCAGGAGCTCCTCGACGACGCGCGCGAGTCCATCCGTGTGGCGCGCGTTGGCGATCGCATCGTCGCGTACCTGCCGCGTACCACGGCGCTCAAGTTTAAGCTCGACGGCGCGCGTGGCTGGACGGCGACGGTCCTCGACATGGAGGACAAGCGCATCGCAAAGCTGCCCGTCCGTGACAACGGTGACGGCACCGTGCGCGTGGCGCAGCATCCCTTTGAGCACGACGCGCTGGTGATCCTGGCCCCGGGCGCTAACGGCTCTTCTCCAACATTTACAACCCAGTCCCTTTCATTAGGCTGCGACGGAATGGTTCCTGCATGACGGCTTCAAGCTGCCAAGGGGAGCCATTCCGTCGCACCCTTTGCTTACTCATTGGGTACTCATTGGGGACGTACTTAAATGAGTGGCAGTTGGGGGATACTCCTTGCCGAGTTGGAGCTTGCGCGCGCCCCTTCTGGGTCATGCGGCTCAAAATCGCGGCGTCATGCGGACGGCTGGGGTCGAATTTGCAACATTTCGAACTTGGCTTCGATATTGAGATTGGTTCTTTATTAAAATGGTGTTCCGGACAACAAAGCGGGTGGGGGTTACCATGAGGGACCTGGGAGACACAACCGCATATTTGCGCCGGGGCATGCGGGAGATTCTGTGCCTAGCGCTGTTCTTCTTCACGTTTTTGGCGTGCGAGTATTTCTTTGATGCGCGCATGGCCGAGTTCGTGCCATCGAGTGAGGTCGTCATCTACGAGAGCATCGTTGTCGGCGCGAGCGTGATTGGCTTTTTCGTGCGCCCATTTCTGTACTATCGCCGTCCCCAGACGATCGATGCGACGAGCGATATTACGGGCGTGCTGTTGGTATCGGCGTTGCTGCTGATGATTATGGCAATGCGGTTTGAGGTAGTAATTGCCGGCGGCCTGGTGGCGTGCTGCGCCCTGGGCTATTGCGGATCGACCGCCCATGCCAATCTTGCGCGGCGTTTTGCGCAGACGCCCTGCCTGGCGCGCACCGTGGCGGTTTCCTATGCTGTGGGCATTTTGGTGCAGGTGCTCAACCATATGGTGATGCCTGCGGGCATTCCCCAGCAGTCTGTTCTCATTGCCTGTGCGATTGCGCTGGTGGGGCTGCTTCACGGTGTCCGCCGCGCTAAATTGCGTGATGAGCCTGCGCCCGAGTTCGAGGTCGAGATTGCCGAGCTATCGGTCGATGCGTCGGAGCGTGGCGCCAGGTGGCACGATGACCCCGAGGCAAAGGCGGCCTTTCAGGGTGCCGTGGTGCGTCTGACGGTGGCGACCGCTTGCCTCACCGGCGTGTTCGCGGCCCTCAATGCCGGCCTTACGACCTCGCATGCCGCTGGCGCTATCGATCTGGGCGACTGGCCGCGCTTGCTGCTGGTTGTGAGCGCCCTTGCCGCCGGCGTCCTGTATGACCTGCGTGGGCGTTCGTATATGAATATCATCATGACGTGCGCCGCCATGCTGTCCACGCTCTCGTTCTTTGTACTTATCACCGATGGCAACGGTGGCAACACGCTTGCCGCCACGATTATCTTTTACCTTGGCACGGGCTTTTTCGTGGTGTTCTTCACCGCGAAGTTCGCCGCGATTTCGATGTATGCCCGCTGGGCGTATCTGTGGCCGTGCATGGGCCGTGTTATCAACAACGTTTGCTCGATGCTCGTGACGGCTCCGGCAGTGGCGATTATCTCGAGTCAAAACGTGCTGGCGGCAGTGAGCGTCGTGCTCGTGCTGTTTGTCGGCATCGCGATTTCGCTGTTGGGACAGTTTGGACAAGACGGTGAGGGCGAGGCGACGCGCGGCAGGCTGGCGCTTGCCACCGACGATCTTGGCGTGAGCTGTGAGCCCGGCCAGGCCGACACGGTGCCCCTGGAGGCGCCGGAGCTTTCGTTTGACGATCGGCTCGATGGCTTCGTTGCCGCCTTTGGGCTCACCAAGCGCGAGCGCGATGTTCTGGAGGCACTGGTCGTTTCGGACGACAGCGTGCAGGACGTGGCGGCGGCACTCTTCCTTTCGCGTTCCACGCTCTATCGCCACATCGCTTCGATTAACAAAAAGACAGGTGCCTCCTCGCGCGTAGCCCTCATCAACTTCTTCTGGTCCTGGACACCCCAAGACTAGCTAACCACCACAAAGGGGACAGGCACCTTTGTGGTGGTTTTTTACCTGCAAAAATATGAATATGAGACATTTGTCACCTGCCGTTTTGGTGCTCAAAGGCATATGAATGTGATGCTGAGCAGAGCAGAACGGAGGGGGTGCACCTATGGCGTCTCGGGGTTGCGCGTCTAATAAAATTGCGGGCGCGCTTATCGCCGTGGTGGCCTTTGCCGCGGCGGTGACACTCATGCGAGTTTACGTTGCCGGCGACCATGGCGCTCAGGGAAAGACTGCCGCGCAAGTGTCGCTCAACGATTGCGCTGCCGTTCCGGTGGCGGTCAAGCTTATCGAGGACGGGGAGGCGCGGACGGCCTATGAGACCGACGATGCCGAACTGGTCGCATCGACTTTTGCCGCGCTCGATGGCTGCACCGTGGGGGATGCGGTGGATGAGCGGACGAGCGATGCCGGCCGAACGCTCGTCTTTGTCTATACGGATGGCTCGGAGCAATCGGTAGAACTTGAGGGCAAAAACATCGTGCTCGATAAGACGGCGTATCGACTTAACGGTGCCGATGAGTTATGGCGGCAGCTTGCCGCAATCAAAAACAGCTAACGAAATTAGGGATGTACGGGATGAGTGACTTGAGATTCTGCCCGGCGTGCGGGGCGCAGCTGCCTCGGGTCGCCGGCGTGCCGGTGCGATTTTGCCCGGGGTGCGGCGTCCGACTTGAGGGCGTTGTGGGCTACTCGGGCGCCGTGGGGGCTACAGATGGGGCGACTGCCGATGACGATGCGGACGAAGGCGGCGACCCGAGTGTGGACGCGCCGGCCGATGCGCCGGTGGAGACTGCCGGCGTCGCGTCGTCTCGTGACGCAGCCACGACGGATGCGCCTCACATCGGTGACCTTGAGCTTCATGCCGCATGCGATACCTCTGGCGGCCAGGCACTCGCGCAGGTGGTGCTGCCGCGGGGCTGGCATATCGAAGAAGCGCATCTTGAGCGCAGCGGCAGTTTCGACTGCCCGATTTCGGTTGGCGTGACGGCGGCGGGTCCGATGGGTGAGCGGATTATGTACCGCTCCGAGCTCTGCTACGTGGATGCGGGCGCCGTTGCCAAGCGTATCCCCACGCAAACCGAACGCAAGGTGTTTGTGCACGTGGAGGCAGCTTGCGACGAGCTGGCTCAGGCCTGTGCAGCACGGCTGGGCGCGCGGGCAGAGGTTGTTGCCGAGCAACCGTACCCATCGAGCGCGGCGGTCGATATCGAGCGCGAGCGTGCCCGCGTAAAGCGCGAGGCGGCAAACGACTTTGCAATCCAGGGCTTTTCGATGGAACCGAGTGATGTGGTCTATGAGTGCCGCATGCGTCGATATCGGCTCACGGGCGCTCCGGTGCCCACCGAGCTCGCGGTGGCGGCCAAAGTCGAGGGCTATATGTTTTCAATCGGAGGCGTCGCGGGTTCTATGGGCAAAGGTGTTGCCGCTGGGGCCGAGGCGCTGCTGGGCGCGAGCCTTTCGAGTGGGCTGATCGGCGGTGTTTTGGGCAAGCGCCTGCGCGAGCGCAAGGCGGCGGCAGCGGCGGGACAGGGCGTCGCGCAAGAACAGCCCACGGGTCGAGGCGGTTGCCCGGACGGAGCGTCGTTCGAGCTGGGTGCGGCCGACCTGCTGCAGTGGCGTATCAGGGACAGCTTCTGTTTGGCTGCGCCAGAAGGTCGCCTGGACGAGGCGGCCTCCACGGCGCTTGCATCAATGGCGTCGACTCTGCGGCTCAATCCAGCGATTGCACGCGAAGCGTCAGCTCAAAAGCAACAGATGGTGCTTGAGCAGCGCCAACGCACGCAGATGAACATTGCCCAGCAGCAACAGCAGTTTGCAGCCTGGCAACAGATGCATGCCTCGCAACAGGCGGCATTCGACAGCTACCAGCAGGCGTGGTTCGATCGCAGCGACCGTCAGCACGCCGCGAATATGGCTGCCAGCGCCGCCAATTTTTCCAGCGCGGGCGTGGGGACGGGCACCGCTTCGTATTCCGATGCCATTCGCGGGGTCAACCATTACACCAGACCCGACGGCACCGATGTCGAGGTCTCGGTGATGGCCGACCAGGCCTGGGTCAACGGTTCGGGCGATGTGATCGGTACACGCGATGGTTTTGAACCTGGTTTTGGCTGGACGGAACTGCCTCGTCAATAGCGTGGGGTGGCTTATGTGTGAATCGATGCCGGGTGTGTTTCTCGGCATTGTGCTAAAGAACGGGAAAGGAACAATGATGAGGGAGACGGTACTTTCGCGCACGGCATTTGTCGCGGCGGCGGGAACGGCGCTGCTGACGCTTGTGGGGTGCGGCGGACAGCGGACGCAGGATGCGACGGGTTTTAACGACGACCGCCCGGTAAAGGACAAGATGGATGCGGGTGCGACGTCGGGCGATTCCGGCGACGCGGACAGCGGCTCGGCGGATGCGTTCGATACGTGATCGGATGATTGTTGGGATGCGCACCGCAACATCAGCATCGCGGCGCTCCTCGAGCTTAAGGGCTGGCAGTTGCAGGAGTTTGCCTCGCAGCAGGGCTATGCCTGGCAAGACGCGCTCGAGATGTACGAGGACGAGGCGGGACACGTGCTCAGCGTCTGCAATATCAGCAAGGACGGCGCGACCGAATGGCTCGGCGAGGACGAAATCGGAAAGCTCGACAAGGGCGGCACCGGAAGCACCGTGATGTTCACGCTGCAACTTTCGGGCTATTCGAGCTGCGAGGATGTTATCGCGGGCTTTTCCGTGCCGGTCGAGGACCGGGCGCAGATTACTTCGGGCTCATGGATCGCGTGCGTATACGGTTCCAACATGGCGCGGCACGTTGCCATGGCGAGTCCGATGGAAAACGGTGACTACCGCTTGGATCTCATTACCGAGGAGGCTATCAAGACCGGTAGGTTTACCCAGGGCGGCGGTGCTCCGACGATAGACGAATTTTGGCAGGAAAAGACTGGACGCGCGCTCGGCTAGGTGCGACGTGGCCAATACCATAGCGAGGAACGAACATGATGAATGAAGTGATGATGAGCCGTGCGGCCTTTGTGGCAGGCGCGGGCGTGCTGGCTTGTGCGCTGGCTGGCTGCTCGGGCGGATTGGGCGGCGCGGGCGGTGCCAAGAAGGCGACCACGGCGGACGCCGCCTGTGTAGACGACAACGCCAACGTGACGGTCTATGCTGCGATCAACTTGGACGGCGCCGACCTGGTGCGCCTGCTCAAGCATCAAAACTATGAGTGGCAAGGCGAGAGCGTGGGCTACGGTGCCGCCGATGACGCGGGGCTTTTCGCCTTTACCTTTTCTAAGATTTCGGATGATGTGGACGAACTTGCGAACAGCGCGATACCGCTTTCGGAGTCCGAGTACGAGGAACTTGAGCCGGGCGGCGGAGACGATAGCGTGGCGATTTTGCTCTCGGTGGGTGGCTATACGACGGGCGATCGTGCGCTCACCGGCGCAATCGGCGATGCGGCGATAGTGCAGGAGAAGTGCACAATCGACGATTCCGTGTATTGGCTGGTCAAGGCGCTCGACGGCAGCCGTTACGTGATTTCGGCCTACGACACCGAAGATGATGGCGACAGCGCGCATGACATCTATATCTATAGTGAGTCTTTTATTCACACCGGTTATCTGAGCGGCGGCGACCAAATCGATATTGACGAACTCTGGAGCCGCCTGACCAATGCCTCGTAGCGCACCAAAACCACCACAAAGGGGACAGTGAGGCGGGACTTTTTGACCGCCTGATGGGTCGAGCGTAACAACTCGTGCGTTACAGCAGCTCGCCGTGGCGGGCGATGTAGCGGCGCTTGGCCAGTTGGGTGAGCGCGATGTAGGCGGCGACAATGCCGATGAGCAGCGCGAAGAAGATTGGCGGCAGCGGCATGAGACCCAGCGCATCGGCGATGGGGCTTGCCGGCAGCCAGGTGACGAGCACCAGGCCCAGCACGGTGAGGAGGCACAGCGCGGGCGCGGCGTGGTCGCGCGGGCGTGGCAGGCGCGGGGAGCGCAGCATGTGGACCACGAGCGTCTGCGACCACATGGACTCGACAAACCAACCGCTCTGGAAGAGCGCCGTAAAGGCCGCCATGCCTGCGACGTCGCCTATAGCGGCAAGCTCTGCCCAGCTTGCGCCCACGGCGGCGGGGCACACCACAAAGAAGAGCGCGGCGAAAGTCACGATATCAAACAGTGAGCTCACGGGACCCAACTCGAGCATAAAGCCCTTAATGGACGCGGCGTCCCAGGCGCGCGGGCGGGCGGTCCAGGCGTCGTCGACGGTGTCCCACGGCAGCGCGATGCACACGATCTCGTAGACCAGCGACAGCAGTACTAGCTGCAGAGCGCTCATGGGCAAAAACGGCAAGAACAGGCTCGCGACGGTCACGGATAGCACGTTGCCAAAGTTGGAGCTCACCGTGGTCTTGAGGTACTTGAGCAGGTTGCCGTAGGTGCGGCGGCCTTCGATGATGCCGCGCTCGAGCACGCCCAGGTCCTTCTGGAGCAAGATGATATCGGCGGATTCCTTGGCGATGTCGACGGCGGAGTCGACCGAGATGCCGCAGTCGCTCGCGCGCATGGCGGCGGCGTCGTTGATGCCGTCACCCATAAAGCCCACGGTGTGACCGAGCAGCTCGCGCATGACGCGCACCAGGCGCGCCTTCTGCAGAGGCGAGAGCTTGGCGAAGAGGTGGGTGTTCTCGGCGCGCTCGGCAAGTTCGGCGTCATCGAGCGCATCGATCTCGGAGCCGAGCAAGACGTTGCTCGCGTCGATACCGATCTGTTCGCAGACGGTGGCGGCGACGCGGTCGTTGTCGCCGGTCAGGACCTTGACCGCCACACCCTTGGCCTCGAGCGTGGCGACGGCGCCCGCGGCACTCGCCTTGGGCGGATCGAGGAAGGCCAAAAAGCCCATCAACACCATGTCGCATTCGTCGGCGATGCCAAACTCGCCCACGCAGCGCGGATTGGTTTTCTGCGCCACGGCAATCACGCGCAGGCCCTCGGCGTTGAGCCCGGCGACCTGCTTGCGAATCTGGGCGAGCTTATCTTCGGTAAGCGGCTGGGCGGCGCCATCGACCTCGACAAAGGAGCAGATCTCGAGCATTTCCTCGGCAGCTCCCTTGGTGACCATCTGGGTTTTGCCCTGGGCGTCGGCGACAACTACGCTCAGGCGGCGGCGCGAGAAATCGAAGGGCACCTCGTCGACCTTGGTATAGCGGTCGCGCAGGCTCTGGCCCAGCATAGAATCGGGCACGACGGTCGAGGGCGTCACATCGGCACGGTCGATGACGGCCAGGTCGATAAGGTTTTTGAGGCCGGTCTGGAAGAAGCTGTTCAAAAACGCATGGCGCAGCACGCGCGCATCCTCGTTGCCGTCGGTGTTGAGGTAGCGCTCGAGCACGATGCGGTCTTCGGTGAGGGTGCCGGTCTTGTCGCAGCACAGGACGTCCATCGCGCCGAGGTTTTGGATCGCCGGCAGCTCCTTGACGATAACCTGGCGGCGGGCGAGGTCCTTGGCGCCCTGCGACAGGCTCGTGGTCACGATGACGGGAAGCATCTGCGGCGTGATGCCCACGGCCACGCTCGTGGCGAACAGCAGCGCGTCGATGACGTTGCCCTTGGTGGCGGCGTTGATGGCAAAGACGGCCGGCGCCATAACGAGCATGAGGCGTACGAGCAACATGGAGACGCTCGCGACACCGCGGTCAAACGCGCTCTTCTCGCCGCGCCCGTTGAGCATCTTGGCGATGCCGCCCAGGTAGGTGTCCGAGCCGGTGGCAACGACAAGTGCCATGGCGGTGCCGTTTTGCACGGAGGTGCCGGTAAAGACGATGTTCTTGCAGGCAGAGAGCGGCAGCGCGGAGCTGTCGGCACCCTCGACAACCGTGGCGGCAGCGGTCTTCTCGACGGCCTCGCTCTCGCCCGTGAGCGCGGACTCGATCACAAATAGGTCGCGCGCGGTGATGATGCGGGCGTCGGCCGGCACCATATCGCCGGCAGAGAGGCGGATCACATCGCCGGGGACGAGCTCGTCGAAGGGGATCTCGACGCGCTCGCCGTCGCGCAGGGCACAGCAGGTGTTGGAGACCAGGTCCTTAAGGGCCTCGGCCGCATTGCCGCTGCGGGCTTCCTGGATAAACTTCATGCCGCCCGATACCAGCAGCATGATGCCGATGACGATGACCGTGGAGGGGTCACGCTGCAGCTCGGGCACGGCGAGCACGTCGATGTAGAGCGAGACCAGTGCGAGGGCGGCGAGGATGCCAGCGAAGGGATCGACGAACGCGTCGGCGATGCGGCGGGCGAGCGTCTTGGTCGGCGCTTCGATGGTGTTGGGGCCGACGGCGCTCAGGCGCTCGGCGGCGTGCTCGGCGGTGAGGCCGTCGGCTGTGGCGTCGAGCAGCACGAGGGCATCCTCGGCGCTATGGGTGGCGGCGAATATGGTGTTCTTGGACATGCCGGTATGAGCGGCGGGGCGCGCCGTGCGGCGGCGCTTGGAGATGGCTTCGAGTACCGTGGCGGTTTTGAGCATCAGCATAGGGTCCTCCTTGTTGAAGGGAGTTAGCGTACGTGTCGTATGTGCTTCAAAAAACCTAGATGTCGCTCACGTCATGCTTTCGAACCACCACGAAGGGACAGGCACCTTTGTGGTGGTTTTGACGATCGGCTGTTGGCGCTTATGCGTGCGCGGAATCCTCGCGGCGTGCCGAGGGCGACATGCAGGTTTTTCGACTATGACTGCCTTCCATGGCACACCTCCTTAAGGCCGGGCGCGGCGCGCTTTGGGTATCTCGTACCCGTTACAATCCGCCCGTATTCTTGATGAGGGGGTTTGCCGTGTCAACCCCAATGTTTGGAAAACCATTGCCCCTGACAAAGCCTTTACAGAATGCCGAGGCCCCAAAGCGCGCCCGCAACGCGCCCTGCCTGCGCTAAACTGGAAGGCACGTACGCGATTACGAGAGGAGCCCGCATGGAGGCTTACAAGCAAGAGTTCATCAAGTTCATGGTTGAGTCCGACGTTCTTAAATTCGGCAGCTTTACGCTCAAGAGCGGCCGTCAGTCCCCGTTCTTTATGAACGCCGGCGCCTATGTGACGGGCTATCAGCTCAAGAAGCTGGGCGAGTATTACGCCCAGGCCATCCACGATAACTTTGGCGACGACTTTGACGTGCTGTTTGGACCGGCCTACAAGGGTATTCCGCTGGCCGTCGTGACCGCAATTGCCTACCACGAGCTGTACGGCAAGGAGGTCAAGTACTGCTGCGATCGCAAGGAGGCCAAGGACCACGGCGCCGACAAGGGCAACCTGCTGGGCTACGAGCCCCAGGACGGCGACCGCGTGGTCATGGTCGAGGACGTCACCACCAGCGGTAAGTCCATCGACGAGACCTATCCCAAGGTCAAGGCTGCTGCCGATGTCGAGATCAAGGGCCTCATCGTGTCCCTCAACCGCATGGAGGTCGGCAAGGGTGGCGTGACCACCGCGCAGAAGGAGATCGAGGCCAAGTACGGTTTCCCCGTCGCGAGCATCGTCTCCATGGCCGAGGTCGTCGAGACCCTCTACAACCACGAGATCGACGGCAAAGTCGTCATCGACGACGAGCTCAAGGCCGCTATCGACGCCTACTACGAGCAGTACGGAGCTCGTTAGTTACGGCGTTTTACCAAACGCCGTAACTGCTCGACGCTGCAAACCCGCCAGAGCGGCAATCTGCCTTTCAACTTCGGCGGCATGACC
>URSO01000068.1 GCA_900550415.1 uncultured Collinsella sp.
TGAACAGCAGCACGTCCTGTCCGGACTCGTCGCGGAAGTTTTCCGCGATCGTCAGACCCGACAGCGGCACGCGCAGACGCGCTCCGGGCGGCTCGTTCATCTGACCATAGACCAAGCAGGTCTTGTCGATAACGCCAGACTCGCTCATCTCGAGGAACAGGTCGGTGCCCTCACGGGTACGCTCGCCGACGCCGGTGAACACCGAGGTGCCGCCGTGCTCCTGGGCGAGGTTGTTGATGAGCTCCTGAATCAGAACGGTCTTGCCGACGCCGGCGCCGCCGAACAAGCCTGTCTTGCCGCCACGGATGTAGGGCTCGAGCAGGTCGACGGCCTTGATGCCGGTCTCGAAGATCTCGGTCTTGGTGGTGAGCTCGTCGAAACGGGGCGCTGCATGGTGGATGGGGTAGAACTCCTCCACCTCGGGCATGGGCTTGCCGTCGACGGGCTTGCCCATGACGTTCCAAATGCGGCCGAGCGTCTTGGGGCCGACCGGCATCTTCATGGGCTCACCGGTATCGGTGGCGATGAGGCCGCGCTGCAGGCCGTCGGTCGAGGACATGGCGACCGTGCGGACGACGCCGCCCGGAAGCTGGCTCTCGACCTCGAGGATCGTGCTCAGGTGACCGATCGGGGTCTCGGCCTCGACCGTGAGCGCGTTGTAGATCGGGGGCACCGCGCCGTCAAACTTGACGTCGACGACAGGGCCGATGATTCGCACGATGCGACCATCACCGGCAGTCGTCTTCTTGGTGGCTTCCTCGACCGCAAGCTTTACGGTGTTATTAGCCATTACTGTTCCTCCAATGCTGAGGCTCCGCCGACGATCTCGTTAATCTCGGTCGTGATCGAAGCCTGGCGCACGCGACTATACGTGCGGGTAAGGGTCGAGATGATCGCGGTGGCGTTTTCCGTCGCGGAGTGCATGGCCTTGCGGCGTGCACCCTGCTCGGCAGCCGCCGAATCGATCAGGGCCTGGTAGATGACCGTCAGGATATAAGACGGCACAAGCTTGCCGAGAACATGCTCGGGAGAGGGCACGAACTCGAACGTGGACGAGATGCGCTTAGGGGCGTCGGTCTCGTTCTTACGCGGACCGTGGGCCATAGCGATCATCTCGGGGTCGAGCGGCAACAGATGCTCGACGCGAAGCTCCTGATCCACGCGATTCTTGGCGTGGTGGTAGACAAGCTCGACACGGTCAAGCTCACCGGCACGATACGCATCGCAGATATGAGAGGAGATCATGCGGGCCTGATTGAAATCGGGCTCAGAGGAGTTGCCCTCAAAGTGCATGACGACGTTTGCGCGGTCACGGAAATACGTGGCCGGCTTACGCCCGCACGCGATGATCTCGCACTCGATGCCGTCGTTCGCCCAAGAAGCGGCGAGCTTTTCGGCCGTGCGCTCCACCGTCGTATTGAAACCGCCGGCAAGGCCGCGGTCCGAGGCAATAACGACAATCAGGCCATGCTTGACGCTCTCATGCTTCTGCAGCATGGGATCGGTGCCCGAACAGGAGGCGTCGCCGGCGACCGTCAACATAACGTCGGTCAGCGCCTCCTTATAGGGCTCGGCCTGCTTGGAGCGATCGAGGGCACGACGGATCTTGGCCGTAGAGACCATCTCCATCGTGCGCGTGATCTGCTTGGTCGTGGTAACCGAGGAGATTCGCTTCTTAATGTCGCGAAGGTTGGCCATGGGGCTTAGTTCTCCTCTGATCCAGAAACATCCGAATGGTGCTTGGCCATGAACTGCTGCTTGAAGTCGCCGATGACGCGCAAGAGCTCAGCCTTGGTGTCATCATCGATCTTCTTGGCGCGAACCTTGTCGAGCAGCGAGCCAAAGCCATTGTCCATGTACTCGATGAGCTCGGCACGGAAAGGCAGCACGTCGGCGATCTCCAGGTCATCCAGGAAGCCCTCGTTGCCAGCGAACAGCGTAACGATCTGCTCGCCAACCTCAAACGGCTTGTAACGCGGCTGCTTAAGGAGCTCAGTCATGCGGGCACCATGGGTCAGCTGCTTCTGAGTAGCCTCGTCGAGGTCAGAGCCGAACTGCGTAAAGCCGGCGAGCTCCTGGTACGAAGCGAGGTCCAGACGGAGGTTGCCGGCGACCTGCTTCATAGCCTTGGTCTGCGCGTCGCCACCGACGCGGGACACGGAAATGCCCACGTCGACTGCCGGGCGCTGTCCCTGGAAGAAGAGTTCGGACTGCAGGTAGATCTGACCATCGGTAATGGAAATGACGTTGGTCGGAATGTAGGCCGAGACGTCGCCGTCCTGGGTCTCGATGATCGGCAGAGCCGTCATGGAGCCATAACCGTTCTTCTTGGACATCTTGACTGCACGCTCGAGCAGACGAGAGTGCAGGTAGAAGATGTCGCCAGGATAGGCCTCGCGTCCGGGCGGACGATGCAGCGTCAGCGACATCTGACGGTAGGCCACAGCCTGCTTGGACAGGTCGTCGTAGATGACGAGCACGTGGCCGCCGGGGTTGGTCTCGCTGGCGGGCTTGCCGTCCTCGCCGTTGTACATGAAGAACTCGCCGATAGCGGCACCGGCCATAGGCGCGATGTACTGCATAGGGGCGGAATCGGCAGCGGTGGCCGAAACGATGATGGTGTAGTCGAGCGCACCGTGCTGAGCGAGGGTCTCGCGGATGTTGGCAACCGTGGAGGCCTTCTGGCCGATGGCGACATAGATGCAGACCATGCCCTTGCCGCGCTGGTTGAGGATAGCGTCGATGGCGATGGCGGTCTTACCGGTCTTACGGTCGCCGATGATGAGCTCACGCTGACCGCGGCCAATAGGCACCATGGAGTCGATAGCGAGCAGACCGGTCTGAACCGGCTCACACACCGGGGTACGGTCGATGACGCCGGGGGCCTTGAACTCGATGGGGCGACGGTGCGTGGCGACGATATCGCCCAGGCCGTCGATGGGCTGGCCGAGCGGATTGACGACGCGGCCGAGCATGGCACGGCTCACGGGGATATCCATAATGCGGCCAGTGGTGCGGCACTCGTCGCCTTCCTTGATGGAGTCGACGGCACCGAACAGAACGGCACCGACCTCGTCACGGTCAAGGTTCTGGGCAAGGCCAAAGACGGTCTCACCGGTATCGGAGCTCTTGAACTCCAGAAGCTCGCCTGCCATGGCGCTCTTGAGGCCGGAGACGCGCGCGATGCCGTCGCCTACCTCGTCGACCGTTGAAACCTCATGCGTATCGACCGTCGCGGAGAGGCTCGTGAGCTGCTCCTGCAGTTTCTTGGCGATATCCTGGGCATTGAGGGTTTCGGACATTAGGCTTCACCTCCGTACGTATTAGCAGAGTTTGCGAGGGTCTCCTGCGCGACGCGCAGCTGCGTCTTGACGGAAATGTCACGACGCTCGCCGCGTGCCTCGAGCACCAAGCCGCCCACGATAGACGGGTCGACCTGCTCGATAAGGAATACCTTGCGGCCGAAGTCCTGCTCGCATTTCTTAGTGATGGTTTGACGCAGCTCGTCGTCGAGCGGGATCGCCGTGGTGACGGTCACGCCCACTACATCCTCGTCTTCCTCGGCAACATACTTAAAGGCAGCTGCCACCTTGGGAAGAAGGTCGAGCTGGTCGCGCTTGGACATGGTGTCGAGCACGGCGATGATCTCGGGGCTGGCAGAAGCCAGGCGCTCGATCATCTCGAGGTCCTCGAACACATGGTTCTCGGCCTTAGCGGCTTCCAGAAGGGAGCGAGCGTAGGTCTCGAGCACCTTGTCCTGATAGCGGCTAGTCGGCATTCAGGCTACCTGCTTCCTGGATGTAGCGCTCGATGAGCTTCTTCTGCTCGGCCTCGTCCTCGAGTGCCTCGCCCACGATCTTGGTGGCGACGGCAACGGACAGGTCGGCGATGGAGCTCGCGGCACCGGCGTAGATGGACTTGCGCTCGTCCTCGACGGTCGTATGGGCCTTGGCGATGATCTCCTCGGCCTCCTTGTGAGCAGCCTCGATGATACGGGCGCGCTCGGACTCGGCGTCCTTACGGGCTTCGAGAACAATGTCGGCAGCCTGACGACGGGCGTCGGTGACGATCGAGTCGGACTCAGCGCGCTTGGCGATAGCCTCCTGCTTGGTCTTCTCGGCCTCGTCGAGGCTCTCCTCGATCTTCTTGCCGCGCTCCTCCATGGTTTTCATGATGCCCGGCAGGGCGACCTTGGCCAGCACGATCCAGATAATCAGGAAGGCGATAAGCGCCGGGATGAACTCCGCCATCTTAGGGATGAGGATGTCCGCACCGGCAGCGCCGTCCTCGGCGAACGCAGAAACCGGCATGAGCAGCGCGGCCGCGGACGCGGAGAGTGCGATCGCGCTCTTCTGGGATGAAAGATTCATACTTGACGCTCCGTGCTATTTAACGATCAGCGCGACAACGAAGCCGATCAGAGCCAGAGCCTCGCCGAAGGCGGAGCCCATGATGAAGACGGTGAACACGCGGCCCTGGACCTCAGGCTGACGGGCCATAGCACCCGTAGCACCCAGAGCAGACAGGCCGATAGCAAGACCAGCGCCGATAACACCGAGACCGTAACCGATAACTCCCACGATTCCTCCTTTGTCGTGCGTGTCTTATTTCACGCAGGATAACCTTTTTATAACTGCCGAGCTCCATGGGTACGGGCACCGGCGGTTTAACGAATTACCTTACCTTT
Organism: uncultured Collinsella sp.; assembly: GCA_900550415.1. Lineage (GTDB taxonomy): Bacteria > Actinomycetota > Coriobacteriia > Coriobacteriales > Coriobacteriaceae > Collinsella. Next base: position 4,688 of record URSO01000068.1, read on the forward strand.
AAGGCGCGAACGGAAGACTACTCCTCCTCCGCGACCTCCTCTGCCTCGGAGACATACACGGCGGTAAGGACCGTGAAGACGTAAGCCTGGATGGCGCCGACCACAAGCTCGATCGCATAGATCAGGATGAGGATGGCAAGCCAGGCCAGCGAAGGCAGGGCGCCGACGGCGTGCGCCGCGGAAACCTGCTGAAGCAGCGGCTGCATGAACATGCTCGCCATGATGGCGAACGAGCCCATGACCACGTGTCCTGCGAACATGTTGCAGAACAGACGGACGGCGAGCGTGATGAGGCGCAGGAAGGTCGAGAAAAGCTCGACGACCCACACAAGCACGTTCATCGGGAAGCTCACGCCCTGCGGGGCGAGGCTCTTGATGTAGCCGATCACGCCGTGAGCCTTGCATCCGTAGTAGATGAAGTACACGAAGGCGAAGATGGCGAGCGCGGCGGTAGAGCCGATTGCGCCGGTGCCGGGCTTCATTCCCGGGATCAGGCCGATCATGTTATTGATCAGGATGAACAGGAAAAGCGAGCACAGGAACGGGAAGTGCTTCTTCCAGTTCTCACCCACGACGCCCTTGCCGATATCGTTCTCGACGTACTCGATGATGTACTCGAAACCGTTGACGAAGAAGCCCTTGGGAACCAGGGTCTGCTTCTTCTTGAACACGGCCAGGACGATCAGGAGCACGATCGTGGAGACGATCAGCCAAAACGAGTACTGCGTGATGCCGCAGCTCAGATCGCCCACGACAGGGGTGGAGCTGAACTCGCCGACCAGATGATTAATCTCATCAGGCAGCTTTTCAAAAATTTCCACGACTTACCTTTCGACCTCATGAGGATCTCGCAGCGCCTTGGCGACGCGAACCGTGCAGGCGGCCATAAAGGCCACGAAGCCGATCGCCTCGCCCAGGAGGAACATGCGAAATGCCTCTCCGAACAACACAAACACAACCAAGGTAAAGACGAGCAGGGCGATTGCCGAGACCGCCAGACTCACCATACCCTTGAGCATGTCCGCATTCTGTTTATCGTCAAGAACCGGCTTGAGCGTAAAGACAAAGGGAAGGAAGGCAATTGCGCCCGCGATGGCGCCTGCAACGATAGCGAGCAGATCGGCTATCTGAAACACTGGCGTCCTCACTTTCCTTTTAACGCTTCACAGAACAGTTCCCGCCAAACATTGGTGACTATTGTACGAGCCAATCGCTAAAGTACAACCGAAAAAGCATCGGTTAATACGCACCTGTTCGTTTTCTTAAGACCTTCTTTATGCCGCAGGTACGGTAATACGTTTTTCTCGAACCCCGCAGGGCAAAACGTCCGTTAACAGGAGTGCGCGTAGGCGTCTTTTGCTCGCCCGCGCGCACCGTTTCTTCGTATTTGTGACCGTAGCCGACAAGGCCCGACGACTAGAGCGTGCCGTAGATGCGGTCGCCGGCGTCGCCCAGGCCGGGAACGATGTAGGCGGCCTCGTTGAGATGGTCGTCGATGGCGCAGGTATAGATATGCACATCTGGGTCCTTCTCGGTCAGTGACTTGAGGCCCTCGGGGGCCGCGACGATGCACAGCATACGGATGTCCTTGACACCGCGCTCGCGCAGGTAGCTAATGGCCATCTCGGCCGAACCGCCCGTGGCGAGCATGGGGTCGACGACCAGGCAGATGCGCTGGTCGATATCCTTGGGCATCTTGCAGTAATACTCGTGCGGCTCGTGGGTGACCTCGTCGCGCTCCATGCCGATGTGGCCCACGCGAGCAGAGGGTACCAGGTCGAGGATGCCGTCGACCATGCCAAGGCCCGCACGCAGGATGGGCACGATGGCGAGTTTCTTGCCGGCAAGCTGTTTGAACGTGGCGGTAGTGATGGGGGTCTCGACCTCGACGTCTTCCATAGGCAGGTCGCGCATGGCCTCGTAGCCGTCAAAAAGCGCGAGTTCGCGCACGAGCTGACGGAACTGGTTGGTGCCGGTGTTTTTGTCGCGCAGGATCGACAGCTTGTGCTGGACGAGCGGGTGATCGACAAGCGTCACACGGGACGCATCGTAGGTGACGGTCATGGATTGATTGCCCCTTTCGTTGCGGCCGCAAAACGGCCTTGCTGACAAGGCGTGCAGCAATGTTGCCGCCGCACGCCATGCATTAGTTTAGCGGTTTGTTGTATCGAGCAGCCCATCGCAGCCCTACTGTGCGGTGCTGAGCGAGCGCCTGACTGCATCACGCCAGCCCGCAAGGTTTTGCTCGCGGCGCTTGGCGGACATGTGGGGAAGGAAGGTCCTAACGATCTGGGCATTTTGCTCCAGCTCTTCCAGGTCTTCCCAATAGCCGACGGCAAGACCCGCCAAGTACGCGGCACCGATTGCCGTGGTCTCCACCGTCTCGCATTGCAGCACGGGGATATCCAGCAGATCGGCCTGGAATTGCATGATGAACTCGTTGCGCGAGGCACCGCCATCGACAGACAGGCGCTCGATCGAAAGCCCCACGTCCTGCTCCATGGCGCGCAGCACGTCGTAGCTCTGATATGCCATGGATTCGCAGGCGGCGCGCACGATGGTCGCACGGCTCGAGGCGCCGGTCAGACCGCACACGATACCGCGAGCATGCGGGTCCCACCAGGGAGCACCCAAACCCGCAAAGGCGGGAACGAAGTAGCAGCCCTCGTTGTCGCTAATCGAAGCGGCGAGTTGTGCCGACTCGCTCACGCTCGAGATGATGCCCATGTTGTTGCGAAGCCAGTTCATCGTTGAGCCGGCGGCAAAAATAGAGCCCTCGAGCGCATAGCTGACTTTGCCGTCCGCAGCGATACCGATGGTGGAGACCAGGCCATTCTTGGATTCGACGATCTCGTCGCCGGTGTTCATGAGCATAAAGCAACCCGTGCCATAGGTGTTTTTGGTCTGGCCGGGACGGAAACAGCAGTGGCCGAACAGCGACGCCTGTTGGTCACCCGCCACGCCCATGATGGGCGGCATGTTGGTCATGATGTCGCTCGCGACGCGGCCGTAGTCGCCCGAGCTCCAGCGAACCTCGGGCATCATGGAACGTGGAACGTCAAAGAGTGCCAGCAGGTCGTCGTCCCAATCGAGCGTATGGATATTAAAGAGTGCCGTGCGGCTGGCATTGGTGTAGTCGGTGGCAAAGACCTGGCCGCCGGTGAGGTTGTAGATGAGCCAGGTGTCGATGGTGCCAAACATTAGGTCGCCCGCCGCCGCGCTTTCGCGTGCGCCGTCGACGTTGTCGAGAATCCACTGCACCTTGGAGGCCGAGAAATACGGGTCGAGCGTGAGTCCCGTGCGGGAGCGCACCAGCCCTTCTGCGCCCTGCTCGACAAGCTCGTCGATCAGAGGTGCGGTACGGCGGCACTGCCATACTATGGCGTTATAGATCGGCTGACCGCTCACACGGTCCCAGACCACCGTGGTCTCGCGCTGGTTGGAGATGCCGATGGCGGCAATGCGGTCGGAGTGGATACCGCTCTTAAACTGGACTTCCATCATGACGGCGATCTGGCTAGCAAGGACCGCCATGGGGTCTTGCTCTACCCAACCGGGACGCGGAAAGCTGGTTTTGACGCTGCGACGTGCCTGCGCGACGATGCATCCGTACTCGTCGACGATGGTCGCAAGTACCGAGGTGGTGCCGCAGTCGAGCGCCATGATGTAGGAACCGCCAAAGTCAAACGAGGCATCTTCCATGCCCAGGCTGCCCAGATTCAACGACATCGCTTAAACCTTTCTATTGCATCGGGTCGGACAGGACCCGTTCGATCTCTGATGCGGGAAGTGCGCCTTGGCGCAGGATCTGGAGCTCGCCGTGCTGAAACGACACGATGGTCGAGGCGTCGCGACACGGGGTCTCACCGGCGTCGACGGCAACATCGACCCCCTCCAGGATGCGACCCTCCACCGTGATAAAACTTGCCGGCGCGGGCGCGCCATGCGTGTTGGCGCTGGTGCAGGCAAGGGGGCTGCCACAGGCGCGAATGAGCGCCTGCACCACGGGCGAGGCCGAAGCGCGAAGTGCCACCGTGTCGTCGGCAGCGCGCATAAAGGTCGGCACGTAGGGGGCTGCCTTGACCACGATAGTCAGGGCTCCCGGCCAGCATCGTCGCGCGAGTATGCGGGCATCTTCCGGGATATCCACGCCATAGCGGTCGAGCGCTTCGACGCCATCGACCAGCCAAGCGACGGTTTGCGTGAGTTCACGTTGCTTGAGAGTGAAGATACGGCGATAGCCGGTGCCGAGCGCAGGAACTGCGGCGCCATTGACGGCAGCCTGCGGATCGCGCGGCCACGATGGGAATTCGCTTGTATCTTGGGGCACGGCGTCCGAGAAGGCGTTGACTGCCACGGCGACACCGTAGACGGTCTCGGTCGGGATCAAAGCCAGACCGCCGCGGCCGAGCACCTCGGCCGTGCGCTCGACGGCAAGCCGATGCGGCTCGCGCGTTCCCTCGTATACCCGATAGACCGTCTGCATGTGTATGCCAGCCCCTTACGCTCTGGTGCAAGTTTGTTTACTGTGGGGCATTCTCGCACGAAACGTTCAACCTATTTGCCCAGAGCGCATGTTGGTTTGGTGAGCGGCTCTAGTAGTCGGTGAAAGTGAGGGGGTTATTGGACTGCGACGAACTTCTTTGGCCTGCCGGCGTGGCGTTCTTGGGCGGCGTAGCGCTCGATGCTGTCTATCGTTATCATCCGACGGCCGTCGACGAGTTCAACATCGAGCTTTCCGGCTTTGACCAGCGCGGTAATCCGCGGAGCGGAGACTTTGAGGTCCAGCGCTGCGTCTTTAAATGTTCGGCACGCCGCTTCCCGAGCGTCCTCGTGGTCGATTTCGACTGAAAGGGCCACGACCTCGGCCGAGCGTTCGTACCCTGCCGGAGTCAAACCGTTGTTGAGGTCGTCGGCCAAAAACGCCATCAGTGCCTCGGTAGCATGGGCAATCGCTTCTTCGCGCGTATCGCCATCGGCAAAGGCGCCGGGAATCTGCGGGAAGCTAGCGCAGTAACCGTCGTCTTCTTTTATGAGAATGCAGTCATAGGTAAATCGCTGCCTCATTTTGCCTCCAACTACCATCCAGCTTGGCGACGAATACTTGCCCACGTGCCCTTCTTTGGTCGATCACCACCAGAGCCGTTCACGGTGACAACACGGTCACCAGAAACATACTTAGCATGACTACCGACTTGCGCGACCTTCACGAACCCATCGTGCTTGAGTAGGGCAATGATTTCCCGAAAGGTAGGAGGTTGCATGGGTCGACCTCTTTCAGCCGTCCTAATTATAAACTAATTTATAATTTTTGCTAACCAGTTAATAAATATTACTGGCGCTGTTTGGGCTCGGTGACGATGGCTCGGACGATGCGGGGGCGATCGGTGAGGTCGTGGACGATGCGCACGTCCGACAGACCCGCTTGGCGGCAGAGCTCGGCCGCAGCGTCGAGCGCGCCCTCGTAGAGCTCGCAGGCAAAGAGGCCGCCGGCGCGCAACATGTAGGGCGCCGCGTTGAGCAGGCGACGGAAGATATCGAGGCCGTCGGCGCCACCCTCGAGCGCCAGATCGGGCTCAAAGTCCTTGACCTCGTGCGGCAGCGAGCGCATGACATCGGTGGGGATGTAGGGCGGGTTGGAGACGAGTACGTCAAAGGTGCCCCACTCTTCACGGGGAATGGAGCTCACCAGGTTCGTGAGGCTGAAGGCGACCTCATCGGACGTGAGGCCAAGCGCATCGCGGTTTTTGGTAGCAAGGTCGATGGCGCGCGGCTCGATATCGGTAGCAGTGCAGGTGACGTGGCCGCGACGCTCCCAGGCGATCGAGAGCGAGATACAGCCCGTGCCGCAGCCGACCTCGAGAACGCGGGCAGTGCGGGGCTCGGCTGGGGCAGGCGCAGCGGCATCCTGAGCTGAAACCGTCTCCTGGTCGGCACCCTCGATGGCGATGCCGCATTCGTCGAGCTCGGGCTCGGCGGCTTCCGCGGCTTCGGCTTCTGCTGCTTGCGCGGCGGCTTCCTCGGCCTCGGCCAGAAGATCGAAGCTGTGGACCGCGCGGGCCTTTATGTCCCCGGAGGGCGTGGCGG
>URSO01000069.1 GCA_900550415.1 uncultured Collinsella sp.
GGTTCTTTCGTCCTGCGGAATGCGCTGGGAAGTTACCCCATGCGGCCAGCTGCGGGATCTTAGTCGCGTTGGAACAAGCAACCCAACATATATATCTGAATATGGATGGGAGGGGCGCTTTGTTTTTGGGTGCCCTTACAAGAAAACGTGACTTGGGGAAGGGATGGGCGCTTTGCTGGGATGGCGCTTTGGGATGGGGGCTTACTTAGCTGAAGAGGGGCTGTATGGCTGATAGGTAATCTTTGGCTACGTCGGCTTTGTCGGCTTGGAAGTTGTGCCAGGCCCACCATTGGACCATTCCTACGAAGCTTGAGGCTATGTGGTGTAGTAGGAAGCTTCGGTCCATGGTGGCGGCGGGGCCGTTTGGGTCGGTGGGGACGGTTTCGGCTGCTCGTGACATGATGGTCTTGCGTAAGCAGTCGGCGAAGACGCGTGAGCCGGCGCCGGCTACGAGGGCTCGTACGCCCTGGCGGCGTTCCCAGAGGTTGTTGAGGATATGCTCGACTTGTACGAGCGGATCATCGAGCGGTGTGCCATCGTCGTCGAGGGCGTGGGTGCAGATGTCGCTCACGAGTTCGGACAGTAGGTCATCTTTGCTCTTGAAGAGGCCATAGAACGTGGCCCGACCCACATGGGCGCGAGCGATGATGTCGCCGACGGTGATCTTGCCGTAGTCCTCTTCGCGCAGCAGTTCGGAGAACGCCGCGACGATGGCGGCGCGGCTTTTTGCCTTGCGGGCATCCATGGCTATGCGTCCGTGTGAACGAGCAGGCAGCGGAGCGTACCGGAGCAACCCTCGTAGGGGCGCTTACCGGCGCCGTAGCCGACGGCCTCGATGCGGTAGCGGGCCGGCAGGTGCTCGGACGTGCGCAGTGCGGCGACGATGGCGGCGCCCGTGGGCGTCACGAGCTCACCGGCGACCGGCGCGGGCGTGAGGGCGATATTGCCCGCCTGGCACAGGTTGACGACAGCGGGGACGGGAATGGGCATGAGACCGTGGGCACAGCGGATGGTACCGTGACCCTCAGAGAGCGACTCGACCACGATGTCCTCAATACCTAGGTCATCGAGGCAGATGGCGACAGAGCAGACGTCGACGATGGAGTCGATGGCGCCCACCTCGTGGAACATGACGGTCTCGGTCGTTTTGCCGTGGGCCTTGGCCTCGGCGGCGGCGAGCGCGGTAAAGATGGCGAGCGCGCGACGCTTGGCGCCATCGCTTAGCTGCGAGTCATCGATGATGGCGGTGACATCCGCCAAAGAACGGTGGTGATGGTGGTGGGCGTGATGGTGACCCTCGTGGCCATGACCGTGGGCCTCATGGTCATGCTCGTGGCAGTGCTCGTGTTCGTGCTCGCCATGATCATGATGGTAGTGCTCATGCTCATGTGTGTGCTCGGTGCCCGCTTCGTTGCCGTAGAGCCAGACCATGTCGTGGTCGTGGTTCTCGAGCTCCTCAGCCAGCTGAACATCAAAGTCGCAGGCGTCGATGCCATGCTTGTTTACGCGTGTAACGGCAATCTCAAAGCCGCCGACCGGCAGCGTGGCGAGCTGGTCGCGCAGATGCTCCTCGCTGGCACCCAGGTCGAGCAGGGCCGCGACGGTCATGTCGCCGCTGATGCCCGAGGTGCCGTCGATGATAAGCGTGTGCTGATGGTTGGACATGAAATGCTCCTTAGCGGGCGCAGGACGTGCCGGCGCTCAGATGATTGATAAGACTTGCCTGATAGGCGGCGCCAAAGCCGTTGTCGATATTGACGACCGAAACGCCGCTGGCGCAGGAGTTGAGCATGGCGAGCAGTGCGGCCATGCCGCCAAAGTTCGCGCCATAGCCCACGCTGGTGGGGACGGCGATGACCGGACAGCTCACAAGGCCTCCGATGACGCTCGCCAGGGCGCCCTCCATGCCGGCGATGGCGATGACCACCTGCGCCTGGGCAAGTTCCTCAGCATGCGCGAGCAGACGGTGCAGGCCGGCGACACCCACGTCGTAGAGGCGATCGACCTCGTTGCCGTAGAACTCGGCCGTCAACGCGGCTTCCTCGGCAACGGGCAGGTCGCTCGTGCCGGCGCAGGCGACGACGATGCGTCCGTTGCCGTTGGGGGAGGGCTTGCCACCCACGAGGGCGAGCTGGGCGTCCGGGACATATCCCAGGTCGATGCCGTTGCCGAGGAGCTCCGAGGTGCGGACTGCCTTTTCGTCGTCCAGGCGCGTGACCAGGATGCGCTCCTGGCCGGCATCGAGTAATGCTTTGATAATGGCGGCAATTTGCTCGGCGGTTTTACCGGCGCCGTAGACAACTTCGCCGGCTCCCTGGCGCACCCCGCGCGAAAGGTCGAGCTGCGCAAAGCCCAAATCGGCGGTCGGAGCCGTCTGGATGCGCGTGAGGGCGTCGGCAGGGGTGACTGCTCCGCCGGCAACATCGCTCAGCAGCTGCTCTAGATCTCGCTTATCCATATATGTTCCCTTCGACGGCGCAAAGTTTAGCACTCAAAGGGTATGTTTCCGAACACTAAGACAGAATTGTTCGGAAACTATAGGACAGACTGATTCAATTGCTAGACGGATTGGCTAGTCGCGCAGGATGATGTCCATGGCGAGCATCAGATTGCGCTCGTCGATGGCAAACGGGGCGGCCTCGCGCGTCTTGGGCTTGGCACAAAATGCGATGCCCGTGCCCGCGGCCTGAATCATGGGGATGTCGTTGGCACCGTCGCCGATCGCGACGGTGTGGGCCATATCGACGCCGCACTCAACTGCCCAGTCCAGCAGCTGGATGAGCTTGGACTCCTTGGTCACAATGTCGGCAGCCAACTTACCGGTGAGCTTGCCGTCCACGACCTCCAGACGATTGGCCAGGCAAAAGTCGATGCCCGCGGCGGCCACGATCTTATCGGCGACTTCGTGAAAGCCGCCACTCACGACGCCGACCTTCCAACCCTTGCTGTGTGCCGAGCGCACAAGCTCCAACGCGCCGGGGGTAAATGTCACGCGCTTAAAGGTGCGCTCGAACACGCTCTCGTCCAGGCCGGCGAGCAGCCTCACGCGCTCCTCGAGCGCCTGCTTAAAGTCAAGCTCGCCGCGCATGGCGCGTTCGGTGATCTGTGCCACCTGCTCGCCCACGCCGGCCTCTTCGCCCAACAGGTCGATGACCTCCTGGTTGATGAGCGTGGAGTCGATATCCATAACGATGAGGCGTGCAGTCATGGCGGGCCTTTCCGAGTGCTGTTTTATTGGGGCATATTGTCGCACGTGACGAGCGCGGGCGGGTGTCGCGGCGCGTCAATTGTTTCGTCTCCGTCAAGTCTTTGGGCAGGAGCCACTTTTTCGCGGCACATCGACGCGAGTGCGATAAGATAGAACGCCATGTCTGGCTGCGCGGTTTACGCAGGCTGGGCAAATCTGTACGACGCCGCCCGGAACGACACGGGGCGGCACAGATCCATAAAGGAGGATCACTGGTATGAGCCAGACCCGTCCCATCGATGAGCATTCCATGCACACCCGTACCTGCGGCGAGCTTCGCTTCGAGAACGTGGGCGAAGAGGTCACCCTCACCGGTTGGGTGAGCCGTCGCCGCGACCACGGCGGCCTTATCTTCTGCGACCTTCGCGACCGTGAGGGCATCACGCAGCTTACCTTCGACCCCGAGCACTCCGACGGCGACGCCTTTAAGATCGCCGAGACCATGCGTCCCGAGTGGCCCATCAAGATTCACGGCGTCGTGCGCGCCCGTGGCGAGGAGACCACCAACACCAAGCTCGCCACCGGCGAGATCGAGGTCCTGACCGACCACGCCGAGGTGCTCAATACGTCCGTCACCCCGCCGTTCCAGATCGAGGACGGCATCGAGACCAGCGAGGACACCCGCCTGCGCTATCGCTATCTGGACCTTCGTCGTCCCGAGATGATGGCCAACCTCAAGCTGCGCTCCGACTTTACCTTTGCCATTCGCGAGGCGCTGCACAACCGTGAGTTCATGGAGGTCGAGACGCCCTCCCTGTTCAAGTCCACGCCCGAGGGCGCCCGCGACTTCATCGTCCCCAGCCGCATCCAGCCGGGCAACTTCTACGCCCTGCCGCAGTCCCCGCAGCTCCTGAAGCAGCTGCTTATGGTCGGTGGCGTCGAGCGCTACTATCAGGTTGCCAAGTGCTTCCGCGACGAGGACTTGCGTGCCGACCGTCAGCCCGAGTTCACCCAGGTCGATATCGAGATGTCCTTCGTGGACCAGAACGACGTTATGAGCGCGCTCGAAGAGGTTCTTGCCGATGCCTTCGGCCGCATGGGTGTCGAGATGCCCACGCCGCTGCGTCGCATGAACTACTGGGAGGCCATGGACACCTATGGCTCCGACAAGCCCGATACCCGCTATGGCATGCACTTGGTCGACCTGACCGACATCTTCGCCAACTCCAAGTTCAAGGTCTTTGCGACTGCCGCGAACGAGGAGGGCTCTGTCGTCAAGGCCATCAACGCCAAGGGCGCCGGTGCCTGGGCTCGCGCCAAGATCGATAAGCTTGCCGGCGTGGCTTCCACGTTTGGCGCCAAGGGCCTTGCCTGGATCGCCTTCCGCGAGGACGGCTCCATCAACAGCCCCATCGTCAAGTTCTTCTCGGACGAGGAGATGGCTGCCCTGCGCGAGCGCATGGACGTCGAGCCCGGCGACCTTGTGATGTTCGCCGCCGGCCCGCGCCTGCTCTCCGACGAGATCCTGGGCGGCATGCGTTCCCACATGGCTAACGCGCTCGAGATCAAGCGCGAGGGCCACGACTTCTTGTGGGTCGTCAACTTCCCGCTGTTCCACTGGGACGAGGACCGCAAGGCTTACGCTGCCGAGCACCAGCCCTTCACCCTGCCGACCGAGACCGACATCGCCAAGATCGAGGCCGACCCGCTGGCAGCCGGTTCCTGCACCTACGACTTTGTCATGGACGGCTTTGAGGCCGGCGGCGGCGGTATGCGTATCCACAACGCCGAAATGCAGATGTCCATGCTCAAGCTCCTGGGCTTTACCGAGGAGCGCGCCGAGTCGCAGTTCGGCTTCCTCATGGAGGCCCTCAAGTTTGGTGCGCCCCCGATGGGCGGTTTCGCTCTGGGCCTGGACCGCGTGTGCATGCTGCTCACCGGTTCCGACTCCATCCGCGACGTCATGGCGTTCCCCAAGACGGCCAGCGGCTCCGACCTCATGTCGGGCGCCCCGAGTGCCGTTAGCGGCGCCCAGCTCAAGGACGTCAGCCTGCGCCTGATGTAGGCAAGCGGCTACATATTGCCCGTAACGAGGGAAGGACACGTGCCTTCCCTCGTTTTTTATACGCCGAGATTGTGAGGGCATGGGATGACCGGGCGTTGCGGAAAGTACGTCCCGGAATCTGCGTCCAGAACGGGTCGCGCTTTCCCAACGGCGGTCCAAGCGGAAAGCGCATCCCGTAATCCCGCCTCAAACTGGGACACACTTTCCGCTTCACCCGCCGCCTCGAAAAACCTGCGCGCCCTCCATCCCAAAACTGGGTAGAAGAAAGCCAAAACGCAATCGCAGGAGGTCAATATGACTGCAGAAGATAAGGCAAAGAACGCCGGCAAGGTCGCGCTCGTTTTGGAGGGCGGCAGCTTCCGCGGGCAATTTACCGCAGGCGTACTCGACGTTCTCATGGAGGCCGGCGTCGAGATTCCGGCGGTATATGGCGTATCGGCCGGCGCTCTCAACGGCGTGAACTACAAGTCGCATCAGATCGGCCGTGCCAACCGCATCAACCTGGCTTTCTGCAATGACAACCGCTTCATGGGCGCCGCATCGTTTGCGTCCACGGGCTCCATCGTGGGTTACGATTTTATCTTCAACGATGTCCAGGACCGCCTGGATCCCTTTGACAACGAAGCGTTCGACGCGAGCCCCACCAAGATGTACGCCGTCGCGACGGACATGCTCTTTGGAACCGCTGCATACCTGCCGGTCAAAAGCGCCGTGCTCGACCTCGATGCCGTGCGCGCCTCGACGTCGCTGCCGCTGGTGACGCCGCCGGTCGAGATCGATGGGCACAAATACGTCGACGGCGGCGTAGCCGATTCGGTCCCCATCGAGCACGTGCTGGAGGAGGCCGGCTTCGACCGTGCAGTCGTCATTGTCACGCAGGATCGCTCGTACGAGAAAAAGCCCTACGAGTTTATGCCCGCCGCACGCGCTCGCTATGCCGACTACCCCTACCTGCTTGAGGCTATCGAGACGCGCCACGACCGCTATAACATCCAGCGCATGCATCTGTGGAAGTATGAGCGCGAGGGCCGCGCGCTGGTCGTTGCTCCACAAAAGCCGGTCGAGGTCGGTCACGTTGAGCATGATCCGGCAAAGCTCCTCGACCTGTATATTCAGGGCCGCCAGGAGGCAAAGCGCCTACTGAGTGATATCGAGGCATTTGTCGAGCGCTAGTGTCGCGACGTCATGACCCATGGATGACATGTGCAGAAACTCTGGTCGGAGCCAAAATACCTGTTGACTCGGGCGGCGAGCGGGGTAATATGGACGGGTTACTTGCAGAGCCCCGTGAATCTCTGTAACAACACGTACTGTACATGGAGGAGTCTAAGTGATTTCGAAATCGACTCACTACGCCAAGCAGGGCGAGGTCCAGCGCAACTGGGTTCTCGTCGACGCCGATGGTGCTGTCCTGGGCCGTCTTGCCACCCAGATCGCAATGATCCTGCGCGGTAAGAACAAGCCCCAGTTCACGCCCAACAGCGACTGCGGCGACTTCGTTGTCGTCATCAACGCCGATAAGGTCCAGCTTACCGGCAACAAGGCCGACACGAAGACCTATTATCGCCACAGCGGCTACAACGGCGGCCTCAAGGCTGAGAGCTTCCGCCAGGCTATGGAGAAGCACCCGGAGAAGGTCATCGAGCGCGCCGTTCGCGGTATGCTGCCCAAGACCACCCTCGGCCGTGCCCAGATGACCAAGCTTAAGGTCTACGCTGGTGCCGAGCATCCGCACGCTGCCCAGAACCCCACGAAGATTGAGCTGGAGGCTTAAAGATGGCTGAGAACACCGTTGTCTACCAGGGTACCGGCCGTCGTAAGAACGCCGTCGCCCGCGTCCGTCTCGTCCCCGGCACCGGCAAGGTGACCATCAACAAGCGTGACGCCGAGCAGTATTTCGGCCGTCATCAGCTCGTTGAGAACGCCCTTGCTCCCTTCAAGGTGACCGACACCGCCGGTCAGTTCGATGTCATCGCTCTGTGCGATGGCGGCGGCATCTCCGGTCAGTCCGGCGCTCTGCGCCTGGGCATCGCCCGCGCTCTTCTGAACGCTGGCGACTACCGTGCTGACCTCAAGAAGGCCGGTTTCCTTACGCGCGATGCTCGCGTGGTCGAGCGCAAGAAGTACGGCCTCAAGAAGGCCCGCCGCGCTCCCCAGTTCTCCAAGCGCTAAGGTTTTATCTCCTTACGAGATACAATGTACAAGCGGGGCCTGCCGATTCCTCGGCGGGTCCCGCTTTTCTTTTTCGACTAGGGTGGGCGGTTGCATATCGCCTGCTAGGGAAGGAGCGATCCTATGCCCCAGAACATCTTCGGTACCGACGGCGTCCGTGGCGTCGCCAATGCCGACCTCTCGTGCGACCTCGCGTTTCGCCTGGGCCGCGCGGCGACCAAGTTCCTTGGTCCGGATATCTGCGTCGGCCGCGACACGCGTCTTTCGGGTACCATGCTCGAGAGCGCTCTGACTGCCGGCATCATGGCCGAGGGCGGTCGTCCGCACTGCTGCGGCGTCATCCCCACGCCTGCCGTGGCGCTGCTCACCGTCCAGAACGAGCTCGACGGCGGCATCGTCATCTCTGCTTCGCATAATCCGCCGGAGTTCAACGGCATCAAGTTCTTTAGCCGCAAGGGCATGAAGCTTCCCGATGCTGTCGAGGAAGAGATCAGCGCCTGGGTCATGTCCGAGGAGGCCATGGCTGCCGACACGCTGCCGACCGGCGCCTGTGTGGGTCACATCATCAAGATGAAAGACGCCCGCAAGGCCTATGTCGATCATGCCATCAGCACGCTCGACGGCCTTAAGCTCGATGGCCTGGTTGTTGCCGTCGACTGCGGTCACGGTGCTTCCTGCCAGACCACGCCCGCTGCGCTGCAGCGCCTGGGCGCCACGGTCCATGCCATCAACACCGATTACTGCGGCACCGACATTAACGTTGAGTGCGGCTCCACTCACCTTGAGCCCCTGCGCGAGCTCGTGCTGCGCACCCACGCCGATATCGGCCTGGCCCACGACGGCGACGCCGACCGCGTGCTGTTCGTCGACGGCGAGGGCAATGAGATCGACGGTGACTACATCCTGGCTATCTGCGGTTCTGACCTCGCCGCCCGCGGCAAGCTCGCCAACTCCGAGATCGTCTCGACCGTCATGTGCAACCTTGGCTTCTCCATCGCTATGAAGGAGCAGGGCTTCGAGATGGTTCAGACCGCCGTGGGTGACCGCTACGTTTTGGAGCGCATGCTCGCGGATGGCGCCGTCATCGGCGGCGAACAGTCCGGCCACATCATCTTCCTGGAGCACAACACCACCGGTGACGGCCTGGTGACGGCTCTGCAGCTGCTGGCCGTGCTCAAGCGCACCGGTCGTACCCTCACCGATCTTGCCGGCATCATGAAGAAGTACCCGCAGGTACTCGTCAACGTGCATTCCGACAACAAGGCCGGCCTGGACGATTGCCAGCCCATTTGGGACGCCGTCGCTGCCGCCGAGAAGGAGCTTGACGGCCGCGGCCGCATTCTGGTGCGCCCGAGCGGTACCGAGCCGCTGGTCCGTGTTATGGCCGAGGCGGAGACGCACGAGCTCACTCAGCGTGTTGTCGACGACATCGTCGAGGTTGTCAAGCGCGAACTTCCCTAATGGTCAAAAACGGGTGCCAAGTGGTAAACTGTTAAAACTATTTTGATTGATTGGTATGTCCGAGGGGGAGCATGTTCACTAAAGTCCTAAGGTCTTTTGGTATGCGTGGACGAGTTCTTACGCTGGATGCTCCCATCTCGGGCGACGTCATTCCGTTGTCCGAGGTCAATGACCAGACATTTGCCACCGGCCTTTTGGGCCAGGGCGTGGCGATTCAGCCTACCGGCACGCGTGTGATTGCGCCGGCAGACGCCAAGGTCGAGGCCATTTTTCCCACGGGTCACGCCGTTGCGCTCAACACGGTCGATGGCCTAGACGTGCTCATCCACGTTGGCTTGGACACTGTTCAGCTTGAGGGCAAGCATTTTAGCGTGCATGCACAGGTGGGCGATGTCGTCCATAAGGGCGATGTGCTCATTGAGTTCGATCGCGAGGCAATTGCTGCCGAGGGCTACGATGTGACGGTTCCCATCTTGGTGTGCAACTCTGTTGAGTTCTCGAGCATCAAGGGCTCCGTTGGCGTGCATGTCGAAGAGATGGACCAGCTCATCGTTGCTCGCGAGCGCTAGCAAGTGCACGTGGCCATTAGCCTACAATTCAAACACGTTTACGGAGGGCGCCCTCCGTGGCAAGATGGGACTTGTCCGAAGCTAAACGGCTTCGGGTCACCGTGGACGGGCAGGGGCCTCGACGCGGCTAGACACGAGACACATACATTACGCGACCTCGCCCTGGTGGCCGCACACGTTGGTTGCGGCCGACGCGGGCCGCGGGCAAGTGCTTGTAAGGGGAGCCTTGCCTCTCTTGTACGAGAAAGGACGCGTAATGAAGATTATTAAAGCTAAAGACTACGAGGATATGAGCCGCAAGGCCGCCAATATTATCTCGGCGCAGGTTATCCTCAAGCCCGACTGTGTGCTGGGCCTTGCCACTGGCTCCACCCCGATCGGTGCCTACAAGCAGCTCGCTGCTTGGTACGAGAAGGGCGACGTCGACTTTGCCGAGGTCAGCACCTACAACCTGGACGAGTATCGCGGCCTTTCGCACGACGATCCCCAGAGCTATCACTACTTTATGCGTGAGAACTTCTTCGATCACATTAACATCGACCTGAACAACACGCATGTGCCTGACGGTTCCAACCCCGATGCCGCCGCTGCCTGCTCTGAGTACGACAAAATCGTCGCCGCCGCCGGTTACCCGGATCTGCAGCTGCTCGGCATTGGCAACAACGGCCACATCGGTTTCAACGAGCCCGATGACCACTTCTCCAAGGGCACGCACTGCGTCGACCTCACCGAGAGCACCATTCAGGCCAACAGCCGCCTGTTCGACAGCATCGACGACGTTCCCCGTCAGGCCTACACCATGGGTACCCAGACCATCATGTATGCCCGCATGATCCTGGTCGTCGCCAACGGCGAGGCCAAGGCTCAGGCCGTGCATGACATGTGCTATGGCCCGGTTACGCCCGCGTGCCCGGCTTCGATCCTGCAGCTGCACACCAACTGCGTTGTCGTTGCCGACGAGGCTGCCCTTTCGCTCTGTGAGTAGCGCGAATCCTGCACCTCGACATAGCCTTGCCTAAGGCCTCCGCTTTGCGGGGGCCTTTTTGTTAGGCTCTGTTAGACCAAGGTTGACATAAAAACGATGTCACCGCGAGG
>URSO01000070.1 GCA_900550415.1 uncultured Collinsella sp.
GTGTGGCGCCTTGTCCGCGGCTCCGAAGGAGCAGGACAAGGCGCCACACATGGTCGAGGACGTTCTGAAAACCAAGCCCGGCCCCCGCCGGACAGGTCAACCGCTACTCGCAGAGCAGCTTAGCGATCTGGACGGCGTTGGTTGCCGCGCCCTTACGGATTTGGTCGCCGCAGCACCAGAAGGTGATACCGCGCACGGCCTCGGGGTTCGAGATGTCGCGACGCACGCGGCCGACCCAAATCAGGTCCTGGTCGGACGTATCCATCGGCATGGGGAAGCGATCGTGCGCATCCTCGGCGCTCATATCGTCAACCAGCTTCACGCCCGGAGCGGCAGCCAGCGCAGCACGGGCCTCCTCAACCGTAATGTCGCGCTCAAACTCGAGCGTAATGCTCTCGGAGTGCGAACGCAGCACGGGCACGCGCACGCAGGTGCAGTTCACGCGCAGCTCGGGCAGATGCATGATCTTGCGGCCCTCGTTTTGCAGCTTCATCTCCTCGGAGGTAAAGCCTTCCTCCTTGACACCGCCGATCTGCGGAATCAGGTTGCTCGCCAGCTGGGCGGCAAACGCGCGCGGCTCGGGAATCTCCTCGCCACGGCCCAGGGCGGCAAGCTGAGCCTCGAGCTCGGCCATACCGGGAGCGCCAGCGCCCGAAGCTGCCTGATACGTGGACACGATCATACGCTTCACGCCAGCAAGCTGGTGCAGCGGCCACGTGGGAACCAGGCCGATGATGGTCGCGCAGTTGGGATTGGCGATAAGACCGTGATGCCACTTGATGTCGTCGGCATTAATCTCGGGCACGACCAGCGGTACCTCGGGATCCATACGGAAGGCATGGCTGTTGTCGACCACGACGGCGCCGCGCTTGACGGCCTCGGGCAGCAGCTCCTTGGCGATATCGTCGCCGGCAGCGCCGAGCACGATGTCGCAGCCCTCAAAAGCCTCGGGGCAAGCCTCCTCAATCACAGCCTGCTCGCCGCGGAACTCGACGGTCTTGCCCGCAGAGCGTGCGCTCGCCAGCAGCTTGAGCTTGCCGACCGGGAACTCCTGCTCGTTGAGGCACTCGAGCATCTGGGTGCCCACGGCTCCCGTCGCGCCCAAAATAGCAACCGTGTACTGTTTCATGCTTCCCCCTTTAAAGGTTGTGGCTATCGCCCGCACGCCAAGCAGGCCGATTATTGTTGCCAGTGTATACAAGAACGGGGCAGGCACGAAACCCGCCCCGTCGAAACGAAACCGAAACGAAACGCCCCGCCGTAGATTTTTTGACATGACCCAAAAATCTACCGAGCAGTCGCTACTTTTTGAGCGCGGCCAGAGCGGGATCAACCGGCGCGGAAGCCTCCAGGTCGGAGACCTTCACAATGCCATTTTCGTCGGAGAAGGCACGGTAAATGGTCCGAATCGCCAGGTCAAAGTCCTTCTCCTCGACACCGATAATGATGTTGATCTCGTCGCAGCTCTGCGAAATCATACGCACGCTCACGCCAGCCTGGCCGAGCATGCCAAACAGATGGCCCGAGATACCTGCACGGCCGCGCAGGTTACGACCGACGGTCGCGATAAGCGCCAGACCCTCAACGACCTCGATCTCGAGCGGCTCGACCTCCTGCTGGATGTCGCCCACGAGTGAGTACAGCGAATCGTGCACATCCTGCTCCTGCACCACGGCGCCAAAGCGGTCGACGCCGGTGGGCATATGCTCGACGGAAACGTCATAGCGCTCGAAGACCGAAAGCGCACGGCGCATAAAGCCAACGCGGGGCTTGGTGCGGTCGCGGGCCACGTTGATGGCGACAAAACCGCGCTTGCCGGTCACGCCGGTAATGATGGGCTCTGCCTCGCCTTCATCAGCCGTCTCGCTAATGATGGTGCCGGGGTCCTGCGGCGCATTGGTGTTCTTGATGACCAGCGGAATGCCCGCCTCGCGCACGGGGAACACGGCCTCCTCGTGCAGGACGCTTGCGCCCATGTACGAAAGCTCGCGCAGCTCCTCGTAAGTAACGCGCGCAATGGGCTGAGCCTCGGGAACAATACGCGGGTCGGCAGAATAGAAGCCCGAGACGTCGGTCCAGTTCTCGTACAGGTCGGCGCCCAGGCACTTGGCCAGAATCGAGCCCGAGATATCGCCGCCGCCACGATCGAGCAGCTTGATCTGGCCCTCACGCGTCGCGCCGTAGAAACCGGGCATAACAAAGCCGCCCTGCTGACCGTACTCCTGCACCAGCTCGGAGGTGCGATTCATGCTGAGCGTACCGTCGTGATGGAACGCCACAACCGTCGCGGCGTCCAGGAACGGTAGGCCCAGGTACTCAGCCATCAGGCGCGCGGTAAAGTACTCGCCGCGGCTTACGAGCTCCTCAGTAGAGTAGCCACCGGAGCGGGCGCGCTCGGCAAAGGCCGCGAACTCCTCACGGATGGGATAGGTGAGCTCCAGCTCGTCAGCGATATCAAAATAGCGCTGGCCAATGTCCTCGAGCAGCTCCTCACACGACACGTGGTACTTAACGTGCGCATTGACCAGATAAAGCAGGTCGGTCACCTTGGTGTCGCCCTTAAAACGGCGACCGCAGGCGGAAACCACCACAAAACGGCGAGCCGGGTCGGCATCGACGATGGCCTTGATCTTCTTGAAGTGTTCGGCGTCGGCGACCGACGAGCCGCCAAACTTGGCAATCTTAATCATGGGCTGGAGGTTACCTTTCTAAAAAGCCTCTGCGAACCTATTTTGCGCGCTCTGATACCATGGTTTCACCGATTGGGACCAAGGCATCCGAGGAGCAGTGTTATATGGGAACTTATCATAGTACACGAGGACGCACTTTATCGTGCTCAAGTAAGGTGGCAATCCGTACTGGCATCGCTCCCGACGGGGGTTTGTTTGTCTCGGACGAGCTCGGCACCCAGCAGGTCGATATCAGCTCGCTTGCAGATAAATCGTACTTTGAAATCGCTCAAGATGTGTTGGGAATGTTACTGAATGATTACACGACCGAAGAAATTTCGGCGTGTGTCGACGAAGCATACCGCGGCACGTTCGCGAGCGAAGAGGTTACGCCGCTCGTCAAACTCGATGCCGCACCGGGCGCCGACGCCCCTCAGACCTATGTGATGGAGCTCTTTGGCGGCCCCACGAGCGCCTTTAAGGACGTCGCCCTGCAGATGCTCCCCCGTCTGATGGCCCGTACCTCTGCCAAGGACGGCGGCGCCGAGCGCATCATGATCGTCACCGCCACGTCGGGCGACACGGGCAAGGCCGCACTCGCCGGCTTTGCCGACGCCCCGGGCACGGGTATTACCGTCTTTTATCCCGAGGGCAAGGTCAGCCGCGTGCAGAATCTGCAGATGTCCACACAGGAGGGCGATAACGTCGCCGTCTGCGGCATCCGCGGCAACTTTGACGACGCCCAGAGTGCCGTCAAGCGCATCTTTGCCGATAAAGAGCTTGCCAAGCGCCTGGAGGCCGCCGGCACGGTGCTTTCGAGCGCCAACTCCATCAACGTCGGCCGCCTGGTGCCGCAGGTCGTCTACTACTTTGCCGCCTATGCACAGCTGCTGCGCGCCGGACGCCTGGAGGCAGGCGACGCCGTTGAGTTCTGCGTACCGACCGGCAACTTTGGCGATATCCTGGCCGGCTACTATGCCAAGCGCATGGGTCTGCCCGTCGCCAAGCTCATCGTCGCGAGCGACAAGAACAACGTGCTTGCCGACTTCCTGACCACCGGCGTCTACGACCGCAACCGTCCGTTCTTCACGACCATCTCGCCGTCGATGGACATCCTCATCAGCTCTAACCTGGAGCGCATGCTGTACTTCCTGTCCGATGGCGACTGCGAGCTTGTTGCCGGCCTTATGGAGCAGCTAGCACAGACTGGTCGCTACGAGGTTCCCGCCGACCTGCTGGCAAAAATTCAGAGCGTCTTTGGCTGCGGTTGGGCCAGCGAGGACGAGGTCCGCGCTGTCATCAAGGGCTGCTGGGACGCGAACGGCTACGTGATCGATCCGCACACCGCTTGCGGCTATCACGTCTTTGAAAAGGTCGCTCCCGCCGAGGGCGCCAAGGCCCGCGTGCTGCTTTCGACCGCCAGCCCCTACAAGTTCCCGCGCGCCTGCTGCGACGCCCTGGGCCTCGACGTTCCCGAGGACGACTTTGAGGCTATGCGCATGCTCGAGCAGGCAACCAATACGGTCGCCCCGGCGCAGCTCGCCGAACTCGAGTCCAAGCCCGTCCGCTTCGAAGACGTCTGCGACGTCGATGAGATGGCGAGCTACGTCGAGTCTGCAGCAAAACGAATGAGCACCAACTAAACCCCTTATTAAGCGCCGGCGAAAGCCGGCGCACCTTCTTTTATCAGAAACCCACCGGGATGATGACGAACTGACATGCGGGTCTGCCTGTTTAGTTCGTCGCGAGTTCCGCACGAGCCGGAAAGCACTTAATGTGCTTTCCGAGCGAGCCAGGACTGCCCGAGCAGCGAACTAAACAGGCAGACCGCCCAGGAGATTCCCATGATCAAGATCACCGTCCCCGCCACCAGCGCAAACCTAGGCATCGGCTACGACACCCTCGGCATGGCCGTCAGCCTCTACTCGCACTTCACCTTCGAGCGCGCCGACAAGCTCGCCATCACGGGCTGCCCCGAGGAGTTCCAAAACGAGAATAACCTGGTCTATGTGAGCTTTGTCGATGCTCTGGCCGCCTGGGGCGAGCCGGCCTTCCCCGTCGCTATCGACATTCAGACCGATGTGCCCGTCGCCCGCGGCCTGGGTTCCAGCTCCACCTGCGTTGTCGCCGGCATCATGGCGGCCGCTGCGCTGACGGGCCATACCGTCGACCGCGCCGAGCTCGTCCGCATCGCCACCGAGGTCGAGGGGCATCCCGATAACGTCGCCCCCGCTATCCTGGGCGGCGCCGTCTGCTCCTTTACGCCGACCGATTCGCTCCCCCAGTGCCTGCGCTACGAGGTGAGCGATCGCTTGCGTTTTATTACCGTGATTCCGCCCTACGAGGTGCATACGAGCGAGGCGCGCAAGGTTGTGCCGCAGGAGATTCCACTCTCCACCGCCGTATGGCAAATGGGCCGCATCGCCGGCATGACGCGCGGCCTGGAGACCGGCGACCTTGACCTGATTGCCGCCGCCAATGACGACCGCATCCAGGAGCCCTATCGCCGCCGCCTCATCCCCGACTACAACGCCGTGCGCGACACCTGCCTTAACGGCGGCGCTAAGACCATCTGGATCAGCGGCTCGGGCTCGACCCTTATGGCTGTAACCGACGACACCATCGTGGCAAAGTTCCTGCAGGTCAAGCTGCGTGAGCAGTTCCCCAAGTGCGAGACGCATATTCTGACGTGCGACACGGAAGGCGCTCAAATCGAGTACCTGTAGACATCCTCCTCATATACCTGTCCGGGACGGTCGGGATGTTCCCTCAAAATCGTCCTCGCGCATGAAGGCCCCTTGTCCTGCTCCTACGGAGCGACGGACAAGGGGCCTTCGCGCTGCGGAATGATTTTGAGGGAACATCCCGACCGTCCCTGCGCCTACCTTGCTGAGGATGTCTACAGGGACCCACGCTTTGAAGGGGCGCCGGGCTGATAGTTTGGCTTTTTATTGGTAGGGGCTCTTGCTAGACTGAAGCACTTATTAGAGGCACGCCTCGGCAATGCGGCGCTTGAGCTCGTCGATGCCCACACCGGTTTGGGAGCTTGTGATGATTACGTTTTCGGCCGGGACGTTGAGCTGCTTTTTGATGGCTGCCGCCTGGCGGGCCTGCTGGGTGCGGCTGAGCTTGTCGGCTTTGGTGAGGCAGACGATAAAGTTGAACTCGTTGCCCTGCAGGTAGTCGATCATGTCATGATCGAGCTTGCTGGGGTCGTGACGAATGTCAACCAGCGATACGACCAGGTTAAAGCTGCGCTCGGAGTCAAAGAAGTCGCCAATAAGCTCGGCCCAGCGGTCGCGCTCGGCCTTGGAGCGACGGGCGAAACCGTAACCCGGCAGGTCCACGAAATGCACGTCGTCGGCCTCAAAGAAGTTGATGTTGCTCGTCTTGCCCGGCGTACTGGAAACCTTGACCAGGTTCTTGCGACCAAAAAGCTTGTTCATAATGGAGGACTTGCCCACATTGGAGCGGCCCACAAAGCTCACCTCGGGGCAGGTGGACTCGGGAATCTGCGAGACCTTGCCGTAGCTGGCGACGAACTTGGCAAGCTGATAGTTAATGGAATCGGCCATGGACACTCCTTGGTCGTAGGTTTTTACAAAACGGGCGTGCTATTGCGCGGCGGCAATACGACGAACGATGTCAACCGTGATGCCGCTCGCGGTGCGAGCGTACTCATCCAGATCGAACTCGCGCTCGCAAAACGCGTCATATGCCTCGTCACAATTATCGCTGATAGCGCGCAGCACCAGGCAATCGACACCATTCTTGGCCGCAATGTGCGCAATTGCCGCGCCCTCCATCTCGACGCAATCGGCATGCGTGGCCTCAATCGCAGCATTACGCATGGCGTCACCCGTTACAAAGCGGTCACCCGTGGCGATAGTGCCACACAGGAACTGCTTGGGGTCCTTCTCCGCAGCCGCTACATCCAGCGATGCGTCCACAAACCCGTGCTCGGCAAGCACGGCGGCGGCAACATTTGCCAACGCCGGCGTCGAGGCAAATTCTTCAAGTCCCGGCGCCGACTCGGCAATGAGTGCCGTGTCAGTATCCAGATAGCGCAGGCACCTGCCTATAACCACGTCGTTAATATGGAGCTTGGGGTTTAGGCCGCCCGCAATACCCGAAAACACAACGGCCTGCGGGGCGTATTTGCTGATGAGATGCTGCGTTGCGCCAGCGGCGTTCACGGTACCCATGCCAGCGGTCGTGGCGACCACCGTCAGACCGTCAAGCTCGCCGCTCACAACGGTCAAGCCCGCCTCCTGCGCCTCATGCGCGCCACTCAGCTCTTCCTTAATCTGGGCAACCTCTTTTTCGAGTGCGCCTATGATCGCGATGGTTGCCATGCCATCCCCCAAATCCGTGCAAATTGCTATCCACGGTATGGTACCAGCATTTTGGATCTTTCACTTTTTACGAAGTCGCTAGGCCAACGAGGACCGCACATCATAGAGCGCCTTGGCGATGGCGGCCACAGCCTCACTCGAACGATCGCTCCACGGCATCGACGTCATGATGCTCATAACATAGCTATGGCCGTCGACGTCGATCAGTCCGGCATCGCATGTCGAATAGCAACCGTCCTCGCTGATCCAACCCGCCTTGTTGCGCACCAAGACCTGATCGTCCGCAATGCCATCGCGAATAAACGATCGGGTCGTAGAGGTCAGAATGCCCGACAGCCATTGCGACGTCTCGGTGTCACAGCTCAAATACTCACTTATCTCGCACCACAACTTGGCCGAGGTGCGCGGGCAGTAGGTCGGAAAATCACTCATCGGATCCAGTGCCGTTTCGTTATCAACACCCAGGTTGGCAATCCAATCCTCATAGCCATCATGATCAAACGCCGCGCGTAACGCGATAAATGAATCGTTGTCCGAGTTGACGACGGGACGGGGCTCTTTAGCAATCAACTAGGTGCCCGGGGGCACTCATTTAAGTCTGTCCCCAATGAGTGCCGCTAGCCGATGGCGTTTTTAAGTTCGGCGCGGCGCTTTTTCATGCCGGCCATGACGGCGTTGCGCAGCTCGGGCATGCGCGCGGTATCCATCTGGGGCACGCCCTCGAGCTTATAGGGAATACCCAGTTGCTCGTACTTGACGACACCCATCGTGTGATACGGCAGCATTTCCAGGCCCACCACGTTGTGCCATGGAGCGATCAGGCGACCGAGCTTCTCGCATTCCTCCGCCGTGTCGGTGATACCCGGCACCACCACATGGCGAATAACAACCTTAATCTTGCGACGGGCAAGCTCATCGCCAAACGCCAGGATGCGCGCAGGATCGCAACCGGTCAGCTTTTTATGCTCAACCGGATCGGCATGCTTGATGTCGAGCAGCACCATATCGGTCTCGTTGAGAACAGCATCGAACTTCTCCGGATGCTTGGGATCAAATGCATAGCCACAGCTGTCTAGGCAGGTGTGTACGCGGCCATCGGGGTTGTTGTGCATCACACGGAACAGGTCGGCCAAAAACTCGGGCTGCAGGAGCGGTTCGCCGCCCGAAACGGTAATGCCGCCGCTACGGTAGAACTCATGGTTGCTCTGGAACTCGTCCATGAGATGCTCGACGGTCACCATCGTGCCGCCGTTAACAGACCAGGTATCGGGATTGTGGCAATACGCGCAGCGCATGGGACAGCCCTGAACAAACACCACAAAGCGGATGCCGGGTCCGTCGACCGTTCCCATCGTCTCGATCGAATGCACGCGACCCAGGGCATACGCAGAGTCCTCGGGATGAGCATCCACACCCTCAAGCGTCATCTCAGCCATTCCCGCAACCTTGCCTCTCTTTGGTTTTTGTCAATTAAAATGCCAGAGCCATTCTAGCCCATACGCCTGATGGCGAAACGGTTTAGCGGTCAATTTGATCGTCCTATTTGACTCCACGCAAAAGCGGCGGGAAGGTTGTCACAACCCGCTCGCCGCCGAAGCAATAGAAATCGATAGACGCCAGGCCCTACGCCTTAAGCGTAAGCACCGCGCCAAAGGCGGTCGGGCCGCAGTGGCTCGAGATGACGCCGCCGACCTGAGTCCAGGTAACGTCCTTAAAGCCCAGGTCGTGCGCATAGACTTCCATATCGTCGCGCAGCTCCTCGGAAAGGCCCACTGAATACGCCAAACCAATGTGCGAGTAATCAATATCGCCCTTCGCAACCATGTGGTCAATAAAGGCACGGGCGCACTTGAGCATAGAACCGCGGAACTTCTTGGTCGCCACGAACTTACCGCCCGTTACCTCAATGCAGGGCTTAATCTTGAGCAGATGGGCACCGAGGAATGCCACGTTGGACAAACGACCGCCAGCCTTAAGGAAGGCGAGATCGGTGGGGACAAAGCCCAACAGCACGCGGTCCATCACCGAATTGGTGAAGGCAAAGATCTCGTCGACGGTGGCATCCGGATGGGCTTCGATATACTTGGCGGTCTCAACGGCGACAAGCGACTGGCCCACCGACACAAAGCGCGTATCCATGGAGAAGACGTAATCGCGGCCCTTTGCCGCAATCTTCGACGACTGATGCGAGCAGGTCGTAACCTCGGAATACGCAAGATGCAAAATGGTCGCATCGGGCCGCTCGGCGTGGATGCGGTCGTACACATGCGCAAAATCCGCCGGCGAGCAACCGCTGGTCTTGGGCATCACACCAAACTCGTTGCAGCGCGAGTAAATCTCAAGCGGGTCGATCGATCCGTCTTCGACGGTCTCGTCACCAATCGTGACATGCATGGGCACGCGCACGATGCCATAGCGCTCGCAGAGCTCCGGCGTCACATCCGAACCAGACTCAACCACGATTACGTACTTGCCCATTATCATCACAACCCATCTCGACGTTGACTTTTGAATATGTGACGCACGTCCGCCGTCCTGCTGCAGAACGGCCTCCAAGCGCCAAAGAGACGCCGCCCCTTGCACACAACAAAGGACAGCGTCTCCCTGGAAAACTCCGTGCTTATCTGAGATTCTACACGGTTTATTAAGGAGTGTTACTTATTCCGCAAACGGTAGCTATACGCGATAAACGGTAGCAAGCAAGAATCCAGAACGCTCAACCCATTAGGAGAGTTCCGCCTAAAGGGTGACTACACAGGACCCCCGCCGGGGCTGTTTGGGCTACCTCCCAAAATATTCCGCACTGATATTTTCTGTATTGAAGACGTCGGTGATGTAGCCGTATACCATTGACGTCGACACCATCAGATGCGGACCGCGCGGTGACCCCACATTCCGCTGGCGCCCACAGGGCTGCCCTCGTTTCCTGACAT
>URSO01000071.1 GCA_900550415.1 uncultured Collinsella sp.
GGGACCACAACCCGTCGCTCTAGCCAACTGAGCTACACCCACCGTGTCCTGTGCGCTTCGCGCTCGACTATTATTGCAAGGAACGCCACGCGATGCAAGCCCCAATTTTCAAGAATTTTGAAAAGAGTTTTTTGAGCCCGTTTCGAGCAAATCCCATCGGTTCCATAGGAGTAAACTTGCTCCACCCAATGCTCGAAAGGATAGGCATGAAAGAACTCTCCAACCGCACGGCGGCGTTTACCGATTCGGTCATCCGCCGCATGACGCGCATCTCCAACAAGTATGGTGCCGTCAACCTGTCGCAGGGCTTCCCCGATTTCGATCCCCCGGCGCAGCTGCTCGATAGCCTCAGCACCATTGCCACCGACCCCAAGCCGCTTTACCACCAGTACTCCATCACCTGGGGCTCCCAGGCCATGCGCGAGGCGCTTGCCACCAAGCAGGAGCACTTTATGGGCATGCCGATCAACCCCAACGAGAACATCGTGGTCACCTGCGGCTCCACCGAGGCCATGATGGCCGCCATGATGACGGTCACAAACCCCGGCGACAAGGTCGTCATTTTCTCGCCGTTCTACGAGAACTACGGCGCCGACACGATCCTCTCGGGCGCTGAGCCCATCTATGTGCCGCTCAACCCGCCCACCTTTGACTTCGACCGTGAGGTCCTCGAGGCAGCCTTCCGAGACAACGATCCCAAGGCAATCGTCCTATGCAACCCGTCCAACCCCTGTGGCAAGGTCTTTACCCGCGAGGAGCTCACCTTTATCGCAGACCTGTGCAAAAAGTACGACGCCTACTGCATCACCGACGAGGTATACGAGCACATCGTCTACGCGCCCCACGAGCACGTCTATATGGCCACGCTGCCCGGCATGTTCGAGCGAACCATCAGCTGCAGCTCGCTGTCCAAGACCTACTCCATCACCGGCTGGCGTCTGGGCTACACTATCGCCCCTGCCGAAATCACCGAGCGCATCAAGAAGGTCCACGACTTCCTCACCGTAGGCGCCGCCGCTCCCCTGCAAGAGGCCGTCGTCACCGCCCTCAACTTCGACGACAGCTATTACCAGGAGGTCCTCGACCTCTACACCGCCAAGCGCGACCTATTCTGTCAGGGACTCGACAGCATCGGCCTCACGCACAACGTGCCGCAGGGCGCCTACTACGTGATGATGGACATCTCTGAGTTTGGCTATGACAGCGACCTCAACTTCTGCGAGGATCTGGCCTCCAAGGTGGGCGTGGGCGCCGTTCCGGGCTCCAGCTTCTTCCGCGAGCCCGTCAACCACCTCATCCGCTTCCACTTTGCCAAGCGAGACGAGACGCTCAATGCGGCGCTGGAGAACCTCGAGTCTCTGCGAGATAAAATCAAGCCGCGCTGGTAAGGACAGCCCGACAACTATAGGAACCAAAGAAGCCTCGCACCGTCCACCGCGTTGCGAGGATTCTTTTTATAGCGCTTTCTTACATTGTTTAGGGCGCTATACTTTAGTGACAGAGCAACTCGTCATAGAGAGAGGAACACTATGGCAGAGCAGCAGCTTATCGGAGCGCTCGAGGCCGGCGGCACCAAGATGGTCTGCGCCACGGGCTATGCAGACGGTATGGTCCTGGAGTGCGAGCAGATCGCGACCACGACCCCGCAGGAGACCGTCGAGGCCGTCAACGCATGGTTTGCAAACAAGGGCATCGCCGCACTGGGCATCGGAGCTTTTGGCCCCACCGCAGTCAACCCCGCCTCGCCCCAGTACGGCAAGATCTTGGAGACCCCCAAGACGGCATGGCGCTACTTTGACCTGCTGGGCACCATTCAAAACGAGCTCGACATTCCCTGCGGCTACGACACCGACGTCAACGTCGCCTGCCTGGGCGAGGTCACCTTTGGTTGCGCCCAGGGCCTCACTGACGTGGCGTATCTGACCATCGGCACCGGCGTGGGCGCCGGCGTGCTTTCGGGCGGCCAGCTCGTGCACGGCATGATGCACCCCGAGGCCGGTCACATCCTGGTCACGCGCGACCCGCGCGACACCATTGGCGAGCACAGCGGCTGCCCCTTCCACGACAACTGCCTCGAGGGCCTCATCGCCGGCCCCGGCGTTAAAAAGCGCTGGGGTGGCAAGAGCGCCGGAGAGATGGCCGATGACCCGGAGGCCATGGACCTGCTCGCCGGCTATCTTGCGCAGGCGCTCATGACCTACATCCTGTGCTACGCACCGCAAAAGATCGTCATCGGTGGCGGCGTGGCCGACCACACCCCCATCGCGCCGCTCGCACGCAAGAAGTGCGCCGAGATGCTCAACGGCTACATCGTCACGCCCGAGATGGCCGACATCGATAGCTACATCGTCAACAACAGCCTCGAGGGCAAGCAGGGCATCATGGGCTGCCTGGCCCTAGGCGCACAGGCGCTTCAGTAACAGACGCACCCACAGGGCGTGGCGCACCCGGCAAATCCGACCTATGGAACGACGCCGCCACACCTCATATAAGCCCTCCAATAAAAAAGGCCGCCTAGGACCAAACAATGCGTCCTTAGGCGGCCTTTTTGGCGCACATCAGCGACCGTAAGAGATATCGGAGCACAACGCCCGTTGCCGCTCCACAGCAGTCGATCATCACATCAGTGATCATGCCGGCGCGTCCCGGCACAAAGAGCTGAATCGTCTCGTCGATCGAGGGAATCAGCAGCAGGAACACTGCCGTGGGCAGCAGCACGTCAAAGGTGCGTCGGCCCTCAAAATCAAAGGCGTGCGTTGCCAGGATGCCGAGCACCAAATACTCGGTAAAATGCGCGCACTTACGAACAACAAAGTTGGTCACCCATTCATATGGAAGTCCCACGCCGTGCAGAAAACCGCGGATAGCTTCCATGACCGTTAGGCTCAGTGAGCCCGACCCCGAGCCGGGAACCAGCGAATTGCCCCAGATCAAGAGCGCCATCAGGCAGGTTACGACCGCCCATTTTCGATTGATCTTAACCATGCAGAAGTTATGCCTCCGCACGGAGCGGCGCGAAGCTGGCGGTACCGCCCTCGATAACGCTCAGATAAGCACGGCCCGTACGCTTGGCGGTAGAGGACTGAAGACGCTCGATCTCTTCCTCGAGGATCTGATTGACGCGCTCGTGACGACGATTTTCCATAATGCCGGCGGCAATAGCCTCGGCCCGCTCGATGCTCTCACGCGAGATACGGGCAGTATCCTCGGGGAACACAGCGCTGTGACGGCCGACATAGGCGGGGGCAGCAGGCTGAGGGGCAGCGACGGGAGCGGGGGCTGAAACAGGAGCAGGCTCGTCAATCTCATCCAGAATCGCGGTGGCGGCGGCCCACATACCCTCGTGGCCCGAGTAATCGGCCATGGGGACATCAACCTCGAGCGAGGCGTCCGGAAGGTCGCCGGTGTCGATGCGATCTTGGGCATCAATCGATGCGGTGATGGCTGCAGGCTCATCGAGGTCATCGAGATCGATGCCCGCGGCACCGGAGATGATAGGCATGCTGGCGAGGTTTGCATTGTACGGCGCAGCCTCAGCCGCCTGCTGCTGGGCAGGAGCGCCCCAAAGCGAGCTTTCGGCGGCACGGCGGGCGGCAACAGCCTCCTCGTCCGCGGTCATGGCTTCATCAACGTACGAATTATCGGCAGAAGCGTTCGCGTCCGCCGAGGTAGCGCTGTAGGCGTTATTGACCGCCGCATTGGAAACGAGTGCCACGAAAGCCGCCGTGCTGCCCGCAGGGGCGGCCTGGGAGCCCGACACGGCGCGTGCCGCGGCGGCGATATCATCGCGATTGAAGGAGCCGGTCTGCCCGCCGTTGGTGAGCTCGTCGATGGCGACTTGATAGACGTCGCGCGAGCGTGCAGGGTCGCAGCTCACCGGCGAATCGTCGTCGAGCATGCTGTCGATCATGGACCAAGCCTCGGCCTCGTCCATAGCATCTGCGGCTCGAGCGATGGTAGGGACACCATCATCGACATGACGGCGCTGGAACGCACCAGTCAGGCCGGAAAGGAGTGCCGAGGTAGACTGCTCCGACTGAGCCTGAGAAGCAGAAGCCGCAGCGTACGGAATCGCATCCTGCTGCTGAGCTGGAATCGAGGCGGTCTTGAACTCGCTTTGATGCTGATTGAGATTGGCGGCACCGCCCATGGCATCGGGCTGGAACAGACGCTCTTCACGCTGCGCACGATACTCGGAGATACCCAGCGAGGCGGCATAGATACCCACGCCCGCCACCGCGCCCACGGCGAAGGGAACTGCACCCGCCACGACCGTCTCGTTCACCGACGAAAACGGCAGCGTCGCGGCATACATAACCACGGGAGCGGCAAGGCCGATCCCGCACGAAAGTCCGGCAAGGACTGCTCGTTGTGTTGCATCAGAAGAAGCCATGAGCTCTCCCCATCTTCCAGCACCCAAATCGCATCATTCAGTTGGCTGCGCGAGAGAAGATGAAGCGGGGCTATGCCCCAAAGCAACGGTATATGGTTCGTTTCATCTGCGTTTTCCGTCGCGAAGCTTAAAAGTTATTATGCGAAACCGTCCTGTCGATTGCAAGTGACGATGTCGGATTGAAACGGGAAACCTGCTGCTCGTCGGTCTTACGGTCAAAAATAAGCGCGGAGCGGCGCTATAGAAAAGGGCCGAGGCTCAAAGCCCCGACCCTTTATCGCATTGATGACTATCGCTGCGCGTGGATGACAACCTAGAACGTCTGCTCGTAGTCGCTGTGTTTTTTGGCCGAACGCACCAGGAACTCCTGGTTGGTGTTGGTGCCCTTAAGACCCTTGATAAACGATGCGGCTGCGCGCTCGGTGTTGTTCATGCCGGCAAGAATGCGACGCAGACCAAAGACAAACGGACGCATCTGCTCGTCGACCAACAGGTCCTCGTTACGCGTACCGGAGGCAACGGGGTCGATAGCCGGGAAGATGCGGCGGTCGGCCAGGTCGCGGTCGAGCTTAAGCTCCATGTTGCCGGTGCCCTTGAACTCCTCAAAGATGACTTCGTCCATCTTGGAACCGGTGTCGATGAGGGCAGAGGCCAGGATGGTAAGCGAGCCACCGTTCTCGATATTGCGGGCTGCACCCAGGAAGCGCTTGGGCGGATATAGGGCCGCCGAATCGACGCCGCCCGAAAGGATGCGGCCCGAGGCGGGCGCCGCCAAGTTGTAGGCGCGGGCGAGGCGCGTGATGGAGTCGAGCACCACCACGACGTCGCCACCCAGCTCTACGATGCGCTTGGCGCGCTCGATGACGAGCTCTGCCACGCGGGTGTGGTTGTCGGCAGGCATATCGAAGGTCGACGCCACAACCTCGCCCTTGATGGAACGCTGCATATCGGTGACCTCTTCGGGGCGCTCGTCGACGAGCAGGCAGATGAGGTGCACCTCGGGGTTGTTAATCGAGATGGACTGGCAGATCTTCTTGAGGATCGTGGTCTTGCCGGCCTTGGGCGGGGACACGATCAGGCCACGCTGGCCCTTGCCGATCGGCGACACGATGTCGATGGCGCGACCGGTAATGGAGTCCTTGCCGTGCTCCATGCGCAGCGGCTCGTTGGGATAGACCGGGGTGAGGTCGCCGAACTTGGGGCGGTTGCGAATCTGCTCGGGGTCCAGACCGTTGACGGTCGTGATTTTGGCGAGGCCGGCGCGCTTGTCGCCGCCGCGCGAAGGACGCAGCGAGCCCTCGATGACGTCGCCCGTGCGCAGGCGCGCGGAGCGGATGAGGTAGGCGGGCACGAAGGCGTCGTCGTTGGACTTCATGTAGCCATGGGCGTGGATGATGCCGGAGCTATCCGGGCGAATCTGCAGAATGCCCTTGATGTCGCGGAAGCCCTCGGCCTTCGCGGCGGTGACGTAGATCTCCTCGACGAGCTCGGCTTTCTTCTTGCCGGTCGTCTCGATCTCGAACTCCTTGGCCTTCTCGCGCAGTTCGGCGACCTTCATGGCAGCGAGCTCCTCACGCGAAAGCGTGGGCTCGGTGGGGGCGGCGTTACGCTCCTTGTTGCGCTGTTTGCGATCGCGCTGGCGGTTGCGACGGTCGTTGTTGCGCTCGTCCTTGCGCTCGTTGCGCTCCTCGTTGCGCTTGTGCTGGCGACGGTTGGGGCGAGCGTTGTCATCGGCCTCAGCGGGCGCGGCGCCATCGGTTGCGGCGGCGTCGGCATTGGCCGCAGCGGCGTCATTGGCCTCGGCGCCGGAATCAATCTGCGCTTCGACATCAGCCTGCTGCTCGGCGGCCTTGGCCTTAGCGGACTTCTTACGACCGCGCTTGGGCTTCTCGGACGCAGACTGTTCGACGTCTTGGGACTCGGCGGCATCAGTCGATGCATCGGCGGTCGTCTCGGCGGAATCCTCGGACGCACCCTTCTTGGCAGCCTTGGCCTTGGACGTGCGCTTAGCAGCAGTACGATGGCTGCGACCGGGACGGACGTCGGCGGGCTCGACATCGGCGGGAGCGGCCTCGGAAGTCGTAGCATCCTGGACGGGTGCGTCGGCGGCGGTTGCAGACTCGGCGGTCGCCGCA
This sequence comes from uncultured Collinsella sp., assembly GCA_900550415.1. Taxonomy (GTDB): domain Bacteria; phylum Actinomycetota; class Coriobacteriia; order Coriobacteriales; family Coriobacteriaceae; genus Collinsella. The sequence continues at coordinate 6,529 of URSO01000071.1, forward strand.
GCATCCCGAGCGGCTGCAGCTGCGGCTGCGGCCTTCTCTGCCTCGACGAAGGCCTTGGGCTTGCGACCGCGACGGTGTGGGCGCAAAGCCGGATCGACAACGGGAACTTCGCTGGCCTCGACAGGCGCAGCAGGCTCAGCAGACGATGTGCCCTCCCCTGCCGCGGAACGGACCGAAGCCTCAGTGAGCTCGGGAATTACCTGTTCGGCAGCCTGCTCGGCCTTAGCAGCCGTGCGACGGCGTGTGCGCGGTGCCGGCTTCTCGGTCAGCTGGTCGGCGGCAGGGGTCTCGGTGGCGGCAGACGTCTCGGGCACAGACGGAGCTGCAAGCTCGGTCAGAGCCGCGGCCTCGCGCTCGGCAGCACGACGGCGGGCGCGCACCACCTGAGCCTCGCTAATCTGCGCCAACGCACGTGCTTGCGCGACCTCATCGGAAATCGGCACCGAGGAGTCAGTTGCAACGGTGCGCTTGGCGCGCGTCGTGCGCGTGGTACGGCGCTTTGGCTTGGTGACCTCCTCGCCGTCAGCGGCAGGCTTGGCCGTGCGGCGCATGCGCTTGGGCTTTGCCGGAGCAGCCTCCTCACCAGTTGCAGGCACGGCCTTCTCAGCCGCTACAGGCATAGGCGTCGAAGCAGCCTTAGGCGTCTCAGGAGCCGAGGCTTGCGCGGGCGCCGCGACCTGGTCCGACGCAACCGGTGCAGCGGGAGCGGCCTGCGTCGTCGTTATTTCGTTTTCTTGCTGTTGATCAGACACAGTGTTTGCTCAACTTTCTTTTCAAGCCCTGTGATCACATGCTCCCTGCATAAACCTTCAGGGCGGCTAAACAGTCTAGTTCCGTTCAAAACGACGGACATCATTGATCTGTATCGAGATGATTGCGTCAACTACGCAGCGTTAGTGTAACACAACCGCCGCCACCTGCAACTTAGTCATTGGGGACGTTCTTAAACGGCTAGTCAAAAGGGACACTCTTTACAAAGTTTCGACGTATGCCGCATCACCTCATACGTTGCGGTGACACGGTTCTCAAATCCCGCCCAGTATCTCTCAAACAGGAACCATTCCACCGCAACTCATAAGAAGAAGGCAGATTGGCCCTCAAACCTCGAGAAGCGAATCGGCCGAAGAGCAGGGCGAACATTCCTAAGATCGCTGTGCCACGGATTGCCCCCATCTACTACGTTTGGCCCCGAACCCCCGACCACACCATCCTAATTGCAATAATCGCAAGTCCTCTACCTGCGGTTTTATTATTGTTGATATCGGCATGGTTCGGGGTATGCGACTAAACGTAGTAGATGACCCCGATTCGTGGCAGCGGCTCTTCCGCCGCGCCCCCGCGGACAATAACGATCCGCTTCCACCGTGCCCAAGGGATCGTTTTCAATACATGGCGGTTTACTACGATGAATTGCTCAACCGCAACCACGCCGAAACTCACATAAGTAAAATCGCAGCTAGAGGGCTTACGGTTTTCGATGAAAAGCCAGTGTGGTCGGCTTCCCTCGATTCATCGTAGTAAACCGGTATAGTTGTGTTTTAGTCTCACTTTGCAACTAACAATAAAGTCTCGCCAAACGCAAAAAGTCCGACCTCCGCATGGGAGATCGGACTTTCGATACTCAGTTAACCAAGCCTACGCAGCCAAACGACCAGCGCTTACATCTGCTCAGGCGCGGAAACGCCAACGAGGGTGAGCACCAGGGCGAGCGTCACGCGGACGGCGTCGCAAGCGGCCAGACGGGCACGCGAAAGCTCAGGGTCGACGGGACGGCCCTCGCTCGGCAGCACCTGACAGGCAGCATAGAAGCTGTGGAAGTCACCAGCGAGTTCCTCGGCAAAGTGCGTCAGACGGAACGGGGCGCGGTCGCGAGCGCAGCTGGCGATCAGGTCGGTAAGCTCATTGAGATTGCGCGAAAGGGCGAGCTCGGTCGGGTCGGTCAGCAGCGAGTAATCGACGTTCTCACCGATGGCCTTGGCGGCAACGGCCTTCATGCCCATCTCGTCGGCCTGCTCAGGCGTTACGTCAGCGGCACGGCGCAGGATGGAGCAGACGCGAGCGTGAGCGTACTGCACGTAATAGACCGGGTTGGAGTTGTCGCGCTTCTTAACGGCCTCAATGTCGAAGTCGACCATCTGGTTGGAGCTCTTGGAGATGAGCGTGTAGCGAGCGGCATCGGAGCCGACCTCGTCGACGAGCTCCTGCAGGGTCACCATGGTGCCCTTGCGCTTGGACATACGGACGGGCTTGCCGTTACGCAGCAGGTTGACGAGCTGGCCCAGTAGAACCTCGAACTTGCCGGGGTAACCCAGAGCGTCGCAGACGCAGCGGACGCGCTCGATGTAACCGTGGTGGTCGGCGCCCCAGATGTCGATGACGTGATCGACGCGCTGGAACTTATCCCAGTGATAGGCGACGTCGGAGGCGAAGTAGGTGTACTCGCCGTCGGACTTGATCAGGACGCGGTCCTTGTCGTCGCCCAGATCGGTGGAGCGGAACCACAGGGCGCCGTCCTTGGTGTAGAGGTAGCCCATCTTGTCGAGCTTCTCAAAAGCGCGGTCGACGGCGGAGGTGCCGGCGGTCTCGCCCTCGGTGTCCTTCACGTACAGCGAGCGCTCGGAGTACCAACGGTCGAAGTCGCAGTTGACGGCGTGGCAGAGGTCGCGCATGTTATCGACCATCTTTACATAGCCGCGCTCGCGGAAGCTCTCCATGCGCTCCTGCGGATCGGCGTCGACCCACTTGTCGCCGTCGGTGCGCCAGAACTCGGCGGCCTCGTCGATGATGTAGTCGCCGCCGTAAGAGTCCTTGCCCAAGGTCTCGGCAAAGTTGTCCTGATACGGATGGGTCTCGGGGTGCTCGTCGTTCTCGTCGGCAACAAAGGCGTCGCGGTCGGCGATCAGCAGCTTGTGAGCCTCGTCGATATCAACGCCCTGCTTGGCGATGATGTCGGCAAGCTGCATATAGCGCGTGCTGATGGAGTTGCCGAAGGTGTTCATCTGAGAGCCGTGGTCATTGATGTAGAACTCACGCTGGATGTCGTAACCGGCGTGGTCCATAACGCGGCAGAGCGAATCGCCCAGCGCGGCCCAGCGGCCGTGGCCGATGTGCATGGGGCCGACGGGGTTGGCGGAAACGAACTCGACCTGGGTCTTCAGGCCACCACCGACGTTGGACTTAGCGAAGTCCATGCCCTTCTCGCGAGCCTCGCCAAAGATGG
>URSO01000072.1 GCA_900550415.1 uncultured Collinsella sp.
ATTATTTTCCGGTTCGACGAACAGCCGATCGTGTCAAATTTGGTCTAACAGAGCCTAATAAAAAAGCCGGGGAAAACGTCCCCGGCACTTGGAAGCCCTCTCTTAAGAGATGACCACCTAATTTATACCATGAAGTTGGACGTATGTTCAAGCATGAGTATAAAATACAAACATATGTTCGTCAATAACAAAGATGGCCATCATTCAGCGTCATCGTCGACGGCAAAGTCGCGGAGGTCGAGACCCTCGCGTTCGGCTCGGGCTAGGAGCTCTTGGGGCGACTCGTCCTCGATATCCATCACGTCGAGCATGGCAGCGGGAAAGCCAACGCCTGCCGCACTCCCCGCGCGGTCGAGCAGGCCCTCGCGCAGCTGGTCAACATCGACTTCGATCTTCATGGTGCAACCTCCTATCGAGCCAAGCCTCTACTCACTAGCACCGAGCACTTCCACGGCAGCAACAAAAGCCGCAACCTGCTTGTCGTCCATCTGCGTGGCCAGGCGCCCCACGGGTTCATCGTAGGCGAACTGCACCTTATCGATAAAGCAATCCCAAGCACGCTCGTCCACACGCACGGCGGCCTCGCAATACTGACTGAGCTTTTTGAGTCCATACCAAAACGCATTCACATGGCGCGCAGGGTCCTCATCCAGCACACCATCGTAGCGACGCTCATTGAACTCGCGCATGCGTGCCACGGCAACCTCGAGCGAGTCGCCGCCATCAGTCGAAGCCTCATCCACAAGCTCGGGAATCGCGACCTCACGCCGAACATCATGCCTGGTAGCGCCGTCGTACTCGCCCACCAGCACGTCTTCGTCAAGCCGTGAATCGTAGTCTAAATAGCTCGAGCCCCGGCAAATCCCATGCGGTGAGCCAGAGCCAAACGCACAGAACAACCCACCGTCGGCAACAACACGACGGTAGGTATCAAACGACTTCTTAACCTGAGCGAGCAACTCGGAAAGCTCCCCGGCATCGCACGCCGTCTCACACGCAACGCACACAGACTCGGGCAACGATACCGGCTCAACCGTGCTCCCCGCAACGCGGGCGGCACGCTCGGCCCGGTACGCCTGCGCCACCAAGCGCGCCCGCTGCGCAGCGCCGCGCACGTTCGTAAGTTCACGCTCCAACGCCACGTCACCAGCAACATCACCGGCCATGTCGTTCACAAGCCCGTCAGCGTCCTGAGACCCCGTCGCACTCAGCTCGGACTCAAACGTCGCTGTGATCATACCCGCTAGGTCCGTCGCGTCGGCGGCACAGCGCGTCTGCTCCAGCTGCGTACATAGCAGGTCGGCATCCAGAGGCACGGCCTCGGCAACGCGCACGTCACTCAAACGCGCCACGCCCTGCAACACCAAAGCCTCCGCGGCATCGTACGCCGCACGAACCCTGGCCGCCGTATTGGCCCGCAGCTTTACCTCGATAAACGAAAGCGTCTGTTCCAGGCGCGTCTGCAGCTCGGCCTTGTCCTCCATGCGCAAAAAGGCAGCATAGCGGCGCTCCATCTGCAGCGGGCCCACAACACCCGCCTGCTTGCGAGCGCGTGCAAGGGCCGCGCCCTCGACACGGCGAACATACCCGTCAACAGCCCGCACGGCAGACTCGCGCGCAGCGTGCTCGGCAGCCTCGACGCCCCCAAGCACGCCCAGCAGCTCGCGGGAGCGCGCCTTGCGCACCAACTCCCCGCGATCGTACTGCTCAAGCGCCGTCTGGCGCTTGGCTACCGATTCAAAGCCAAACAGCTCGTCGAGCAACTCGCCAACAGAACGCTCACCCGCCATGGCAAGCCTCCTCACGCACTACGCACCAACATGCTCGCGGGACGCCCGAGCACCGGACGCCCCGCACGCCCGCACTCCTACAGATCCAGCGCCTTCTTCGCGGCGTCGACGGGATCGCCATCCATGTAGAACACCGGGCTCAAGCCCGAGATAATCTCGGACGAAACACTCTGCAGGCCCGCGATGGCGCTCAGCGGCAAAATCACGCGCTTGGCGCCGGCGTTTTTGGCCACGCGCATAATGTCCTCGAGCCCGCGGATCTCGTCCATAGAGCCCGACATACGCAAGATTCCCGGAATCGCCAGCGCGGGCATCACCGGGCGGTTACACGCCGCGGAGCAAAGGCCCACAAACTCGGCAAGCGAAACTTCCTCGGACAGGCCCTTGCTCTGCAAGTCGTTGTAGAACAGCAGGTAGTCCTTGGAGCCAATGTGCATGCCCGGCGCCACGCGGTTCGCCAGGTTTACAAAATTGTCGAACGCGGCCTCCAACGTATCGCGCACCGGCTTGTTAAAGGCCACGCCTTCGTGCTTAAACTTGCACTCACCGGCAACGGCCTTGTTCTCCAGCTTGTACACGGCAACCTCGCCGCCCTGCGACCTGCCCACGCCAAACACGTGACCGGACAGCAACGGCCCGTCGGGAATCAGCGTGTCCTCGCTCTGCTCGGGCACGCGCACCACATGCACGTCCTGCGGGTTGTCGGCATCCATATAGCCCAGGTTGACGTCGATAAACTCGACGCCGGCCATAATCTTGAGCTGCTCCTTTACGCGGCGACGGCCCTCGATGGCGTAGTCCAGCAGCCAGCGCACGTCGTCCTTGTCCATGGCCTCGTCGGGGAACAGCAGCTTGGCCAGGCCGCTAAAGGTCTTGCGTACAGCGATCTCGTCGCGCTTGTTAAAGTCGCTGTTAAAGCGGAAATACCGGTCGATATGGTGCGTAAAGTCCTTGCGGCGCATCTCCTTGCAAAACTCCGACAGGCAGTCGGTGATCAGGCCATAATGCCCGGTCAACAGGCTCGAGCGCATCTTGGGAATCTCCCAGCCCGGCAGGTAATAGTGGATACGGTCAAAGAAGGCCGAATCGTTGTTAAACTCCGGCGGGAACGGATCAAACAGGTGCGTGGTCTTAAGGACATTTTGCACGGTGTCGTTGATGTTGCCCTCAAAGACCATGGAGGCATCGGCGTTAATCTGGTCGCGGCCGCGCGCATAGCTGCCACTCGCCATGTAGTCCTTCATGATCTGCACGGCGTTGGTGTCCTTAAAGCGCATGCCGGCGACCTCGTCGAACGTCACGCAATCCCAATGGCCCACCAAGCCCACGCGATCGGCGCGCATGGAGTTCATGCGGCCGAACAGGTTGGCCGTGGTGGTCTGGCCGCCCGAAAGCAAGATGGCATAGGGCGAGACCTCTTTGTAGATATGGCTCTTGCCGGTACCACGGGGACCCAACTCGCACAGGTTGTAGTTGCGCTCGATCAGCGGCACCATGCGCTCGATAAAGTGCAGACGCTCTTTCTCGGAAAGCTCGCTGGGCTCATAGCCGGCCGAACGCAGCAGCATATTGAGCCACTCGTCGCGCGTAAAGTACTGGCGCTCGTCGACCATGGCATCCAGGTCCAGATTGGGCATCTGGATGGGCGTGAGCGACGCCACGCTAAACGGAGAGTCCTCGGGTCCGCGCTTTTTGCGCTTGGCCTTGGAGCGGCGCGGCGCATCGTCGCCAAAGACCTCCATGCCAAACTCGTCTTCCTCATCCAAGGGGTGACGATACTCGATGCTCATAATGCACCAAATGCCACCCTGCAGAATCTTGGAATAGTCGCGCACGTACTCGGCCGGCATCACAAACGGCTCGATAGTCAGATTGGCAAACGATGCCACGTAGATGTCTTTGTACTCGTCGAGCTTGGCCGTCACCTTGTCGATGATAGTAAAGCGGCCCAGCTCGCGAATCTTGGACTTAATGCGCTCGGACTCGTCGGGGCGCACGTAATTATCGGTGAGGATCCTGCGGATGCGGTCCAGGCCCTCTGCCACAGCATCCTCGTCGTCGGTTGAGCAGTACATGCCCAGCAGATACTCCAGCACAAAGGTCGGCACGTTGGCGCCACGCTTCATAAGGGCCGTCAGGTCCTTGCGCACGATCTTGCCGGCAAAGTGCTCGAGCAGCTTGCCGTCCAGTCCATCCATGTCGTAACCGTCGTCCTCGGGAGCCTCGGCCGCAGCCTGGCCATAGCCATCGGTCGAGGATTCATCCTCGACGGGCGCGGCAGCCTCAACGGGCGCGGCAGTCTCAGCCTCCGCAGCAGGCACGGCCACCCCTGCAGGCACCGCAGCCTGCTCGGGCACATCTGCATCAATCGAGGGGACTTCCCACAGATCGTCGTCATGGCTATCAAACATAGGGCACACTCCTAAAAACCAAAATCAGCAACGGGGGCAAATGAAACAGCGATGGTGTACGTCTCGCGCCAAACGATCTTGCCCGTCTCGCGCTCGCGGCAGACCAGATAGTACGGACCCTTGGCCGAGAATCCATCCGCTGCATGCAACGCAAACTTGGCATGCACCACGCGCTCCTGCGAGTTAACAGAAGTCTTGTTGGCATGCGCCTTGACCGTATCGCTCACCTCGTTGCCACTTGCATCGGTAAACACCAACTCGTACTCGCACGGCAAGACCTTACCTTGGGCAGGTTCTTCCTGGATCAAGTTGACCGAGAAGAGCGAGTTGGTCACTCGGCGTCCCTCACTTAGCACACGCAGCGTCGCCGCGCGCGTGTCGACAAAGCCCTTAGAACCCGAGCGCGCACGCCAAAAACCGATAACGGGCACGCAGAGCTCCTGCAGGCTCATGCCGCCGTGGACGTAGTTGTTAGTGCCGCCGGGACGCTTGAAGTGCACGTTCTCGCGCGGGGCAAACCCCTCAAAACCGGCGCCCAAACCTCCCATATTAACATTAACAAACACCCCACGCACCTCGTCCGAAAGCTCACCCACGGCCTCGTTGGGCACCACCAGATGACGCTTGCCGTACATGACGGGAGCGTCAAGGACGGGAAGGTCCGGTTTGCCGAGCATCTGGCACTCGCTGAGCTCCCGACGCGTGTAGATAAAGCCGTTATAACAACACGCGCGCCCGGGGCGTCGGTGCATACGCGACGCGCCAACGCAGCAAGTTCCTCCACGGTGTCCGCACAGGCACCGAAGACGTCATCCTGCGTTGCGGCCTTCTCACCCGTGGCATCGATCTTGTTGTGGTAAAGATAAACGAGCTTGGAGTCTTTGAGCAGCGCTTTGCGCTCGGTTCCCGCCATGTTGAGGTATGCGCTCGAGCGCAAAGCGCGGGCCGTGGGCTCAACGTGGGTAAGTACGGCCTCGCGCTGCGGAGTTGTCGCAGTTGGCATGTCGTCAACCAGTACAAACGAACCATCCGCTGCAAGCTCAAGCGCCTGATGCGGCAGCAGCGCGGGCATACCCGCCTCGGTAATGGAGGGAAAGACCGCCTGCATGCTAGAAACCTTGACGTTGCCACCGCGCTCGCGCTCGAGCAGCACCGCGACGTCGCAGGCCACCTCATAGCGCAGCGCGTCGCTCACGATAACGACCGTCGTTTTGGCAGACCCCACAAAGGTGGGCAGCACATGCCAGTAGAATTCATCCTGCCGTGCGGGGCCCTCAATGTAGCCGCAATCGGCCCACTCCCCTTGCGCAGCGGATGTCCAGCAGGCATTGGCATCGGCCAAGAACCAGTTACTGTAGAGATTCTCCGCCCAGTCCGCCACAGCTCGGGCAGGCTCCTCGAGCGTATCGCACTCGACGGAGCGCGCCCGTAGATACGCGGTGCACATATGGCGATAGACAGCATCCATGGAATACCAATCGGACGTATAGGCACCCCACACCTGCTGGGGTTGCGCCAGATGGAACCCGCCCGCATGTGCCTGCCTAAATGCGCACATATCGGCCACAGCGGCAAGCAAGCCAAAGTAGCTCTCGACACGACGGTACCAGCTTAGGTCGCAGCGACGCGCCGCAAAGGCGCGTGCGTCCTCAACACGGTCTGCACCCTGGGCAAACGAGCTGAACAGCTGCGAGAGCACGGCCTCATTGACGCACGGGAACACATCAAGCGAGGCCAGCACATCGATCGGCAGAGCCTCAAACCGCGCAAAGAGCCCGCGGGCATCCTCCACCAAACGACAGATCTCAAATAGGTCCTCACTCGATGCCTGGGTATCGGCGGCCTGGTCCCACGTGCGCACCGCCTCAAGGCAATAGGGGCCGTAGGCGGGAGCCACATAGCTTTCGAGTCCCTTGAGCGCTCCCTCGGGAAGCGCGGTAGACGCCGCTGTAAGGAGCACATGGGATGAAAGCATAAGCAATGAGTCGCGCTCATACAGCGGTCCCTCAAACCCATAGCAGCGAAGCATAAAGGCAGAGAGCACATCGCGCACGCAGTACTTGTCCATCAACTCGGCCAGCGCCTCGGGACCCTCGTGCAGCAGCATGGTCATACAGCCACGCAGCACAAACGCGGGGCGCGCGTCACCAAGCTCTTTACCGCCAAAAATCACCGTAAGGATGCCGAGTTCGATATCGGATGCGCCCGAGGCATGCGGAACACACGCGGCAAACTTAGCGCAGCGGGTCTTGGCATCAAAGAACGCTTTGTGCTCGCGCAGACTCTCGCGCACGGCATCGATGTTCTCGATGCCCAGCTGATCGGCCAAAAGCGAAAGATAGTCAGCCTGGAACTGATCGGCATACAGCTCAACATCGGCAAGCCAATCACCCTCAAGCCTGCCGCGCGGGCAACGGCGATACAGCAAGATATCGCTCGCAAGGTCATCGCGGTTGATGAGCTTCTTGACGGCAAACATGTGGCCCTCGCAGGCCTCAACAAAGCGCACCGGGCGCTCAAAGTCACCGTGAGTAGGCATTACGCCGGCATCGGCCCCCACGCCGTCGAAACCCTCGGCAGCCAATCGCTCAAACTCAGGAGCAAACTCGCCGTCCGCATCGTGCCAAACCACAACACGGCGCGGCGCGCATGAGGACAACGGCTGCAAAAATCGCAGCTTGAGCTGTTCTTCTACATCAATCTTGGGCATGAATATCCTTACCGTATCTGCAGTTACTTAATCTTCGCCAGCACATCCTGAAACTTGGCGTAGTTGACCTTGACGCCGTCATCCAGGTCGATCTTAATCATCTGGTCTGCCAAGTGGTGCAGTTTCTCCTCGTAGGCAATGGTCTCTTTGAGCTGGTCGTTGAGCTTTTTGATGCGCTTATCCAAGCGCACGCGCTCGCCGCGCTCGGCACTGACAAGGGCATCGTTGGCATACCCGATCTGGGCACGGTAGCGCTCCTGCTGCTCATGCACATAGTCGGTGCGGATGCGAGCCAACAGGTCGGGCTGATAGCGATGCATGTAAACAAGGCACTTGAAGCCGTTCTTCTTGCCGCTGTCGAACAACCAGTAGATGGGGCGCTTCTTATAGGTCTGGCAGTGGTCCTTAAAGAAGTCCTTCAAAAAGTAGGTGCGGATTACCTCGCGCGAGGTACCCTTGCCGCCGAGTGCCTCGGCAATAAAGGCCAGGTTCTGCTCAAGCGTCTCCTCGCCATACACGGTGCGCACAAAGTCGATAAAGTAGCGCACGATGTCGTCGTCAAAGTACTCGTCATCGGTAATGGGCAGCACGTTATCGCTATCGGGCATAAAGGTCACATGATCAGAGTTGGGCATCTTGGCCAGATAGTCATCGACTGTGGCGCCCTGATCGGCCAGGACCAGCCCGTCCACATCAAGCGAATAACGGCCAAACATGCAGCCCACGGCGTAGCTTATGAGCGAGGTGATCTCGTCGCGCTTGGTGCGCACGTATTTGTTGCCCTTATAGCTCTCGGGAATCTCATCGGCAGTGTCGAAAATGCGCGCCACCGAAACGTACTTATCCTCGACCTCGATGGGCACCTCTCCCTCCATGTTGTAGATCTTGGCAAAGATTCGGTTGAGCTCTTCCTCGTTAGCGCGAAGCTGCTCAAAGCGAGCATTGACCTCGGCCTTGCGAGCCTCGTATTTATCTTGAAGTAAAGTGGCCATGGTGGGCCGTCCTTTCATTGTTGATGATTCGTCAAGGAGGGAAATAAGCTAGAAGCGAAGGGATGTAAGGTCATCTCGGCATTACCCATCGACTCTGGAAAATTCGCTCGCTGCATCGAGCATTTGTAGGAAACGCGCCAGGGTTTCAACGAAATCGCAAGTTAAATATTGCAAGCTGCGTCAGGCGCGCAGAAGACACGCTCAATGTCATTTCTCAACTCGTTACTCATAGCCAGTCCATCACCCAACGCGGGCTGAAGCCCATCAGCAGATACTAGGCCCAGCCTTTATCAACTTCATCCATTTACATAATGTCGAATTCTTAATCAGAATTCTTGCCGTAAGTCTTCTAACATCAGTCGCCGGATCGTTCCCTCGTTTACCTGCAACATCTTCGATTGCGAACCATATATCGCCTTTTGCCTTAAACGCGCAGAATCTACCGTGAGCAAATCCATTTCTTAAGTGATAAAACAAGCTGAGCGTTTGATTACTTTTAGCGTCATAAAAGACCGCAGACTCAAAGGGCTTTGACACAATGTCACCGCAATCAAACAAATCAGCGCTCCGCAAAGCCTGTTCCATATCGCCAATGGTTGCAGCGGACCAATATAAAGATTTGTTTGAGCTTGCTGCCTTAAGTTTTTTATTCAAATATTGGGGTTTTCTCCAGGGAGTATCCCACCCGTATTCAGATACCGGGATGCTTCTGCTAGACAGCCCCGGAGCTGGGGTTTCGACAACGAAGAACCTAAGAAGCGGGGCAAGCACAGGGCCCAGTGACTTCTGAGATAGACCGCATTTAACCCATGCAGGATTAGATTCAACAAACACAACCTTATTTGCTGATACTGTTTCGAACATGAATCTCACCTAAACCAAGGGGTTGCGTTTGAAATCCCAGGAGGTTTCAAACGAGTCCCAGTCAAGTTCGGATGCATGGAGTGATTCCTGAACCAATTTCAAAACTTCCTCATTAGAAGAATCTATCCCGTGGACAGGGATGCGTTTAAGGTCTCCAACTTCATTATTAAAAGTCTGGCTCAACGCCAGCTTAATATATTGCGCTGTAGAGCTATTAAGCAGGCCAAGAATGAATAGCCTGTCTTCCTGCTTAACCGGAACAATGTAATAGCCCGCTCCGCCACAAATAGAATTGTCCGAACAATTTCGAACACTAATCGGACCACTTGTAAGCGCTGACCAGGTTAACACGCCGTTTTTATGGTAAAAACGTTCATTTTGGACACGGGCTTTTGCTTTGGCTCTGTTAGACCAAATTTGACACGATCGGCTGTTCGTCGAACCGGAAAAT
>URSO01000073.1 GCA_900550415.1 uncultured Collinsella sp.
GACGCAAAGAGGCTCCGCAGCGCGAAGCGCGATGCGGAGCCTCTTTGCATGTCCGAGGACGTTCCGGAGAGAAACCCCCGTCACGCCCCCGGATTCCCGGTGGGAGTTCTAGACCTTGTCGGCCTTAGTACATACCGCCGCCCTGCTGACCAGCGGTAGCAGCAGCGATAGCGTCCTCAAGCTGAGTGTTCTTGGGCACGTCGGAGACGGTGGCCTCGGTGATGAGGATCAGGCTGGCGACAGAAGCAGCGTTCTGCAGGGTGACGCGGCTGACCTTGACGGGGTCGAGGACGCCCATCTCGATCATGTCGCCCCACTCGCCGTTGGCAGAGTTGAGACCCTGGCCGGCGGGCAGCTCGGCAACCTTGTCGACCACGACAGCACCCTCAAAGCCAGCATTCTTGGCGATGGTGGCGACCGGAGCGGTCAGAGCCTTCTTGACGATGTCGACGCCGATCTTCTCCTCGGGGTCGTCGATCTCGACAGCGTCGAGCGCAGGAGCAGCGTCCATGAAGGCGACGCCGCCGCCAGCGACAATGCCCTCCTCGACAGCAGCGCGGGTTGCCTGCAGGGCGTCCTCGACGCGATGCTTGATCTCCTTGAGCTCGGACTCGGTAGCAGCGCCGACCTTGATGACGGCAACGCCACCGGAGAGCTTGGCCAGGCGCTCCTGGAGCTTCTCGCGGTCGAAGTCAGAGGTGGTGTTCTCCATCTCACCCTTGATCTGAGCGATACGGGCGTCGATGGCCTCCTTAGAGCCAGCGCCGCCGACGACGACGGTGTTGTCCTTGGAGATGGTGACGGACTTAGCGGTACCGAGCATATCGGCGGTGATGTCAGCGACCTTCACGCCCAGCTCGTCCAGGGCAGCCTGGCCACCGGTGAGGACGGCAATGTCCTCGAGGATGCGCTTGCGGCGATCGCCGTAGCCCGGGGCCTTGACGGCGCAGACGTTGAGGGCGCCACGGATCTTGTTGAGGACCAGGGTCGGCAGAGCCTCGCCGTCGATGTCCTCAGCGATGATGAGCAGGCCACGGCCAGCGCGCTGGACAGCCTCGAGAACGGGCATGATGTCCTGAACGCTGGAAATCTTCTGGTCAGTGATGAGGATGTACGGATCCTTCATCACGGCCTCCATGCGGTCGTTGTCCGTGACGAAGTAAGCGGAGACATAGCCCTTGTCGAACTGCATGCCCTCGACGGTGTCGATGGTGATGTCGAACGTCTGGGAATCCTCGACGGTGATGACGCCGTCCTTGCCCACGACCTCCATGGCCTCGGCGATCTTCTCGCCGACCTCGGGGTCACCGGCGGAGATGGTACCGACGGAAGCAATCTGCTCCTTGGTCTCGACCGGCTTGGCCTGCTTCTTCATCTCGGCGACGGCGGCGTTGACGGCCTTGTCGATGCCGCGACGGATGGCCAGCGGGTTGGCGCCAGCGGCGACGTTGCGCAGGCCGTCGTTGACGATGGCCTGAGCGAGCAGGGTTGCGGTGGTGGTGCCGTCACCCACGGTGTCGTTGGTCTTGGTGGCAACCTCCTTCACCAGCTGAGCGCCCATGTTCTCGATGTTGTCCTCGAGCTCAATCTCCTTAGCGACGGAAACGCCGTCGTTGGTGATGGTCGGGGCACCGAACGTGCGCTGCAGCGCAACGTAGCGGCCCTTGGGGCCCATGGTGACGGTAACGGCGTCGGCCAGGGTGTTGACGCCCTTGGCGAGCTTAGCGCGGGCATCGGTGTTGAACGTAATGTTCTTTGCCATGGTAGGTAATCCTCCAAAAGAAATGTGACTCGCGTCGCCGCTTCCGAGTCCTATGCGGCGGACGCGTTCAAAGACGAATCAGAGATTCTGACGAGACTAGGCCTCGACGACGGCGTAGATGTCGTCGGCGCGCATCAGCAGATACTTCTCGCCGTCGACCTTGACCTCGTTGCCGCCGAACTTACCGTAGATGACAACGTCGCCGACCTGAACGTCCATAGGGATGCGCTCGCCCTTGTCGTTGACCTTACCGGCGCCAACGGCAACGATGGTGCCGCGCTGCGGCTTCTCCTGAGCGTTGCTGGCGATATACAGGCCAGAAGCGGTCTTCTGCTCGGCCTCGTCGGGCTTGACCAGAACACGATCTGCAAGCGGCTTCAAAGACGACATGCTTGTCTCCTCCTTTTTGGGCCGCGTGGTTATGCCACGCGAATTAACCCTTTTTGTTTGCGTACGCGTTGAATGGTACCCACGAATGGCGGGTTATACAACACAGAGTCAAAAAATCTTATTTTTTGGCACTTAGATTTTCTGAATGCCGGGGGATAACTTATGCTCGGCCCCAAGGCGGACCGGAAAGCATGAAGTTTTAGCGCGGCAACTTTGTGAATCAGCTTCTCAAGACTACAATCCTCCAGATGAAATATGCCCAGATGAGAGGAAGGGAGGGCAGATGACTGATGAGCTGAGCACCTCGGCATGGCGAGATATAGCACCGAATCGCGATGCACGCGACTCCATGCCGCCCGTTCGCACTCGCCTGCTCGCCCTGGCTCTCGTCTTCGCCCTTCTCGCGGTAACCATCCTCTCCCCCATCGCAGCCGCCCATGAGTTGCATCATGACTGCACCGGCGCGGGCTGCACCATCTGCGCCGAGCTCGCCGGCAATCTGTCGATCGCCCGTGGCGGTGACACCGTCCCCGTGGGCGCGACATCGTTCATCATCCTCTTGCTGATCTCCGCCCTAGCCGTCATCGGCACCGAGCGATCTTCATATGCCCCGGTCACCCTATTATCCCTCAGGGTCCGCCTGGACGATTAGCGGCTCCCAATTGAATCAAATAGCTACCGCGTGCCACAGCGGCATCGCCTTCGGCCGTCGGCACCCCGACGCAGCCGTTTTCAATTCAGGAGCAATCTATGGACAACCGAATCTACCGTCGCCATCCCAAGCGGCGTCCTATTCGTCACCGTGGCCCCATGGCGGCGGCATATATGCCCCTTTTAAGTGCGGTCTTTGCTCTCGCCGCTTCTGACGACAATGCGTCCAGCTCGACCCCGTCGAGGGGCTCACTGACAAACAGCTTAAAGCCGGCGAGGATTACCCACCCATCATGAACGACAACCTGGAGAAGCTCGTGAAGACGCTGAACTAGGAGTAAGGAACAGAGACGATGAAGATGAGCGTGAAGCATCTGAAAAGCTGGATGACCGACCATCCCTACCCCCGTACGCTGGCAACGATCGGCGGCGCATCGATATGCTCGATGCTCGCCCTCGAGCTGCCCTCCAACCATGAACTATGGAAGATGCAGCCCGGACCGGCACTTTTGGAGCTTTTGCTCATCTTCTGCTTCTTGTGCCTGTTGTTCTATCTGCCGCACCGCCGTAAGACCCCCGCAATCGTTGGCATCGTTGCGTTCGCCAGCATCGGTATCGCCGAGTACTTCGTAATCACGTTCAAATCGATGCCCATCCAACCCGGAGACCTGTTCGCCCTCTCGACCGCTGCGACGGTCGCCGGCAGCTACACCTATGAGCTCAGCACTTTCTGCTTCATGGGGCTTGCCGCCGCGGCCTTGGGAATCGCGCTTATCGTCCTCATTCCGCATGATGCATGTGGGCGACCGCCGCACCGCGCATCGGAAACGTCCCCCGAGCCCATCGACCATACGATGTCTGCGTCCTTGAAATCGAAGGACCCAAAGGCGTCTCCGGCAACCGAGGGGACATCGACAGCGCCGAGGGAGCATCCAGTCGCAACCAAATCCAAACTCCCCCTCTCCGTCGACCGTCGTACCGCACTTGTTGCCGGAGCCGTGCTGGGGGCGCAGACCTTCATCAGCTATTACGACACCTTGGGCATCAAGCTTCATACCTGGAAGCCCCTCGAGAGCTATTACAGTCAGGGGTTTCTCCCCACCTTCATTTCGAGCGCGCAAAAAATGGTGCCGCCTAAACCCAAGCACTACAAGAGCGGTGAGGCCTCGGCGATCATCAAGCGCCTTGCCGCGCGCTGGAACGCGGGCACGAACGGCATCGCCGACCCCTCCCGTGCCGCTGCCGTCGAACAGTTTGACCAGCTCAAGCCCTCAGTCATCTGCATCATGAACGAGTCCTTCGCCGACCTTTCAATCTTTAACGAACTGGGCTGCGGCTATAAGGGGCCCGAGCGCTTCAAAGCCATCGACAACGCGCTTCTGCAGGGAGTGAGCTACATGAGCGCCTTCGGTGCCGGCACCTGTAACAGCGAGTTCGAGTTCTTAACCGGACACTCCATGGCATTCCTGGGCGCTGGCGTCTACCCGTTCATGACCTACAACCTGGCCCCGAGCGAGAACCTCGCCCGTCAGTTCAAGAGACTCGGCTATCGCACCGTGGCCATGCACCCCAACCACGCCACCAACTGGAATCGCGAGAACGTCTTCGCGGACATGGGATTCGACGAGTTCCTCTCGATCGAGGACTTCGCCGGCGCACCCGAGCTCTGCCGCAAGGTCACCGACGCCGCCACCTACGACAAGTGCCTCGAGGTACTAAAGCAGAGCGACCAGCCGATCTTCATCCACGACGTGACGATGCAAAACCACTCCGCCTATGACACGGGCTTGGTGCCCACCGACCAGCAACTGCACCTTGCCGTCGAAGGTGTGTCCGACAAGGTTATCACCTGGACCAATGAATACTGCTCGCTCATGGAAGCGTCCGATGCCGCCTTCGCCGCCTTCCTGGAAAAGCTGCGTGATCTCGACCGCCCCGTCGTCGTGGTGATGTACGGCGACCACCAGCCGTTCTTCACCGACCGCTACAACGACCTCTACTTTACCGATGAGGACGATGCCACCCATACCGAGCGCATCTGGCAGACACGCTATGTGGTCTGGGCGAACTACGATGTCGCCGGCAACGCACAAACGAGTGGGGAACTCAACACAAGCATCAATAACGTCGGTGCACTCGCACTCAATGCCATCGGTGCCCCGCTCACCGCCTACCAACGCGCACGCTTGCAAAACCGAGCGCACATGCCGGCGATAAACGTGGTGGGGGCGCAGGATGCGCACGGCGTTTGGTATACAGCCGAGGCCAAGAACGTTCCCGCCAAGACCGCTAATGCGCGCGATCGCCTGGACCGCATGCAATATCGTAAGCTCTTCGACCACGAAGGCTCGGTCTTTGCCACCCATAAGCAGGCGGCCGCCAACGAAACCGACCCCAACGCAGCTCCGGGAGCCTAGGGTTGACCAATCTCGGGCCCGGTATTCAGAAAAGTCAGTGCAGCAAAATGGCGATGCGGACAGCGACTTGGGCATGGTTTTCGCCGCTCGCACGGGTCCCCTGGGGAGCAGCGTGCATTTTTGGGAGTTTTCAGCAGGCCAGGACGGCTGCATACGCGCCGGACAAACCATATTGCTCCCAAGGATGCCTTCGACCGGCGATTTGAGTCGGCAGACAAACCCCGTCAGGACAAAAAGGCATGCTTCGCGCCACACCGGACCGCAAAATAACGTCGAGCTCCGCGATGTTACCTGACTGTAGCGGCACCGGCGGGGCTTGCGGTGCTGAATACTCCGTTTTTTGCACGGCCCAGGCGGGGGTACATCAGGACCAGAAAAATCAATCCAACCTTTTTATGCAATCTGCAATGGGAAGTATTCAAAACACCAAGAGACAGCATTACTGACGTCCAAATTGAGCGCGGGGCAGCGGCGCCTCCGCCCCGCGCCCAAATCAAGCAGAGCGGGGGCGCTCCTAACGGACCCCATAGGCAAACAAACGCAGCTCGAGCGCCATCCCAGAATAGGCTGCCCGAGCCGCGTTTAACGGTACGGCATGAATATTAGCGCTCGTAGATTAAGTTGCCCGCCAGGTAGGTGGCCTGAACCTTGGTGGCTTGCAGCTCTTGGGGGTCGATGGCGAGCGGGTTTTGGTCCAGGACTACCAGGTCGGCGTATTTGCCGGGCTCTAGGCTGCCGAGTTTTTGCTCGTCGCCCGCTGCGTACGCGCTGCCAAGCGTGTAGTTGCGCAGGGCCGTTGCCGCGTCGATACGCTCGCTCGGCAGCCAGCCGCCCTCGGGCCAGTGGCTGCGGGGATCTTGGCGCGTGATAGCCGTGTAGAGCACGTTCATGCTGGTAACGGCCGTGATGGGGCTGTCGGTACCGAAAGCTTGACGGATACCGCGCTGCTGATAAGTTGCGAACGGCCACATGATGCGGCTGCGTTCCAGGCCCAGGTCGCGCTCCGGGCCACCCGGGTCGAGCGTGATGTGGCAAGGCTGGCTCGAGGCAATGACGTTGAGCTTGCGCAGACGATCGATGTCCTCGGGCAGCAGATTCTCCAAATGCTCAAGCGTATTATGGCCGTGCGGGGGCAAACCGTAGAGCTCTGCCGCCTCCTCAAAGATATCGAGTGCGGCATGGATGGCGCCGTCGCCGATAACGTGGATGCGCACGGTGTGGCCGCGCTCGGCTGCCGCCAGAACCAACTTGCGCATGCGCTCGACAGGAACCGTCAGACGGCCCTGGTCGCCCGGGAAGCGCGGGTTGGTATAGGGCTCAGTGAGGTATGCAGTATGCTCGCTCGACACGCCGTCGAAGAACTGTTTAAAGCCTGGCGCCGAGAGCAGCGCATTGTTCGCGTAGCGGGTCTGGAGCTCTTCCAAGCGCGATTGGTCATCCAACAGCGTGGGAAACAAATGGGCGCGGATTCCCAGCTTGCCGGAGGCCTGCAGCTTGTCGTAAACATCGTCGCGAATAAAGTCACAGCCCGGCATGGGCATGAGCGACATGTCGCAAATCGAGGTAATACCCTGCTCGGCCATGCGTTTCATTTGGTCGGCATACGCGCTCGCGATGCGATCCTCGCCCAGCCACTCAAGACAGCGCGGCAGCAGCTGCATGGCCGCAGCCTCGTGAGCAATACCCGTGAGCTCGCCATTTGCATCCTTGTCGTAGCTGCCACCCGCCGGCGGCTCGCTGTCGCGCGTCACGCCGAGTGCTTCGAGCGCGCGGCTGTTGAGCCACAGCGTGTGCCCGTCGCCCGAGTACATAACGCAGGGACGATCAGGAAATGCCGCATCGAGGGAGGCCTTGGTAGGGTGCTCGGGCGGATCCCAGCGGTAATCGCGCCAGCCCTGCGTCACGACCCAGGCGTCGTCGGGCAGGTCCTGGGAAAACTTGAGCGCGTCCTGCACCAGCGCCGCCTCGGACGTGCCCATATCCATGAGCATATACGGTGAGGAGCCAACCGAGGTATGGAAGAAATGCAGGTGCGCATCGTGGAAACCGGGGCAGACAAACTGCTCGCCGTAATCGACCACCGGCGTGGCGGCAGGTGCGGCGTCAATCACGTCATCGGGCGCACCGACTGCGACGATGCGATCGCCCGCAATGGCAATCGCCAGCTCGCGGGCGGTATCGATACCGTCTTGCGCGGTAAAAACGTTCTTGGAGCGGATAATCCGATCGATATGTTGCATGGGCATCCCCATCTCTGGCAGGAAATTCAACACCCCCGAGTGTACTCCCCCGCCCTTGCAACAAAACTCCAAGCGGCAAACGGCAACTTTACCAGCCCTAGCGGCAGGTGGCATACTGGAGAGAGCCTGTACGATTTTGCGATCAACCCAGCAAGGAGCAAATCGACCATGACGAAAACCAAGGCACAGCAGATTATGGCAGCAACCGAGGTTCGCGCGGCAGACGACGTCACCGCGGCCATCCATGATATCGCCGCCGAGTTTGAACCCTACATCATCAAGCAGCGCCGGCACTTCCATAAGCACCCGGAGCTGAGCCTTGCCGAGGAGCGCACGACTTCCGACATCGCCAACCAGCTCGACGCCATGAATATCCCCTACGAGCGTCCACTCAAGACGGGCCTGGTGGCGACACTCCGCGGCACCGCGCCCGATGCCTACCGCGAGGACGGCACGCCGCGCCGCCGTATCCTGCTGCGCGCCGACATCGACGCCCTGCCCGTCACCGAGCAGACCGGCGAGGAGTTCGCCAGCGTCAACGAGGGCTGCATGCACGCCTGCGGCCACGACTGCCATATCGCCATGATGCTCGGCACGTTGCAGATTCTGCGCCACATGACCGATGACATCCACGGCGAGATTCGCATCGTTTTCCAGCCCAGCGAGGAAAACGGCCAGGGTGCCAAGCTCATGATCGGCACGGGCGTACTCGATGGCGTCGACGGTGCCTATGCCGCGCACATCTGGAGCGAGGTCGATGCCGGCACCGTGAGCTGCGAGCCCGGTCCGCGCATGGCAAACACCGACTGGTTCCGCATCGACGTCCGCGGCACCTCGTGCCATGGCGCCATGCCCCAGCGCGGCCACGACGCCGTTATGGTTGCCGCCGAAATCGTCAACGCCCTGCAGACCATCGTCTCGCGCGAGATTAGCCCCTACGAACCCGCCGTCATCACCGTCGGCGAACTGCACGGCGGCACCGCGCGCAACGTTATCGCCGGCACGGCATACCTCGCCGGCACGGTGCGCACCTATGGTGACAAGACGCATGAGGAGATGCCCGAGCTTATGCGCCGCATCGTGGAGCACACTGCGGCGGCCCTGGGCGCCGAGGCCGAACTCACCGACTACACCATCGCCAACTACAAGGTCGAAAACGATGCCGCCTCGAGCGAGCGCTGCCGCCAAGCTGTGCTCAAGTGCCTGGGCCCCGCGGGCGAGGGCCATTACCGCGGCACGCTTTCGGGCGAGGACTTCTCGGAGTACCTGCGCCGTGTGCCGGGCGTGCTCGCCTTTGTTGGCACGCGCAACCCCCAGATTGGCGCCACCTATGCCCAGCACTCCTGCTTCTACAAGATCGACGAGAGCGTACTCGCCAAGGGCTCCATGGTAGCCGCTCAGTATGCCATCGACTTTTTGGCCGAGCCCACGCAAGAAGAGCTCGACGGCCCCACGATCGCCGCAGTTGCCGAGACCAATCCCGACCTGGCGGCCAAGCTGCGCTCTGCCAAGGCAACGGCCGCCGAGGCCCGCGACGCCGTGCACGACGCCATTGGTAATGCAAAGCACAACGGCGTGAAGAATGCCCGCTTCTTTGCCGCCGACGCCACCCGCT
>URSO01000074.1 GCA_900550415.1 uncultured Collinsella sp.
ACTATCCTCAGCTTGCCAGTTCGAAAATGGACCCGCCCCAAGATTGAATCTTTATTCCAACTTTACACCTGGCTTTACAGCTGTCTTGTCAGCTGTAAAGCCAGGTGTCATACTAAAGCCCCAAGATTCGCCAAAAGAGAGGGGCCTTGATGGCGCAGAGCGCGAACATGGATGCATCGGAGCTTGCACGCGATATCGCGGCCGGCCTAGCATCGGCAACGACGGCAACGGAGCGCGCGGCACTGGTGCCCGCAGAGCTCGTCGAGGCCATTCAGCAACTAAAAACCCAACGTGACGCGGTGATCCTGGCGCACTACTATGTGGCGCCCGAGGTTCAAGCCGTTGCCGATTACGTCGGCGACAGCTTTTACCTGGCAAAGCTTGCCAAAAGCCTGCCGCAGCAGACTATCGTGCTGTGCGGCGTGGAGTTTATGGGCGAGAGCGCCAAGCTGCTCAACCCCACCAAGACCGTGCTGCTGCCCGAGCCGGGTGCGGACTGCCCCATGGCGCACATGGTCAAGCGCGAGACGGTCGACGCGGCGCGCGCCGAGTACGGCGACGACCTAGCTGTCGTCTGCTACGTCAACTCGACGGTCGAGATCAAGAGCTGGAGTGATGTGTGCGTTACCAGCTCTAACGCCGTCAAGATCGTCTCCGAGTTGCCGCAGCAGCACATCTTGTTCATCCCCGATCAAAACCTGGGCCGCTTCGTAGCCGAGCAGGTGCCCCAAAAGCACGTCATCCTCAACAACGGCTACTGCCCGCGTCATCACATCATCACCGTCGAGCAGATCGTCGACGCGCAGGAGGCGCACCCCGACGCACTCGTGCTGGCGCACCCCGAGTGCAAGGCCGACGTCCTGGCCGAGGCCGACTACATCGGCTCCACTGCCGGCATCATCAAGTATGCCGAGGAGTCGGACGCGAGCGAGTTCATCATCGTGACGGTCCGCGGCGTGCTCTACGAGCTCGAGCGCCGCTGCCAGGGCGCCGGCAAGAAGTTTTACTTCCCCGCGGTGCAGCCCACCTGCGTCAACATGGATCTCATCACGCTCGAAAAGCTCGTGCACTGCCTGGAGACGGGCGAGGGCGAGGTGCAGATTGGCGTGTCGGACGAGGCCGCCGATCAGGCCAAGCTCACGCTCGACCGCATGCTCGAGTACGCGGCGCGCTAAGCCAATGTGACATGAGGGGCCATCCCTTATGCCACATTACAAGGGAGAGGATTCCTGTGGAAACCAAACAATACTCCGACATGGAGTGCGACGTCGTCATTGCCGGTTGCGGCGTGGCGGGCCTGTATGCGGCTCTCAATCTGCCGACGAGCACGCGCGTAATCATGCTCTCCAAGGGCGCCGTCGATGAGTGCGATTCGATGCTCGCGCAGGGCGGTATCTGCGTGCTGCCCGAAGGCTCTGACTACGATGCCTTCTTTGAGGACACCATGCACGCCGGCCATTACGAGAACCGCCGCGAGAGTGTTGACATCATGATTCGCTCGAGCCGTTCGGTCATCAACGACCTGCTAGCGATGGGCGTAGACTTTGAGCGCAAGGCCGACGGCATCCTCGACTTTACCCGCGAGGGCGCGCACAGCCGCCCGCGCATTGCCTTCCATGCCGACATTACGGGCAAGGAGATCACGACCAGGCTGCTCCAGGCCGTTCGCAAGCTGGACAACGTGCAGATTCTGGAGCACGTGGCCATGACCGACATCCTGACGGCCGAGCGTGACGGCGCCACGGTGTGTGCCGGTGTCGTCGCCGTTTCCGTGGACGAGGACAACTCGGTTCGTCCCGCCGACGAGCTGGCAAATGCCGCCGAGGGCGTGCATGCCGGCGAGCCGTTTAAGATCCATGCCCGCCACACGCTGTGGGCAACGGGCGGCATCGGCGGCGTATACGATCACTCGACCAACTACCCGCAGCTCACCGGCGACGCCTGCTACATCGCTCAGGAGCATGGCATTAAGATGGAGCACCTGGACTACGTGCAGATTCATCCCACGGGGCTGTTCTCGCCGCAGCCGGGCCGCACCTTCCTGATCAGCGAGAGCTGCCGCGGCGAGGGCGCAATTTTGCTCAACGCCGCCGGCGAGCGCTTTACCGACGAGCTGCAGCCGCGCGATGTGGTCGCCGCCGCTATTCGCGAGCAGATGAAGCTCGACGGCACCGAGCACGAGTGGCTGAGCTTTGCCCCCGTCGAGCGCGATGTAGTGACCGGGCACTTTGCCAATATCCGTGCGCGCTGCCTGGAGGACGGCCGCGACATCCTGGACGAGCCCATCCCCGTCACGCCCACGCAGCACTACTTTATGGGCGGCGTGTGGGTCGACAAGGACGGCCGCACCTCGATGCCCGGGCTCTACGCCGCCGGCGAGACGGCTTGCAATGGCGTTCACGGCAAGAACCGTCTTGCATCAAATAGCTTGCTCGAGGCGCTGGTCTGGGGTCGCCGTGCCGCCTGGCACATGCGTACCGGCGAGTCGCTTGCCGTGGAGCAGGCGGGCGAGCCCGCGCTCGATGGCCGCCATCGCGCTCTGAGCGCAGATACCCTTGCAATCGATGATTTGGCCCGTGCCGCCGGCACGCAGGCCGTGGAGGAGTAGACCATGAATCCCATTACCATGAAGCTCGTCGTTGATGATCTGATTTTGCAGGCTCTGCGTGAGGACATCACGTTTGAGGACGTGAGCACGGCGAGCGTGTGCCCCACGGCGCGTCCCGCCACGGTGGAACTCATCGCCAAGGCCGACGGCATCATCGCCGGCCTGGATGTGTTCGCCCGCACCTTTGAGCTGCTGGATCCGCAGAGCTCGGTGCTCTTTAATGTTGCCGACGGTGACGAGGTGCACGCCGGCGACCACGTGGGCCAGGTGCGCGGCGATGCGCGCGTACTGCTTTCGGGCGAGCGCGTGGCGCTCAACTACCTGCAGCGCATGAGCGGCATCGCTACTTACACGCATCGGATGGCGGCTGCGCTCGAGGGCACCAAGACCGTGCTTGTCGACACGCGCAAGACCACGCCGGGCATGCGCGTCTTCGAGAAGGCCGCAGTCGAGGTCGGCGGTGGCAGCAACCACCGCTATAACCTGTCGACGGCTGTCATGCTCAAGGACAACCACATCGACGCCGCCGGCGGCGTGACGCGTGCGATCGAGATGGCGCGCGCCCATGCATCGTTTACCACGACGGTCGAGATCGAGTGCGAGAACCTGGACATGGTGCGCGAGGCCGTGGAAGCCGGCGCCGACATCATCATGTTCGACAACATGACCCACGACGACATGGTCGCCGCTATCGAGCTTATCGCCGGTCGCGCCAAGACCGAGTGCTCGGGCAACGTGGACGCCAGCAACATTCGCGCCCTGGCCGATCTGGGTGTCGACTATATTAGCTCGGGCGCCCTGACGCACTCTGCGCCGATCCTCGACCTCTCGCTTAAGCACCTGCGTCTGCTGGACGGTAAATAATGAACGCCCGCGAGCGTCGCCGTGCCATCATGGGCGTGCTCGAAGGAGCCAAGGAGCCCGTTTCGGGCAGCGCACTTGCCCGCGAGGTTGGCGTGAGCCGTCAGGTCGTGGTTCAGGATATTGCCCTGTTGCGTGCCGATGGGCACGATATCGTGGCGACCAACCGCGGCTACGTGCTGCAGGAAGCCGCGAGTAGCCCCGCCGTGCCCACGCGTCTTGTTAAGGTGCGCCACAGCGTGGAGCAGGCGGGCGACGAGCTTACGAGTATCGTCGACGCGGGTGGCGCCGTGCTCAACGTGATCGTCAATCACCGCGTGTACGGTAAGATCACGGCCGACTTGGACATCCGCAACCGCCGCGATGTCGAGCGCTACCTACACGATATCGAGAGTGGCAAGAGCTTTCCGCTATTAACGGTGACGAGTGGCTATCACTTCCATCGCATTGCGGCAGATGACGAGCAAACTCTCGACGAGATCGAGGCCATGCTCAAAGAGAAAGGCTACTTGGCGGATCTAATGCCCTACGAGGATGATCTCTCTTAGCCGACGCTGCAAACGCCCCTAAGCGGCAATTTGGCCTCAAATTAGCTGCCTATACAAACAAAAGGAGGCCTCCGCGGCGATGCGGAGGCCTCCTTTTTGTGCACGGTGTACTTTTGAGTGTGCAAGTGCGGGAGTTGTTACTCCTCGACGATCTCGGTGATCGCGCCGGCGGGGCAAGCGTCCTGGCAAGCGCCACAGGCGACGCAGGAATCCTCGTCAGCGACGGTAGCGACGTCCTGGAGCTCCAGAACGCCAGCGGGGCAGGAGTCGACGCAAACGCCACAAGCGATGCACTCGTCGGCATCAATTACGGGATGAGCCATGGTAGTTTCCTCTCTGTTGACCGACGCTACAGGCGATGCGCGTCGGTTTGATTCGGGCAAAAACATACCACGGGAGCGACCGTTTGCAATACCCTCTGGCCGGCATCTTCATACCGTTCGCCGAGTATGCCGCGGCTTACTAAAAAACATGCAGGTGAGGCCGTTGAGCTGCGCAAATGTTAGCTATAGGTGACTTGAAATCTAGGGCGATTGAGCGTGCTTGCGGAAACTGCGTCCCTGAATTCACGCTCAAAACGGGTCGTGCTTTCCGGTTGAGCCTTCTGTCGGAAACTGCGTCCCGGAATCGACGCTCAAAACGGGACGCGCTTTCCCCCGGGGTCGCTCCAAAGCCCTCTGCACGGCTTCAGGCTCGCACCTCGGTCAACTCTACATAGATTTCAATAGATCTGCCCAGAACTCAAACAGTGCATCTACCTGCGCATTTGAGAACCTAAACTTTCAGAGATAAGAAATCTTATATGAATTGACTTAGATTTTGTATATTCCGGCCCATAAGGGGATACACTACATCCTGAAAGACAAGCCGAAGCGCCGCGCGACAGACCGTCGAGGCGGCGCGAACGCACAAGAGAGAGGGAATTTCTAATGAGTAAGATTCTTGGTATCGACCTTGGTACTACTAACTCCGCTATGGCCGTCCTCGAGGGCGGTTCCCCGACCATTATCGTGAACGCCGAGGGCGATCGCACCACCCCGTCCGTTGTTGGCTTCCGTGCCGACGGCGACCGCGTCGTGGGTAAGGCTGCTAAGAACCAGGCGGTCACCAACCCCAAGAACACCGTGTTCTCCATCAAGCGCTTCATGGGCCGCAAGTACTCCGAGTGCACCTCCGAGATCAAGACCGTACCGTATGAGGTCAAGGAGGGCCAGGGTGGCCGTGCCGTCGTCGATATCGAGGGCAAGGACTACACCGCCGAGCAGGTGAGCGCCATGGTGCTCGCCAAGATGAAGGCTGACGCCGAGAAGTATCTGGGCGAGACCGTCACCGACGCCGTCATCACCGTCCCGGCCTACTTCAACGACGCCCAGCGTCAGGCCACCAAGGACGCCGGCAAGATCGCCGGCCTCAACGTCAAGCGTATCGTCAACGAGCCGACCGCTGCTGCCCTTGCCTATGGCCTGGACAAGCAGGGTTCCGACCAGCGCATCCTGGTCTTCGACCTGGGCGGCGGTACCTTCGATGTCTCCATCCTCGACCTCGCCGACGGCGTGTTTGAGGTTCTGTCCACCTCGGGCGACAACCACCTGGGCGGCGACGACTGGGATCAGCGCGTCATCGACTGGATGGCCGACAAGTTCCAGCAGGAGAACGGTGTCGACCTGCGTCAGGACCCCATGGCCCTGCAGCGTCTGAAGGAGGCCGCCGAGAACGCCAAGAAGGAGCTCTCCGCCGCCCAGCAGACTACCGTCAACCTGCCGTTCATCACCATGAACCAGTCCGGCCCGCTGCACCTCAACTACACGCTGACCCGCGCCGAGTTCGAGAAGATCACCCGCGACCTGCTCGAGCGCTGCAAGCAGCCTGTTACCAACGCCCTGCGCGACGCCAAGCTTAAGCTCTCCGATCTGACCGAGGTCATCCTCGTCGGCGGTTCCACCCGTATGCCCGCTGTCCAGGATCTGGTCAAGACCATGACCGGCAAGCAGCCCAACATGTCCGTGAACCCCGACGAGGTCGTTGCCGACGGCGCTGCCGTCCAGGGCGGTGTGCTCACCGGTGACGTCGAGGGCATCCTGCTGCTCGACGTTACCCCGCTGTCGCTGGGCGTCGAGACCATGGGCGGCATCATGACCAAGATGATCGACCGCAACACCACGATCCCGACCTCCAAGACCGAGGTCTACTCCACCGCTGCCGACAACCAGACCAGCGTCGAGATCAACGTTCTGCAGGGCGAGCGAGAGCTTGCACGCGACAACAAGTCCCTGGGCAAGTTCCAGCTCTCCGGCATCCCGGCTGCCCGCCGCGGCGTGCCTCAGATCGAGGTCACCTTCGACATCGACGCCAACGGCATCGTGAAGGTTTCCGCTAAGGACAAGGGCACCGGCAAGGAGCAGTCCATCACCATTTCCGGTTCCACTGCCCTTTCGGACGAGGAAGTCGATCGCATGGTCAAGGACGCCGAGTCCCATGCCGAGGAGGACAAGAAGCAGAAGGAAGAGGTCGAGGCCCGCAACCAGACCGACTCCCTGTGCTACTCCACCGAGCAGACTCTGAACGAGCTGGGCGACAAGGTTTCCGGCGACCTCAAGAGCAAGGCCGAGAGCGCTATCGCCGACGCCAAGAAGGCACTCGAGGGCTCCGATATCGACGCCATCAAGTCCGCTGGCGACAACCTGCAGTCCGTTGCCTACGAACTCGCCCAGATGGTTTACGCCGACGCTCAGCAGGCTTCCGCTGCCGATGGTTCCTCCTCTGACGACGACGTGGTCGATGCCGACTACGAGGTCGTTGACGACGATTCCAACAACTAACGATGTCCCCGCGTAAGGAGAAGGACGTGAAGATCCCTGTTGAGTCGGTTGAGGAAGTTGATGCACCCGAGACCGAAGAAGAGACCGTAGCGCCCGAGGTTGTCGAGGAAGTTGTCGACGCCGAGGCGGAGGCTCCGGCCATGACTGAGGAGGAAATGGTCGAGGCCGCCATCCGCGCCGGTGAAGAAGCTGCCGAGAACGACTTTAAGTTCAAGTACGAAAAGGCCGTCAAAGAGCTGGAGCAGGTTCGCAACGAGTTGGAGGAAGCTGCCGAGGCCGCCTCGTCCGCCGAAGAAAAGGCGAGGGACGCCGTCGAGCGCCACGCCCGCCTGCAGGCGGACTGGGAGAACTATCGTCGCCGCACCGCCCGCGAGCGCAACGAGGAGCGCGATCGCGCGACCGAGAAGCTTGTGATGGCGCTGCTGCCTGCGATCGATGACATGGAGCGCGCGCTTGACCACGCTCGCGCCCAGGAGCTTTCTGAGAGCTTTAGCCAGTTTGTCGATGGCGTGGATGCCGTCCGCGTCAAGATCATGGGCGTGCTGGAGCATGAGGGCGCCGAGGTCATTGATCCTGCCGGCGAGGCGTTCGATCCCAACGTCCACCAGGCGGTGGGCCGCGTTGAGGACGCCAGCCAGTACGACGAGACGGTGAGCGACGTGTACCAGAAGGGCTATCGCATGGGCGGCAAGGTCCTGCGTCCCGCGATGGTGACGGTCACCTACGGTGGCGAGAAGCGCCCCGCGCCGGAGCCCGAGGCCGATGAGGCCCAGGACGCCAACGAGTAAGTAGACAGGGCTTCGGAAGCTGATCGCGACCGGAGCCCTTTGCGGGACCAGAGCCGTTGTCGTGGACCCACTTGGGGTTCTTGGCGACGCGCTCTGGTTTCGTTTTGAAGAAAGGAGGCAGACGATGCCACAGGGTAAGAACTTCTACGACGTCCTCGGCGTATCACGCGACGCCTCCGACAAGGACATCAAGACGGCGTTTCGCAAACTCGCCCAGAAATACCACCCGGATGCGGGCGGCGACGAGGCGAAGTTCAAAGAGATCAGCGAAGCGTACGAGACCCTGTCTGACGCGAAGAAGCGCAAAGAATACGACCAGCTGCTGATGTTTGGCGGCATGCCCGGTGCCGGCGGTGCCGGCGGCTATACCTACACGGGAGGCGCCGGTGCGGGCTGGGGCGATATCTTCGACAGCATCCTGCGTGGCGAGGGCGCCTTCGGCTCTGATTGGGGCCAGGGGTTTGGCGGCGGCATGGGTGGCATGGGCGGCGCCGCGGGGGCGCGTGCGCGCAGCCGCAAGGGCAGCGATCTGTCCCTGACCGTGGACGTTACGGCGGAGGACGCGTTTCGCGGCGTGACGCATAAGGTGACCTACCGCATTCCTTCCACCGGCGAACAGCAGACCATAACGGTCTCCGTGCCCGCCGGCGCGGTGGATGGCGGCAAGCTGCGCTACAAGCGGCGCGGCGAGTACGGTACCGGCGGCGGCGAGCGCGGCGACCTGGTGGTTACCACGCACGTCGAGGAGCACCCGCTGTTCAAGCGCAAGGGTGCAGACGTGAATATGGACCTGCCCATCTCCATCTACGAGGCGGCGCTGGGCTGCCAGGTGGACGTTCCCACCCTGGGCGGCGCCACGGTTCGACTTAAGGTTCCGGCGGGTACGCAGACGGGCAAGACCTTCCGTTTCAAGGATATGGGCGCGCCGGACGTAAAGCATCGCGGTCGCAACGGCGCGCTGCTGGTCAAGATCGTGGTGCAGACGCCCTCGCGTCTTTCCGACCAAGAGCGCGAAAGCCTTGAGTCCCTGTTGGAAGCCGACCAGCGCGACTATCGCGAGAAGGTCGACCGTTTCCGCGCTAAGATGTAAGAGTTGCCAGCACGCCTAGGGTGAGGAGTTAACAATGTCCCAAGATGGACGCGACAAGCCGCTGTATATGATCAGTGTGGCCGCTGAGCTCACGGGCATGCACCCGCAGACCCTGC
>URSO01000075.1 GCA_900550415.1 uncultured Collinsella sp.
AGACCGAGATTGTAAATGTCCTCTTGACTCGAAACCATTACCCAAACGCGGCCGCCGCAAACCGATCCCAACTCCTCGACCACCGTCTGAAGACTTAGCAAGCGATCCGAGCCGTTGTCGTTAGCAATAAACTGTCCAACCTCATCAACCA
The DNA here is from genome assembly GCA_900550415.1 of uncultured Collinsella sp. Lineage (GTDB taxonomy): Bacteria > Actinomycetota > Coriobacteriia > Coriobacteriales > Coriobacteriaceae > Collinsella. Next base: position 152 of record URSO01000075.1, read on the forward strand.
TGAAAACAAGGCGAAAATCGCCACCATTGGCGGCTGCTTGAGCATCAACGTATTCTTTAACCTTTTGGGCGAACTCATCGGGTTGAAGAAGCTCGTCATCAGGGCTAGTAATCCAAGCTTTGATTTCATCGTCGCTCATGCCCAAAGTATCTTTAAGAAGCCCGCGAAAAGATTTGTTATACCTGTAGGTTTTACGATTATCGACCCATGATTTGCCCGTTAAACGCTCGAATTCATCGCGAAACTCTTGAGTCTTGCCAATTTCGTCAATGTACTCCTCAAGCTGAGCGAGCTTAGGTTTAATGCCGTAAAAACCTCGGGCCTCGTAAAACACACGCTCAAATCCATAAAGAACAGCAACGGATGACTTATCACCCTTCCATGAGCCCGCCTTGCTGTCGATATTAAAGAGAAGAGTCTGCGTAGGAATGGAACAGGCGCGCTCCATTGAAGCAAACACCATGGGATCGGCAATCTTGCCGTCAAAATAGGAAATAGCGCGCTTGCCATCAACGTTGAGGTTCCCAAGCAAATAGCTCGCAATTTTAAGGAAATGCGATTTACCGGATCCGTAGAAACCGCTGACCCACACGCCCATCTTATTGGTCGGTGAATCTAAAGAAGCGCTATAAGCATTGAAAAGAGTAGCAAAATGCCCCTGCAGCTCACGTGTCACCACGTACTCGCTAAGCTCTTGCCTGATTGACTCGTCTTTCTTATCGTCAACGACAACAACCCCGTTAATGGAACGGTTGATATCTTTCGAAAAGAGATTACGGACAATTGTTTTATCCATTTTAAGCTCCTTAAATTTGGAGAACGACAGCCAACAACGCAGGGGTCGAGGTCGACTTATGAGATATCGATCGCGCGGTAATAGTTCTCTGCTGCAAGCCTGTTAAACAAGGTGACAGACGAGCCATTAAAGCTACCGGGATAAGCCGCGATAACCGGCACATCATGGAAGTCAGACTGCATAGAATCAAACAGGTTGTGAACTCGCAAAAAGGGATAGACTTCGCCAACCCCTACAAGCAAAATCACATCGCCCGACTCGCGAGGTTGAGTCAAATCCAAAATCAGGTCGGAGACAGCATCCGGCTGGCAATAATCCACCACATCATCGAACACAGTTTCTAATCCAAAATCACCTTCTTGCTCTTGCATAGGCTCAAGGACATCAAGATCTTTAAGGATTGCCAGCACGGCGTCGTAGAGGTTCACGACCTTGAGCGTGCACGGAAGCTTGTCGGCCTCGGCATCGCGTGAAAGGGCGTCAAATAATGCACGCGCCTCAAACTCCAGCGCGGGGTCATAACAAAAGGTGTGGAAGCCGATCTCATTGCCTATGCCCCTGTTGGCCAAAAAGTCCTCGCTGCACAGGCACTCGCGCAGGAGTTGAGCGCGGCGCTCAAATTCCTGGCGGGCTCGCTCGGAGCGGGCATGCGCCGCCACGACGCTCTGGCGGGAATGGATGCCGATATTGGTGGTGATGTCCGTCGCCGGGGTGATTGCGGGGTCGACGGCGCTGTTGGCGGGAACCACGCTACATCACCTCCCTACCGGTAAGGGCCGCGATAAGCGGCTGCTCACCCAGCTGAACCAAGGCTCGCTCGACATCGGAATCGAGGAAGAGTGGTGACAGGCGCTCAGACTCCGGGCCCATACCCTCGCCGATAAGGCCGGCATGGCGGAGCGTCTGGCGAATCGAGCCCTTAATGCGCTTGACCGTGGCCTCGGTCCAGCGGGCCGCGTCCGGATACTCCGTGGTAAAGCGCGTCATAAAGGCGTTGAGGTCAGCCGCCGTGAAGGCATAGTCGAAGTTTTGCAGGCGCTCCCCCACCTCGACGAGCACGAACTCGCGCACGATATCGTAGCGGCAGATCATGCTGTAAAAGATGGCCTGGTCCGCCTGCGTGGGAGTACCGGATGCCATGAGGCCGGTTAGGGATAACGCAGCCTCGACGGCGGTTTTGGGGTCGATGCCGCGCGCGGCGCATGCGGCGTCCGTGGGCACCATGGCGTCGAGGCGGCGAAGGCACACGGTTGCGCGGTTGGCGACCATGCGCTCCGTGGGATATTGAAAGAGGTTTTCGCTCTTTACGCGTACAATGACCCGCTCGTCGCTTACGCCCTGCGTACGCAGGCCAGCGACGATGCGCATCTCATGCGGGAGGAATTGCTCGCGGGTGAGCACCCCCCCCCCCGAACGCTTTTTGCGGTTACATCCACAGTGCACGCTCCAAGGGTGTCAGAGGCTGTCACGAATGCGCCGCGGCCCGGCAGGCAGGCGCGGCGCACATGACAATAATCATACCTGTTGGTAAAAAAGTTACCACGCCCAGAGTGTCAAATGTTGAGCAACAAAATTAGATCCGGTTAACGGTTATTTTCGCAGCTCAGAAGCTTTGACGAGGTTGCCCCAAATCACACTTGCCAGACAACCGCGCTTGTGAATCTGTCCCCGCCCTCCGCTACACTCAACATAGAATGAAGGCCGAGGCGGATCGTATGTGAGCCTCGAGGCACCCCTCCCCCATGTAACCATCCTGTAAATCATAGCGGCGCACTCGAGTTTTACCGTGATGCGGTCGCGCCTGACGCTGCACTGTGCTAAAGTATCCCGAACGTTCAAACGACTACGAGGGGAACTAGAAGATGGCACGTGTGCACAACTTCTCAGCTGGCCCGGCCGCGCTGCCTACAAGCGTGCTCGCCGAGATCGCCGACGAGATGATGGACTACCACGGTTGCGGCATGTCCGTGCTCGAGATGAGCCATCGATCTAGCATGTACCAGCAGATCATCGACGACGCCGAGGCAACCCTGCGCCGCCTGCTGAGCATCCCCGATAACTACCGTGTTCTGTTTTTGCAGGGCGGCGCCACGCTGCAGTTTGCGGGCATCCCGATGAACCTCATGCGCCGCGGCCGCGCCGGCTACGTCGTGACCGGCAACTTCGCCAACAAGGCGTACAAGGAAGCCGCCAAGTACGGCGAGGCCGTGCTGCTCGCGAGCTCCGAGGACGCCAATTTCGACCGCATTCCCGCCATGGCCGACATCAACGCGCGCATTGCCGCCGAGGCCGCGGGCGGCGGGCTCGACTACGTCTACATCTGCCAGAACAACACCATCTTTGGCACCATGTACCACGAGCTGCCTAACTTCGGCGACGTACCGCTGGTCGCCGATGTCTCGAGCTGCTTTTTGTCGCAGCCGCTCGACGTCGAGCGCTACGGACTCATCTACGCCGGCGCTCAGAAAAACGCCGGCGCCGCGGGCGTCACCGTGGTTATCGTGCGCGACGACCTGATCACCGACGGTCCAGCCTTTGCGCAGACGCCGCAGTACATGGACCTTAAGACCCAGGCCGCCAAGGGCTCCATGCTCAACACGCCCAACACCTTTGGTATCTACGTGTGCGGCAAGGTGTTCCGTTGGGTTGAGCAGACCGGTGGACTTGCCGCCATGGCCGAACGCAACTGGGCCAAGGCCAACCTGCTCTATAACCTGCTCGAGCACAGCGTGCTGTTCCACGGCACCGCACAGACAGACAGTCGCTCCATCGCCAACGTCACGTTCCGTACCGGCGATGCCGACCTCGACGCGGCCTTTGTCGCAGGCGCGGCCAAGCACCAGATTCAAAACGTCAAGGGCCATCGCCTGGTGGGCGGCATGCGCGCCAGCGTCTACAACGCCGTAACCATGGAAGACGTGCAGGCACTTGTCTCGTACATGAAGGACTTCGAAGCGCAGCATAGTTTGAGTCCGCGATCTAACTAGCCCGCAACGCGCGGGCCGACCAGCCATCTCAAACCACCCTGTTTAGATCAAAACCTGCTAAGGAGTTTTTCCATGCGTAAGATTAAGACCATCGACGACATCACCAAAGACGGCAAAGTCGAGTTTGGCGAGGGCTACGAGTTTGTGGGCACCGCCGAGGAGGCCGACGCTATCCTGATGCGCTCCACCGACCTGCACGGCTACGAGCTGCCCGAGGGCATCCGCGCCATCGCCCGCTGCGGCGCCGGCGTCAACAACATCCCCGTCGAGGAGTACGCCAGAAAGGGCGTCGTCGTCTTTAACTCCCCCGGTGCCAACAGCAACGCCGTCAAGGAGCTCGTCCTGGGCATGCTGGTGCTTTCGAGCCGCGGCGTCGTGCAGTCGATGAACTGGGTGCGCAACAACGCCGACGACCCCGAGATCCAGGTCGATGCCGAGAAGGCCAAGAAGGCCTTTGTGGGCCGCGAGCTCAAGGGCAAGCGCATCGGCGTCATCGGCCTGGGCAACGTAGGCTCCAAGGTCGCCAACGCCTGTGTCGACCTGGGCATGGACGTTTACGGCTACGACCCGTTCATTTCCGTCGAGCACGCATGGGTGCTGAGTCGCGAGGTGCAGCGCGTGGGCACGCTCGAGGACCTCTGCCGCGGCTGCGACTACCTCACCGTGCACGTGCCCAGCAAGGCCGATACCATCGGCATGATCAGCACCGAGCAGATCGACCTGCTGGCGCCCGACGCCGTGCTCATCAACTACGCGCGCGAAACCATCATTGACGAGGACGCCGTCGACGCTGCCCTGCGCGAGGGCAAGCTCAGCTGGTTTAGCTGCGACTTTGCCACGCCCAAGACCGTCAAGATGCCCAACACGTTTATCACCACGCATTCGGGCGCCGGCACCGGCGAGGCCGAGGCCAACTGCGCCGACATGGCCATCAGCGAGCTCAAGGATTACCTGGAAAACGGCAACATCGCGCACAGCGTCAACTACCCCGCCTGCAGCATGGGCAAGGCGCGCGCCGCAAGCCGCATTGCCTGCCTGCATGCCAACGTGCCCAACATGATCGGCCAGATCACGGCCATTCTCGCCAAGGACAACGCCAACGTGCAGCGCATGACCAACGAGTCCGCTGGTGAGAACGCCTACACCATGTTCGACACCGATGAGCATCTGGACGGCAGCACGATCGAGGCACTTAAGCAAATTCCGTCGATGTATCGTGTGCGCGTGATTAAATAGCGCCGACGCCAAGCCTGTCAGACAGGCCACGAAGCCCATTCGGCCCCCGTTTTCACGAAACGGGGGCCGATTTTGTTGCTCCGGACGACTTTAAAATGATACTCAGAACAAGTTTTTTCAGATAATCGATAGTGAGGCTCCAGTCGCTAAGCACACCCGCTTTGATAAACAGCTTTATCAGGGACTTTAGTAGGTAAAAATCGGTCTCTATGTGCCGAATGTAAGTTGACTGTCCATTTTCCGAAACAACTTATTCTAGGTAGCATTTTTAAGGCCCTTCCAAGGCAAAATATAAGTATTTTGCGACCAAAACTCTAGTCCGCGCGACCGTTTTCCGCCCGCGCGGCTACATTCCCGCCCAATCGATAAAAATCTCCTCACGAAGCCGCCGTTCGAGCTCCTGCTGTCGCGGCGTCTTGTCTTTCAGCGGCACATCGAGATAGGACATGATGAGCTCCATCACCACGCGGAAGGCATCGAAGTCGGCCAGCTGACCATAGGTCATCAGAACGACGGGATATCCCATGGCTTGCAAGGCCGTCGTTCGATCGGAGTCCGAGATCTTGGATTCAATGGATCCGTGAATGGCTTTACCTTGGCATTCAACCAGACACTCTCGACTGCCGTCCTTATTTGCCAGCAGGATATCGGCATAGCGCCTATCAAGCCCCGAAATCAGGCGGGCGCTGCGCGTCAAGCGAATCTCGACGTTATTGGTAAGGCGCAGCCCTTCGCCGCCGCGCAACCTCGTAAGGCCAAACAGCATCGAAGCCTGGACCTCGAGCGGCGATGCTGCCACCCCCGTAATGCATTTCGCGGCTCGTATGAACGATTTAGCGCCGCGGAGCCCCCGGACCTTATCGACGAACTCTGTAAGCTCAGAGAGCTCGATCAAGGGAGGTCGTTTCCACAAGTCCGTTGGATTCCCCGAGACATCCTTTACGTTTTCCCAGCCCGACCGTGCGTCACTCCATCGGCTCCCATATGCCTGCTCAAGTGCCGACTTTACCTGAGGTGCAATCTTGCACACGGCAAAGGTGCCGCACATCTCATACATGCACATGATTAGACGCTCGTTTGAGACCGAGGAAGCCAGAGTCAGCAGGGTAAAGAGTGGGGACGCAACATCGAGGCCAAACTCCGTCTGCCGCACGGAATCAAACGGCCTCTCCCCGTTCCAAACATGCCTGACAATGCGATCGCCCTTACGTCCGCAGCTGCCCTGCGCCAACACGTGTAACGGGGTGCCCAGGAAATGCGTGACGAGCGGATGCTCACATAGGTGCTCCCTGCGCGGATCGTCCGCAGAATCGGGCAGGTCCGGCATTATTGCCAAGACCTGTGGAGGTATCCGGTGATACCGAAAGGCAGATATGTCGCACAGCATGTCGTCCATGAAGGGTACGTACCCGCTGCGTCGCTTGTGAACCCGCTCGGACGGCAAACGCGCTGGCTCGGCCTGCGAACGGTAAATACTGCCACGCCCACGTCGCGGATCTCTCAGGAGGCTTACAATCGGTTTGGAAAGCAAACTGATTGTGAGGTTGCATATGGTTGATGAGGACTTTGCCTGGCGGCTTACGCAAGGACTCGTGCGGATCGACAGCTCAGACCCGGGCGCGTATGAGGATGAAATTGAGCGCTTCATTAAGAGGCTCATTGAGCAGCAGCTGGCACAACTTGATAGTTCTGCGCTCGATGCCGTGCAGATTGAGGAGCTCGAAGTGCTGCCCGGGCGCCGCAACCTTAAAGTCACCGTGCCGGGCCAAAGCGACGAGCCGCGGCTGGTCTATATCTGCCACATGGATACCGTCACCTTAGGTGATGGCTGGGACGCGGACATCGCACCGCTTGGGGCGGTTGTGCGCAACGACAAACTCTATGGCCGCGGCTCCTGCGACATGAAGGGCGGCCTGGCTTGCGCCATTGCTGCGCTTGTCCACGCACTCGAGCGCGTAGCGGCGGAGGGCGAGCTGCCCCACCGCGGCTTCTCGCTCATCTGCTCGGTCGACGAGGAGGACTTTATGCGCGGCTCCGAGGCGGCCATCGATGCTGGCTGGGTCGGCTCGCGTGAATGGGTGCTGGACACCGAGCCCACCGACGGACAGATTCAGGTGGCACACAAGGGGCGCACGTGGTTCGAGATTGAAATGACCGGCGTCACGGCGCACGCGAGCCAGCCCTGGAAGGGCGCGGATGCCGTCGCCGCCATGGCCGAGGCCGTGTGTTCGCTCCGTCGCGCGTTTGTGGCGCTGCCCGCGCACGATGAGCTGGGGTCTTCGACCATCACGTTTGGGCAGATCGAGGGTGGCTACCGTCCCTATGTCGTGCCCGACCACGCCAAGGTCTGGGTCGATATGCGCCTGACGCCGCCGACCGATACGGCCGCCGCGACGCGCATGGTAGAGCAGGCCATCGCCGGCGCCGAGGCCGCGGTCCCCGGCTGCCATGGCAGCTATACCGTGACAGGCGACCGCCCCGCCATCGAGCGCGATCCGGCATCTCCCCTTCTAGCTGCGCTCAAGCGTGCCGCCGATGACGTGACGGGCGCGGACACGACCGTCGGCTTCTTTACCGGCTACACCGACACCGCCGTCATTGCCGGCAAGACAGGCAACCGCAATTGTATGAGCTACGGCCCCGGCTCGTTGGCGCTCGCACACAAGCCCGACGAGTATGTGCCCCATGCCGATATCGTTCGCTGCCAAAACGTGCTCATCGCGCTTGCCGATAACACGCTCTGGGACGCAAGCGGCCAAGTTGGGGCATAATAAGCCGCGAACAAACCGACTCGCGCGTTAGGACCGCCCATGAAAGCACTTCCGTTTCCCTGCATCCGCCCAGCTCAGGACCGCGTGCTCGAGGCGCTGCCTGCGATGGGCGGTATCCTGAGCGGCAACGACGCCCTGCGCGGCGCCATTGCTGACGGCCTAATGCTCAAGGATCCAGGCGCGGCGTATTACGTGTACGAGTGTTCGGGAGAGCTGGGACGCGTGACGGGCGTTGTGGCAATTTGCCCGGTTGGTGTACTGACGGACGACAACGCGTCCTCCGCAGATGCGGCCGCAGCCGCCCGCGCAATCGCCGAGCTTAAGGTGCAGCCTCGCCCTGTAACGCTCGCCTACGAAGCCTCGCCCGTCATGGATATCATCCTCGGCGCCGCCAAAGAAGGCGCGTCGCTCTATGCCGTCACCGACCCCGCCGGCATTACGCACCGTGTGTGGGAGGTCAAGCGCGAGGACGCCGTTGCTGCCATCCGTGCCATGCTCGATCAGGCACCCGACCCCGTGTTCGCCGGTGACTCCGCCTATGCCGCCGCACTGGCTGGGGCATCGCAGATTCTGGCCGATGAGGCCCGTGCCGCCGGAACGTACACCGGCAAAGAGCCGTTCAACTTTGCCGTAGCTGCGCTCTTCCCCGCCGCGCAGGTCAGCGGCGGCGCGCCGCAGGTTCCGACGGGTCTGCTCACTCACCAGATCTCACGGTTCTAGCGGACTCAAACGCGAAGCTGGAAAACCCAGCATCCAAACAAACAAGGGGCGG
>URSO01000076.1 GCA_900550415.1 uncultured Collinsella sp.
GGCCGACAGCTTGCGCCTAAAACGCTACGCGGACGAGCTCGCGCCCGCGTTTTCGACGGCGCAGCCTCCGCCCGTTCTTCTTCCCGCTTTTTCGCAATGCGGAGTCTGTTGTGCGCTGCACGCAACGATGATTTATTCCGAATAATTCCTCTATACTCAATTTAGCAGGCCGGAGGCCTGCCCGATCGCACTGCAAAACGAACGGGGTGGAGCACAATCGTACCCCACCCCTCATCGTATCGTCGGGAATCCCTTATTTCAGCGTCGACCGGAACTCGTAACGGCCCGAACCGAGGCGCACGAGCGTATAGCCGTCGTCCCAGCCCGCAACTTTCAGATCGCTGCGGCCGTCGAGTGCGCGGCCCGACTCGGTCACCTTGTCGGCAGCAGCCGACGGGACATAGACCTCGGCGGTAGTGTTGGCCGGAATCTCGACCGTCAGCGTCAGCGCGTCGCCCTCGGCCGCGCCATCGTGCGTGACCCCAAGGTCTTCCTGATGGACGAGCCGCTGTCCAACCTGGATGCCAAGCTTCGTAACCAGATGCGCGCCGAGCTCATTAAGCTGCGTCACGAGATCAAGGGCACCTTCATCTACGTTACCCACGACCAGACCGAGGCTATGACCCTCGGCGACCGCATCGTGGTCATGAAGGACGGCGTCGTCCAGCAGATCGCCACGCCGCAGGAGGTCTTCAACCATCCCGCGAACATCTTCGTCGCCGGCTTCATCGGCGTGCCGCAGATGAACTTCTTCGATGCCCAGCTGGTGCGCTCGGGCAACGGCTTTACTGTCAAGACCGAGGATATGAACGTGGCGCTCGCCCCGGAGACTTGCGCTCAGCTTGCCCTCAACTGGGACGGCGGCGACGTGAAGGAGATTACGGCCGGCGTGCGCCCCGAGCAGATCCTGCTTGCCGACAAGGGCGAGGAGGGTGCGCTCCAGGGCACCGTCGAGGTGACCGAGCTCATGGGCTCGACCGAGCATGTCCATGTGACCGCTCCCGACGGCCAGTTTGTCCTGATTATCCCCGTCGTCGACCTCGAGGCCAAGGGCGCGCTCAAGGCTGGCGACCCCATCTGGTTCAAGTTCGAGAAGAACGCGACTCATCTCTTCGATAAGGTGTCTGGCAAGAACCTTATCTAGGCCCGGTGCATCCAGGCCCTCCCTTTGGGCGACTGCGGCTTTGCCATCCTTTTGCCGCGGTCACATATAAGGCTCCCCTCCCGTCCACTGGGCGAGAGGGGAGCCTTTCTTTGTGTTGGGGCTTTCCGTCTGTCAGTTTGTCTTGATCTGTAACAGGTAGGGCCGATTTCGGACGTTAGATGTTACAGATCGAGACGGTTCCGCTGAGCTAACCATTTCATCTAAATCTGTAACACCAAAGGCGAATTACACCTGCTAGATGTTACAGATTGAGATAAACCCAAGGGGAGGGGCCGGTATGTCTCAATCTGTAACGGCTGGGACCGTTTTGGTTGAGTAATTGCTACGGATCGAGATTGTTTGGCAGAGTCGGGTCACAGGGTAACGTGCGGGCACAAAAAACGGAGCCGTGTTGCCACGACTCCGTTTCTCAAGAGGATGGGTAAGGGGAATGAGCTAGCTCAGGTGCCAGATCTCGTCGTTGTACTGGGAGATCGTACGGTCGGACGAGAAGGTGCCGGCGTTGGCGATATTGATGAGCGCCTTGCGCATCCAAGCGTCCTGGTCCTCGTAGTCGGCCAGCACGCGCTCCTTGGTCTGGATGTACTCCTCAATGTCGAGTAGGGCCATGAACCAGTCCTTGCCCTTGATGTCGTCGTGCAGACGCTGCAGGCGCTCCGCGTTGCCGGTCGCCATAAAGGCGGGGTTGGTGATGAAGTCCACCAGCAGTTTGATGCCGGGCTTGCGGTAGAGTGCGCCGGCATCGTAGGTGCCGTCGGCGTAGAGCTGCTCGACCTGCTTGGACGAGGCGCCAAAGGTGTAGATGTTCTCGTCGCCCACGAGCTCGGCAATCTCCACGTTGGCACCGTCGAGCGTGCACAGGGTTAGGGCGCCGTTGAGCATGAACTTCATGTTGGAGGTGCCGCTTGCCTCCTTGGAGGCCAGGCTGATCTGCTCGGAGATGTCAGCGGCGGGGATCACGCGCTCGGCGGCGGTGACGTTATAGTTCTCGATCATGACAACCTGCAGGTAGGGAGCCACGTCGGGGTCGTTTGCAATCCACTGCGACAGCGTCAGGATCAGGTGAATGATGTCCTGGGCGATGGTGTAGGCAGGTGCCGCCTTGCCGCCAAAGATGATGGTGACGGGGTGAGCGGGCTTGTTGCCGTTCTTGATGTCGAGATACTTCCAGATGATGTAGAGCGCGAGCATCTGCTGGCGCTTGTACTCGTGGATGCGCTTGACCTGAACATCGATGATGGCGTTGGGGGGAATGGTCACGCCCTGCTCGAGCGCCATGAACTGGCGCATGATGCTCTTGGCCTCGACTTTGGTGGCAGCCAGGCGCTCAAGAACGTCCTTGTCGTCGGCGAATTCGGCGAGCTTGCTCAGATTGCCGGTGCTGCGCCAATCGGTGCCGATCACATCGTCGAGCAGGCTGGCGAGCGCGGGGTTGGCACCATGGATCCAGCGGCGGAAGGTGATGCCGTTGGTCTTGTTGGAGAACTTCTCGGGATAGATCTCGTAGAACGGATGAAGCTCGGTGTCCTCCAGGATCTTGGTGTGGAGGGCGGCTACGCCGTTGATGGAGAAGCCAAAGTGGATGTCCATGTGGGCCATGTGAACGGTGTTGTATTCGTCGATGATGGCGACGCGCGGGTCATCGTGCTCGGCCTTCGCAATCTCATCGAGCTTGACGATAATGTCGGCGATGGCAGGGGAGACCTTCTGCAGGCTGGCGAGCGGCCACTTCTCGAGGGCCTCGGCAAGAATCGTGTGGTTAGTGTAGGCGACCATGGAGCGTACGATGGTCACGGCCTCGTCAAACTCGATGCCATGCTCGGTGGTGAGCAAGCGAACGAGCTCGGGAATGACCATGGTGGGATGCGTATCGTTGATCTGGACCACGGCGTAGTCGGCCAGATCGTGCAGGTTACTGCCGCGCTCGACAGCCTCGTCGATCAGGAGCTGGGCAGCGTTGCTCACCATGAAGTACTCTTGGTAGATGCGAAGCAGACGGCCCTGCTCGTCGGAATCATCCGGATAGAGGAACAGGGTGAGGTTCTTGGCGATCTCGGTCTTATCGAAGTCGATGGAGCTGCCGGGGACCAGGCCATCGTCGACACTTGCCAGGTCAAACAGGCGCAGGCGGTTCTTGGTGGGCTGGCCGTAACCAGGCACATCGATGTTGACGAGCTTGGAGGTGACGGCAAAATCGTCAAACTCAACGGTGTAGGAGCGGTCGTCATCGACCAGGATGTCCTGCTCGCCAAGCCACTCATCGGGGACGGCCTTCTGCTGCTTATCGACAAAGCGCTGGCGGAACAGGCCGTAATGGTAGTTGAGGCCCACACCGTCTCCGGTAAGGCCCAGCGTGGCGATGGAATCCAGGAAGCATGCGGCCAGACGGCCCAGGCCACCGTTGCCCAGCGACGGCTCGACCTCAAACTCCTCAATCTTGTTGAGGTCGTGACCGGCGGCAGTGAGCTGATCCTTAACCTCGTCGTAGATGCCAAGGTCGATCATGTTGTTGATGAGCAGCTTGCCAATCAAAAACTCGGCAGAAATGTAATAGAGCTTTTTCTTGCCGTTGTTGAGCGGGCAGGCGGCGGAGCGCTCCTGCACGAGTTTGACCAGCAGCTTGTAAATGCGACGGTCGTCGAGCTGCTCGAGCGAGGTGCCAAAAGACTGCTCGGCGAGTTCCATGAGGTTAATTTGGGGCATGTTTTCTCCTGTGATGGGTTGTTTCATGTCTACAATTCATAAGAAGCCCGCGCGAGGGGATTGGGGTGGCCTCGCGCGGGAAAAGCAAGCGCGTCCGCACGGTGGGGAGGGGTCGGGCGCGGTAGCTCCTATTGAGGAAGCTCGATTTCAGCTTCCGACGGGATGCGGAAGTAGGTTTCGGTCCAGTCGGTGAGTTTGTGCTCGAGCTCGCGGGTGATGGCGCCGTCGAGCATGCGCCAAGTCCAGTTGCCGCCCAGCGTGGAAGGGGTGTTGATGCGCGCCTCATTGCCCAAGTTGAGCAGGTCCTGCATGGTGTAGATGCACGTGTCGCTTACGCTGGCGGCGATGGTGCGATTGAGTGCATCTGCCATGGGTTCGCCGGCCTGCTGATGGGCGTACAGGGCTGCCTGCTCGCGCTGACGCGGGGTGGCCGTTCCCTCAAACCAACCACGCGCCGTTTCGTTGTCGTGGGTGCCCACGTAGGCGACGGTGTTGGCAATGTAGTTGTGCGGCAGGTAGTACGAGTTGGTGCCCTCAAAGGCAAACTGCAGGATCTTCATGCCAGGGAAGCCCGAGTTGTCGCGCATGTCGATGACACCGGGAGTGAGGAAGCCCAAGTCCTCGGCGATGATGGGCAGCGTGCCGAGCTTTTCCTCGAGCGCTTTGAAGAGCTTGAGGCCGGGACCCTGCGTCCACGAACCGTAGGACGAATCGGGCGAGGAGAACGGCACCTCCCAATAGGCCTCGAAGCCGCGGAAGTGATCCAGGCGGATGACGTCGTACATGTCGAGGGCAGCGCGAATGCGGCCCTCCCACCAGGAGAAGCCGTCGGACTCCATGGCGTCCCAGTCGTAGATGGGGTTGCCCCAGTACTGGCCGGTGGCCGAGAACTGGTCGGGCGGCGTGCCGGCGACGCTCACGGGATTGCCGGCGGCGTCGATCTTAAAGAGCTCAGGTGTCGCCCACATCTCGACGGAGTCGCGCGAGACATAGATGGGCAGGTCGCCGATGATGAGAATGTCGCGCTCGTTGGCATAGGCCTTGAGGCGGCTCCACTGGCGATCGAAGAAGTACTGCGTCATCTGGTGGTAGAGCATGCGCGCCGGATGGTCGGCGCAGACCTTGGCGGAAGACTCGCCGCGGGTGCGGAGCTCCGCGGGCCACTCCCAAAACGCCTTGAGACCGCACTCCTCTTTGACGGTCATGAACTCACAGTAGGGGATGAGCCAGTCCTCGTTGGCCTGGATAAAGTCATCGAAATCGGCGGGCTTATCGGCGGCAAAGCGCTCGGCTGCGCAGTCGAGAATCTGACGGCGGCCGCCAAAGATAGCACCGTAGTCGACATTGCTGGGGTCGGATCCCAGATACACGCCATCGATATCGCGCTGCTCAAGATACCCTGCCTCGATAAGCTCGGCAAAGTCGATGAAGTTGGGGTTGCCCGCGCGGGCCGAGAACGACTGATAGGGCGAATCGCCATAGCTGGTCGTCGTAAGGGGCAGAATCTGCCAGTAATGTTGTTTGCACGAGGCGAGAAAATCGACGAAGTCGTAGGCATTCCAGCCAAAGCCGCCGATTCCGTATGGTCCGGGCAGAGATGAGACGGGCATGAGGACGCCGCTTGCACGCTCCATGAATGCGCTCACCAACCTTCTTGTTGTGGGGTCGGCCTGCCAATGGGTGTGCAGTCCGCCTCCGGTGTTCTGATTCGATATGCCTATTGTAAAACATGTTGTTTAAACATGTATAGGCAAGATAAAAAAGTTGGTCGATTTTCGGCGAATGGCTATATGCCATGAAAAAAGCCCCGACCTCACAACGTGAAATCGGGGCAAGAGCGGTATGTAGGTTTTTGCTACTCGGCGTCGGCGAAGCCGTTGGGGTTGTGGCTCTGCCAGTTCCAGCTATCGCGGCACATGTCCGCGATGTCGTACTGGGCCTTCCAGCCCATCATGCGCTCGGCCTTGGAGGCATCGCACCAGTTGGCGGCGATGTCGCCGGCGCGGCGCTCGCGGATCACGTAGGGCAGCTCCTTGCCACAAGCCTTGGAGAAGGCGGCGACGACCTCGAGTACCGAGGTGCCGGTGCCGGTGCCCAGGTTAAAGATCTCGACGCCGGTCTTGCCGTTCATCCAGTTAAGGGCGGCAACGTGACCAGAGGCCAGATCGCACACGTGGATGTAGTCGCGCACGCCGGTGCCGTCGGGGGTGGGGTAGTCGTTGCCGAAGACCTGAACGGCCTCGAGCTTGCCCACGGCGACCTGGGCGACATAGGGCACCAGGTTGTTGGGGATGCCCTTGGGGTCCTCGCCGATCAGGCCCGACGGATGAGCGCCGATGGGGTTGAAGTAACGGAGCAGCACGACGTCCCACTCGGGGTCGGCGGTGTGGACGTCCATAAGGATCTGCTCGATCATCCACTTAGTCCAACCATAGGGGTTGGTCGCGGGCTTCTTAGGATCCTCCTCGGTGACGGGCGGGTTGTCCGGGTCGCCGTAGACGGTCGAGGAGCTCGAGAAGATGATGGACTTGCAGCCATGATTGCGCATGACGTCGATGAGCACCAGGGTGTTCTCGATGTTGTTGTGGTAGTACTCGACGGGCTTGCTCACCGACTCGCCGACGGCCTTAAAGCCGGCAAAGTGGATGACGCGGTCAATCTGATGGGTATCGAAGATCTTGTTCATCGCATCGCGGTCGAGCACGTTGGCCTCGTAGAAGGTGAGGTTCTTGGCGGCCTCGTCGCCCACGATGGTCTTGACGCGGTCGACGGCGACGGCGCTGGAGTTGGAGAGATCATCGACGATGACGACCTGGTAGCCACCCTCGAGCAGCTGAACGACGGTGTGCGAGCCGATAAAGCCGGCGCCACCGGTAACGAGGACGCAGGTGTCTTTGGGGTCGAGTGCTTTGGACATGTAGTCTCCTATCGAATCAGGAACACTTCTTCAGGGGAGTATAGCGCAGACAGTTGTTCCAAAAAACGTACGCGGCAGGAAAAGCAGAGGATTATGTTAACGTACTCATACAAGAGCTTGCGTACGCATAACCTGATCTTTGGCATTTGCTTACGAGCCGTCGACCTTGCAGTTTCCTGCCGTTCGTGGAAATCGTTGGGACGCGCCATATGTACGCTAATATGTATGAGTTGAGCGACATATAAATAAGCATGTAACGGAGTACATATGTCACCAAACAGCGATTCCATCCTTTCCCAGGAGCTCTCGCGCCGTACCGCCCTCAAGGCCCTGTTCGGCGCCGCTTCTGCGGCAGTTCTTTTTGGCTTGCCCACTCGCGCCCATGCGGCGGAGGCTTCCAAAGAAACCACCGATAAACTGAATGCCGCCCAGGCCCAGCTCGACGAGGTTCAGGCCCAGCTCGACAGCATCGCAAATGAATACGCGGCGCTGGCCAGCAAGAATGCCCAGACCCTCAACGATATCGAGGGCGTACAGGGCCAGATCGACGACACGCAGGCGCAGATTGACGAGAAGAAGGCCGAGCTCAAAAAGAAACGCGGCGATCTTTCCGATCGCGTGGCCGCCAGCTACAAGTCCGGCGGCACGAACATCCTGTCGCTGCTGCTGGCCTCAGGCTCGTTTGAGGAACTCGTCGCCAACGCGCATTACGTTGAGAAGATTAACAAGAGCGACCGCGATGCCATCGAGGATATCCAGACGATTCAGGCTGAGCTCGACGCACAGAAGACCGAGCTCGAAGCACAAAAGGCCGACTTGGAGAAGCTCAAGGACCAGCAGACGGCTCAGATGCAGGATATGCAGGCCAAGCAGCAAGAAGTCCAGACCGTGCTGAACGGTCTTTCCGACGACGTCAAGGAGCTCATGGCTCAGCGCGATTCCGAGATCCTCGCTGCCGCCCAGGCCGAGGAGGCTGCCAGGAAGGCCGCCGCCGCTGCCGCCGCCGCGAACAAGAACAATTCCTACTCGGGCGGTTCGAGCTCGGGTGGCGGATCGTATGCTCCCGGAACTCCGCAGCAGAATGCCGGATCGGGCAAGCAGCAGGCCGTCGTCAACGCGTGCTACTCCACGCCTTCCCCGGGTCAGAACTGGTGCGCAGCGTGGGTTACCAACGTCTTCCGCAACGCCGGCGTTGGCTACTTTGGCGGTAACGCGTGCGATATGTTTAACGCCTGGTGCTATAGCTCCGACCGCTCGGCGCTGCAGGTGGGCATGATCGTGGCCGACTCCTCGCATAGCGGCACCGGTGCGCCTGGCCTGATTTACGGTCACGTGGGCATCTATGTTGGCGGTGGCATCGTTATGAGCAACGAGGGCGCCATTACGTCTAAGTCGCTTGACTCGTTTATTAGCTTCTATGGCACTGGCTCTGGCGTGCGCTGGGGCTGGCTTGGCGGCGTGGTGCTGTCGTAAGGCAAGTTGGGCCGCGTGCCCGCCCGCAATATATTTGATTGCCTGCTCGGGCAGTCCTGCGCAAGACGAAGGCCACATTAAGTGGCCTTCT
>URSO01000077.1 GCA_900550415.1 uncultured Collinsella sp.
ACTTGTCTTGGGGACGTAGCTCAGTTGGGAGAGCGCTGCCGTCGCATGGCAGAGGCCGAGGGTTCGACTCCCTTCGTCTCCACCCTTGGATTTGATAAGCCGCTGACATTGTGTCGGCGGCTTTTTTTAAAGGAAAGGGCTGTACCATGGCCAAGCTTGAGTCCCAACCACTGTCTGCCGAGGAACGCGCCGAGTTGGAAGAGCTCCGCGCCGAGAAAGCTCGTCGCGAGGCCCAGGAAGAGGCACGCCGCGAGCGTGAGGAGCTGGCCGCCCTGCGTGCCGAGCGTGCGAAGGCCGAGGAGGCCGCCGCGAACGTCGCCCCCGCGCCCAAGCCCGCCGCCGCGAAGCCCGCGCCCACCGCACCTAAACCTCAGCCTAAAAAGGTCGCTCGTTCCAAGTCCGTCGAGCCCAAGCCGAGCCGTGACGAGATGACCTTTGCCCAGCGCATGGTTACCTCCAAGGAGCCTACGGGCGAGAACGAGATCCCTGGCATGGCGCCGGCTCAAAAAATCATCATTGTTCTTGCCCTCATCGCGTTTGTCATCTTTATGGGCTACACGATCCTGACCAGCATGGGCCTGCTCTAGCCCATTCGCGCTGGGTGCCATGCCCGAACACTCTGCCCTTTTCCAACCCTCAGCCTCTGCACAACGCATCCGAAAGGTCGCCCCATGGCTTTGACCGACATCTCGCATCCCACCGACATTGCAATGCTCACCGATCTGTACGAGCTCACTATGGCCCAGGGCCTGTGGGAGAGCGGCAAGGCCAATGAGCAGGGTTGTTTTATCGCGTTTTACCGCGACCATCCTTTTGGCAGCGCCTATGCCGTCATGTGCGGCACCGCCGAACTGCCCGAGCTGGTCGAGAATCTGCGCTTTACGCCCGAGGACATCGACTACCTCGCCTCACTTCAGGCCCCGGCCGGCGGCGCGATGTTCAAGCCTGCATTCCTCGACTACCTGCGCGATTTTCGTGCGCATGTAAACATCGACGCCGTCCCCGAGGGCGAGCTCGTCTTTCCGCGCGAACCCATGGTGCGCGTCACCGGCCCCGCGCTTGAATGCCAGCTGCTCGAAACGGCGCTGCTCAACATTGTCGGCTTCCAGACGCTTGTCGCTACCAAGACGGCGCGCGTGGTGCTGGCGGCGGACGGCCGTCCCGTTGCCGAGTTTGGCCTGCGCCGCGCCCAGGGTCCCGATGGCGGGCTGGCCGTCGCGCGCGCGAGCTACGTTGCCGGCTGCTCCTCTACATCCAATGTGCTCGCCGGCCGCCGCTACGGTATTCCCGTCTTTGGCACTCATGCGCACAGCTGGGTGATGAGCTTCGATTCCGAGCTCGAGGCATTCCGGGCTTTTGCTAAGTCGAGTCCCAAGAACTGCACGCTGCTCATCGACACCTACGACGTACGTGAGGGCTGCGAGCATGCCATTACGGTTGCCAAGGAGATGGAAGCGGTGGGCGAGCGCCTGTCGGCCATTCGCATCGACTCCGGCGACCTCGCCAAGCTCTCTAAGTATGTTCGTGGCCGTTTTGATGCCGAGGGCCTGCCCTATGTGGGGATCTCGGTTTCCAACGATCTGGATGAGTACACGATTCAGTCGCTGATCGACCAGGGCGCGCCCATCGATAGCTTTGGCGTGGGTACCAAGCTCGCGACCTGCTACGACCAGCCGGCGCTGGGCGGCGTGTACAAGCTCGCCGCCCGCCGTGCGAGTGAGACGGACCCGTGGACGCCGGTGGTGAAGCTCTCCGAGCAGCCCTACAAGCGCACAATTCCCGGTGTTCAGCGCGTACGACGCTATTACGACGGCTTTGGCGGCCCGGTTTGCGACATGATTTATGACGAGGACCATCTGGCAGGGGAGGGCGCCGCGCGCGGCAATACCCTTGTGGCCGTGAACGATGCCGCCCTGGTGACCGACGTGTCCGAACTTGAGTATCGCGAGCTGCTGGTGCCGATCGTGCGCGATGGCAGTGCGGTGGCTCCGCGTGAGAGCATCCAGGACGCGCGCGAGCGCTGTGCTTGGGCGCTCGACCATCTGGACGCAGCTTTCAAGCGCTTCCTGTACCCGCAGACCTATGTGGTGGGTATGGAGCAGGGCCTGGCTCAGGTGCGCGACGAGCTCGTGCGTAAGAACATGGCCGCGGCCTCTGCCTTTCCCTGGGCCCACTAATTCCTTGGGCGGTAGGGGCGAGTCACGCTTCCCTGGCCGCCGGCTCGGCCGTTCGCTGAACAGTTGATTGGTTTGACGTATGACGACTTCTTATAAAACGATGGTGGTAAAGATCGGTTCGTCCACGGTGGTGGGTGCCGATGGCAAGGTCAACCGCGCCTTTATCGGCGGACTTGCCGATCAGGCCGCAGCGCTGCGCAAGCTCGGCTGGCGTCTGGTTGTGGTGAGCTCGGGCGCTATCGCCTGTGGCTATCCCGTGTTGGGCTTCGACCGCAAGCCGGTCGGTGACCTGCCGAGCCTGCAGGCCTGCGCCTCGGCCGGTCAGTGCATCATCTCGTCGGCCTACGACGAGGAGTTCCATGCGCGCGACCTGCTCACCTCGCTCGTGCTGCTCACGCGTCACGACACGGCGCGCCGCACGTCCTACCTGCACGCGCGCGACGCCCTGCTTCGCCTGGTGGAGCTGGGTGTGGTGCCGGTCGTCAACGAGAACGATACCGTCACCGTCGATGAGATCAAGTTTGGCGACAACGACACGCTGGCGGCGCTTGTGAGCTGCCTGGTTTCTGCCGATCTGTGCGTGACGCTCTCGGACATCGATGGTCTCTATACTGCCAATCCGCATGAAGACCCCACGGCCGAGTTTGTTCCTGTCGTGCATAAGATCGATGCCAAGATTATTGCCTCGGCGGGCGATTCTTCCACATCGGTGGGCACGGGCGGCATGATTACCAAGATCCGCGCGAGCCGCATCCTGATGACGGCGGGCATTCAGAGCGTGATTTGCTCGGGCGAGGAGCCCGATGCGCTCGTGCGTCTCGCCCGCGGCGAGAGCGTGGGCACGCTGTTCGATCCGCCGGCGGAGCGTCTGGACATCGCACCCCGCAAGCTGTGGATCGCGCTGGGCGACAAGGCACATGGCTCGGTGACGGTCGATGATGGTGCTGCGAAGGCGCTGGTCAGCCGTGGCTCTTCCCTGCTTGCGGTGGGTATTCGCGAGGTCGATGGCCAGTTTGCCGAGGGCGATGTGCTCGATGTGTGCGATCCGAGCGGTATGGTCGTCGCCCGCGGTATCGCCGAAGCCGATTCGGACGTGCTGGAGCTTGCTGCCGGTCGCCGCCAGGACCAGATCGCCAGCAACCGCCTGCTCGCAGACCTGGCCGAGAAGCCCGCGATACACAGGGATAACTTAATCGTATTTGCATAAAGAAAGACAGCGCTGCGGATCGTTTCCCGCAGCGCTGTCTTTCTCGTGCTGGCACTTGGGGACGTTCCTTTTGTGCCGGCAGGTGGGGATTCTCCTTTGCTAGAAGATCCGGCGCAGGTCTCCGCGGTTGAGTGCTTCGTCGAAGAGGTGCTTGAACACCACGCTGCCGTGCAGGCCGTCGTGCTCGAACTCGTTCGTCACCCAGGCATGCGAGTTGCCCACGCGGCTGAGCGTGTCGAGCTGCAGGTCCGAATCCACGTACATGTCGTCGAAATATACCGCGGCCTGGAGCGGCACTTCGTTGCAGGCCAGACGCTGCGGGTCGTAGATCTTGTCCCAGCTGGTGTCTTCCATCAGCAGGTCCATGGCGGGCTTGAAGGGCTTGAGCTCGGGCATCTGCTCAAACATCCACGGGAACATGGCCTCGCCGGTAAACATGAGCGGGCGCGCGAGGGTGTCGAACTCGGCGCGGTGAGCCTTCTCTTCTGCCGCGGCCCAGCGAATGGGCATGGTATCGCCGTCGGCGTAGATGAACTCCTGCAGTGTCCAGTACAGCGGGTTTGTACGCGTGTTGGTGCGCTCGAAGGCGCGCATCAAAAAGCTGTCAGATACCGAGGCGTCGCAGGTCAGCGTGCCGTCGCCATCAACAAAAGCGTGATCGATAATCCAATGCATGCGCTCAAAGCTCGGCTTCATGCCAAAGTCGCTGCCCATGAGCTGTAGGCGCTCGACCGTCATCGGCGAGCCGTCGGGCAGCACAGGCTTCTGTGCCTCGAGCGCATCGGCCAGGGCTGCCACGCGCTCGACGTCGGCGGGGTAGCGGTCGTAATACTGCTGCGTCTTGGCTGCCATGCGTGGGAAGGTGTGCGCGTAGACCTCGCTGGCGCTCGCCGGCACGTGCGGAATGCCGCCGCAGGTAAAGCTTGCCGCCACGCCCTCGGGGAAGAGCGACAGATAGCTCAACGTCAAAAAGCCGCCGTAGCTTTGGCCGAGCGTGACCCACGGCTTGCCGCCAAAGCCCACCAGTCGCAGGTACTCAAAATCGCGCACGATGGAGCTGGCGAGGTGACGCTTGAGGAAGTCCGCCTGCGAGCGTGCTGTATCGGCGCCGGCGGCCGTTGCGCGATCACCCAGTGCCTTGATCGTGCGTCCGTCCACGCAGCTACTGCGTCCGGTACCGCGCTGGTCGGGCAGCACGACGCGGAAGTGCTTGACGGCCTCCTCGATCCAGCCATCGCTTGTGGGCGACAGCGGACGCGGGCTTTCGCCGCCGGGGCCGCCCTGCAAAAAGAGGAGCAGCGGCAGATCGTCGTTGATGCGGTCGGGCGCGCAAACCACGCGGTAGAAGAGCTTGATGCTCTCGGGCGCGCCGGCGATGGGTGCCGGCATAGCGCCACGGCGCATGGTGCTGCCGACGGCCAGCAGCATCGGCTCCAGGCCGCGCCAGTCAAGGGGGACGTCGATGCTGTGGTCCTGGACGTAAAGGCCGGGGACGTGGTACGAAGTGATGAGGGCCATGTGAGTCTTCCGTTCGTTGCGGTGTTTCGGGTTGACCAATTCTACCGCCGCGGGCGAGGCTATGCGCAAATCGGCTACCATGGTTGCAAACTTCTAGGAGAAAGGGCCGCCCATGTCGGTCGATATAGCCACGTATGTCCACGATCTTGCCGTTGCCGCCAAGGCAGCGTCGGCCTCGCTTGCCACGGCGAGCGATGAGCGGCGCCAGGAGGCCGTGCGCGCCATGGCCGCAGCACTGCGCAACGGTGTCGACTCCATCGTCGCCGCCAACGAGCTCGATATGTCCGCCGCGCGCGATGCGGGTACCTCGGCCGGACTGCTCGATCGTCTGCTGCTGACGCCCGAGCGCGTCGAGGGCATGGCCGCCGGCCTGGAGAAGCTCGCCGAGCTGCCTGATCCCGTCGGTCGTGTACTCGACCACCGCGTGCTCGCAAGCGGCGTGGACCTCACCCGCGTGAGCGTGCCGTTGGGCCTGGTCGCCATGGTCTACGAGGCACGCCCCAACGTGACGGCCGATGCCGCGGGCATCTGCATCCGCACCGGCAACGCCTGCATCCTGCGCGGCGGTTCGCTGGCCTATCACTCGTGCGCCATGATTGCCGAACTGCTGGCCGATGCGCTTGAGGCCCAGGGCTTTCCACGCGAAGCTATCTCGATGATCGAGTCCACCGACCGCGAGGCCACCGGCGAGCTCATGAAGCTCCGCGGCATCGTCGACGTGCTCATTCCGCGTGGGGGTGCGGGCCTGATCCAGCGCTGCGTTCGTGAGTCGCTCGTGCCGGTGATTGAGACGGGCACGGGCAACTGCCATATCTACGTGCATGAATCCGCTGACTTTGACAAAGCGCTCAACATTATCGTCAATGCCAAGACCCAGCGCGTAGGCGTGTGCAATGCCGCCGAGTCGCTGCTGGTCGACCATGCTGTGGCCAATGTGTTTTTGCCTGCGGTCGTTGCCGTGCTGCACGACCACGGCGTGCTCATTCACGGCGACGAGTCCACGTGCGCCGCGTGCGCCGACGCCGGCTTTGTGGAGGGCGGTGACTACGTCGCCGCGACTGAGGAGGACTGGGGTCGCGAGTACCTGGCGCTCGAGATGAGCGTGAAGGTCGTGGCAAACGAGGACGAGGCCATCGCACACATCAATCGCTACGGCACGATGCACTCCGAGGCCATCGTTGCCGAGGACACGGATGCTTGCGAGCGCTTCCTGGATGCGGTCGATGCCTCGGCCGTGTGCGCCAACGCCAGCACGCGCTTCACCGACGGCGGCGAGTTTGGCCTGGGCGCCGAGATCGGCATCTCGACCCAAAAGCTCCACGCCCGTGGCCCCTTTGCCGCCGAGGCCCTCACCACCTACAAATACAAGCTCCGCGGCACCGGCCAGGTCCGCCCCTAACGCCCGCGCAAACAAAAACCACCACAAAGGTGCCTGTCCCCTTTGTGGCGGTTTTAGGTGGCGTGGGCGGTTAGGCCTGGAAGGTATCGCGGTCGGGGGCGAAGGACTGCATGGCCGCTATGGTGCGGTCAAAGAGCTCGGGGAGCTCCCAGCCCAACATCTCGGCGCCCTGCGAAATCACGTCGCGCGAGCAGCCGGCGGCAAAGCGCTTGTCCTTGAACTTCTTCTTGAGCGACTTGGTCGTAAAGTCCATAACGCTCTTGCTCGGGCGCATGATGACTGCAGCGCCGATCAGGCCGGTGAGCTCATCGCAGGCAAACAGGATCTTTTCCATCTGCAGCTCGGGTTTGGGCAGCGAGGTGTTGAAGTCCGACGTGTGCGTCTGGATGGCGCGAATGAGCTCGGGAGACGCACCTTCGCCCTCAAGAATCTCGGCAGCATAGATGGTGTGGTTCATGGGGTCGTCCTCATGCTCCTCCCAATCCAAGTCGTGCAGCAGGCCGACGATGCCCCAAAACTCCTCGTTCTCGGGGTCGAACTCGCGCGCAAAGTAGCGCATGGTGCCCTCGACCGTCTCGCCATGGGTGATGTGGAACGGGTCCTTGTTGTGTTCGTTGAGCAGTTCGAACGCGCGGTCGCGGGTGATTCCGGCGGTAAGCGGCTCTGCCATAAGAGACTCCTTGTGCTCGTGGGTATCAATAAGAATGAATACTACTAGAACGACTAGAACGAAAAAACCACCACAAAGGTGCCTGCCCCTTTGTGGTGGTTTTTGGCGCGGATGGGTTAGTTGAGGGCGGCTTGGGCTAGGCGGGCTTCGGCGGCCTCCTCGGTGACGCCCAATGCCACGGCGAACTCCTCGATGGAGCGGCGCTTGGCTTCCTTGAGTACACGCATATAGTAAGAGCTGGGCTTTTTATCGGCTTCCTCGGCCTGGCGAATGCGGTGCATCATGGTCTTTGCCACGCGGACCGTCTCGGGCGCGCCCAGCTTGAGCTGCTGCTTAAAGTGTGTCTCTTCAAGCGAGCTGTTGCGCTCGGTAAAGGTGTCGCACTCCAGCTCGTCATAGTGGCTCAGCAGATGCTCGGCATCTTGCTGAGAGATGGCGGCATGCAGACGGTCGGCCTGCGCCACGGGGTACATAAGGATCGTCTGCGCATGCCCCTGCTTGGCCTCGAGCAACAACATGGGCTGCGGCGTGTCGTCCCTAAAACCGACGACGGTGCAGACTCCCTGACCCGGATGAATGACGTGTTGACCGATTGAGAACATGCTACCTCCAACTTATACGAATTTACGTATGTCTAGAATAACACGCTGACGTGCGCAAATCCTCACTTTATGCAGGAAAAGCACACAACTCTGATAGGTAAGAGTATTCGATAAAAGACACAGCTCATTCACACCTTTATGCATTTTCAACGCGTGCATAATCTGCAGGCAGACCGGCATCTTTGAGTGACTCCATACAAGCTGTAGTCAATTTTGTGCATATGCAATTTCGATTGGCTTTACCCTGCGACAGTGCCCCTCGCTTGTGATAGAGTACTACAAACTCTGGCTTTTGCCCTACGAGTGACCAAGAGCTCGGGGGCTTTAACACAAGGAGGATCTATGCCCGAGAAGATTGAAGAGCTGGTACGCGCTGCGCTTGCTGCGGCCCAGGAGGCCGGCGACCTTTCCGCATTTGAACTTGACGATTGCGCTATCGAGCGACCGGCTGACACTTCTCATGGCGAGTGGACCTCTACCATGGCCCTGAAGTCCGCCAAGCTGGCCCACTGCGCCCCGCGCAAGATTGCCGAGGCCATCGTTGCCCATATGCCCGAGGATCCCGCGATCGAGAAGGTTGAGATCGCAGGCCCCGGTTTCATCAACTTCTACCTCTCCGTTGCCGTCAAGAATGCCATCTTTGGCGAGGCTCGCGAGAAGGGCATGGACTTCGCTAAGTCCAACGTCGG
>URSO01000078.1 GCA_900550415.1 uncultured Collinsella sp.
AAACCCCTATATCCTGCTTGGATACAAACTTGCATTACGAGCCCGGTGCTTTTGCCCGGGCTTTTTGCGTCACTTGGGGACGCTCCTTTTGTGCCGGCAGATAAGGAGCGTCCCCAAAAGCCGGCAGATTGACTTTGCCAAAACATCGGCGTTGCTGGGGTAGTCGTTGGGGACGTTCTTAAACGACTAGTCAAACAAGAACGTCCCCAATGACTACTTTCCTCTGGTGTAAAAGGCGGGTCATGCTTGGTGGCGGGTTTGTTATCCGTTTGTAAAGGCTGGGCAGAGCTTGCGGTAAGGGTCTATCAAATGCCCGTAAGAAACAGCAGTTGGCGCGGGCGCTGCCCGGTCGAGGCCGTATCTTTCCAAACAGCAAAGCGGGCAGGGTGCCCGCGAGTCGCATGTATGAAAGGAAGATCATGCTCGATCAGGCTTATTCTCGTCGTCAGTTCCTCGGCCTCGCTGGTGGTCTTGCCGGCATCGTCGGTCTCGGCCTCGTTGGCTGCGGTGGCTCCAACGCCGCCAACACCGCTGCTGAGGGTAGCGCCGCTGCTGCCGAGTCCGTCTCCGGCGAGGTGACCTACGACGGCGCCTCCTCGTTCCAGGCTCTCGTCGAGGCTGCTGCCGAGAAGTTTATGGATGCCAACCCGGACGTCTCCATCTCCGGTTCGGGCAACGGTTCGGGCAAGGGCCTGACCGCTGTTGCCGCCGGCACCGTTACTATCGGTAACTCCGACGTCTTCGCCGAGACCAAGCTCGAGGCCGATCAGGTCAAGAACCTCGTCGATCACGAGGTCGCCGTCGTGGGCATGGGCCCTGTCGTCTCCAAGAACGTCAAGGTCGATGACCTGTCCCTCGAGCAGCTCAAGGGCATCTTCTCCGGCCAGATCACCAACTGGAAGGAGGTCGGCGGCGACGACGCCAAGATCGTCGTCCTCAACCGCAAGGCAGGCTCCGGCACCCGCGCCACCTTCGAGGCCGCCGTCTTTGGCGACGAGGCCGTCGACTTTAAGGGCGACGCCGAGCTCGATAAGTCCGGCGACGTCCAGACTCAGATGGGCAGCACCGACAATGCCATCTCCTACCTCGACTTCTCGCACTTCGACGACTCCAAGTTCAACGCCATCAAGGTCGAGGGCGTGGAGCCCAAGAGCGCAAACGTCACCGACGACTCCTTCAAGATCTGGGCTACCGAGCACATGTACTGCGCGAAGGACGCCGACGAGGCCACCAAGGCCTTCCTGGAGTTCATGCTTTCCGACGACGTCCAGGGCAAACTCGTCGAGGAGCAGGGCTTTATCCCCGTCTCTGCCATGAAGGTCGTCAAGGACGCCAGCGGTAAGGTCTCTGCTAAATAAGCAATCGCCCCGGAAAGGTTTGCAATGGCAAAACAGCTGCCAAAGCGCGAGCTTGAGAACGTGGGCCTGGGCGTCACGGGCGCGTGCGTAGCGCTCGTGACGCTTGTCGTTGCCGCGCTCATCTTTATGGTCGCCCAAAAGGGCCTCTCGGCTTTTCTCAAGGACGGCGTCTCGGTCGTCGAGTTTTTTACCGGTACCAAGTGGGACCTGGCCAACACGGCCGAAAACGGCCTGCCCTATACCGGCGCCCTGCCCCTGATCGTCACCTCGTTTGCGGTCATGGTGCTCTCCACGCTTATCGCGCTGCCCATCGCCATCGGCTCTGCCATCTTTGCGGTCGAGATCCAGCCTAAGTTTGGCTCCAAGGTCTTTCAGCCGCTTATTGAGCTTTTGACCGGCATTCCCTCGGTCGTCTTTGGCCTGATTGGCTTTCACGTGGTCGTCGGTCTTATGAAGAGCGTTTTCCACGTAAGCACGGGTCTGGGCATCTTGCCCGGCGCCATCGTACTGGCGGTCATGATTCTGCCGACGATGACTACGCTTTCGGTCGACGGCCTGCGCGCCGTGCCCGATAGCTACCGTCAGGGCTCGCTCGCGCTGGGCTATACCCGCTGGCAGACCATCTGGCACGTGGTGCTCAAGTCCGCCATGCCGTCGCTCATGACCGCGGTCATCCTTGGTATGACCCGCGCCTTTGGCGAGACGCTCGCCGTGCGTATGGTCATCGGCGGCATCGAGGCCATGCCGACGTCGCTGCTGTCGCCGGCGTCCACCATCACCACCACGCTCACCACGTCTATGGCGGTCTATGCCGAGGGCTCGGCCCAAGACGATGTTCTGTGGGCGCTCGGTCTGCTGCTGATGGGCATGAGCCTCATCTTCATCTTGATCATCCACCTTATCGGCCGCAAGGGGGCGAAGGCTCGTGGCTAGCACGCGCATCCACATCGACGAGGCGAGACTCGGGCGTGTCCAAAAGCAGGACCGCATCGCCACGGGCGTGCTGACGGCGATTGTCGCCATCGTCATGCTTATCGTCGTCTCCATGGTGGCCTACATCCTGTTCGAGGGTATCTCGACGCTGTTCCAGCCGGGCTTTCTCACGCAGCCCGCACGTGCCAACGGAACGCAGGGCGGCGTGCTCTACCAGCTGTTCGACTCGTTCTATCTGCTGCTGATCACCCTGATCATCTCGGTGCCCATCAGCCTGGGCGGCGCGGTCTTTTTGGTTGAGTACGCGCCCGATGGGCCTATTCGCGACATCGCCTCGACCGCCATCGAGACGCTGTCCTCGCTGCCCTCCATTGTCGTAGGCATGTTCGGCTTTCTGGTGTTCTCGGTGCAGCTGGGCTGGAAGTACTCCATCATCTCCGGCGCCGTCGCGCTCACCATGTTCAACATCCCCATCCTGGTGCGCGTGATTCAGCAGGCGCTCGAGGACGTGCCGCAGGCCCAGCGCGATGCGTGCCTGGCCATGGGCCTCACTCGCTGGGAGGCCACACTGCACATCCTGATTCCCGAGGCCATGCCCGCCATCGTGACCGGCATCGTGCTTTCGGCCGGCCGTGTCTTTGGCGAGGCCGCGGCGCTGCTCTTTACATCGGGCATGAGCTCGCCGGTGCGTCTGAACTTCTTGAGCTTTAACCTGTCGAGTCCCACCTGCGCCTGGAACGTGTTCCGCCCCGGTGAGTCGCTCGCCGTGCACATCTACAAGATTTACGGTGAGGGCAGCCCCGAGGCCCAGCAGATCGTTTGGGGCACCGCGGCGCTGCTGATGATTTGCGTGCTGCTGTTTAACGTAGTCGCCCGTATCGTGGGCAACCAACTGGCAAGGAGGATGACGGCCGAATGAGCGAGATAAATGCGACGCCCGCAACCGATGCGGCCACGTCCGAGACCCAGGACTTTCTGTCGAGTGTGGGGGAGAGCGAGAAGCACGTGCGCGTGAGTGGCAAGGCCGTGAGCGACGAGGTCGTGCTCTCCACCAAGGACGTCAACGTGTACTATGGCGACCACCATGCGCTGCACGACACCTCGCTCGACTTCCACAAGGGTGAGATCACGGCGCTCATTGGGCCTTCGGGCTGCGGCAAGTCGACCTTCTTGCGCAGCCTCAACCTGATGAATCGCGAGATTCGCGGCTGCCGCGTGGAGGGCGAGATCAGCTACCGCGGACGCAACGTGAACACCAAGACCGAGAATACCTACGAGCTGCGCCGGTCCATTGGCATGGTGTTTCAGCAGCCCAATCCGTTTCGCAAGTCCATTCGCGACAACATTACGTTTGCGCCCAAGCGCCACGGCATCACCGACCGCGACGAGCTCGATCGCATGGTCGAGGAAAGCCTGCGCGGTGCGGCCCTGTGGGACGAGGTCAAGGACAAGCTCGACAAGAGCGCCTACGCGCTTTCGGGCGGTCAGCAGCAGCGTTTGTGCATCGCGCGCACGCTGGCACTCAACCCCGACGTAATCCTGTTTGACGAGCCCTGCTCGGCGCTCGACCCCATCTCGACGCTGGCGATCGAGGACCTCATGTCGTCGATCGTGGCCGACCGCGCCATCGTCATCGTGACGCACAACATGGAGCAGGCGTCGCGCGTGTCCAACCGCACGGCGTTTTTCTACATGGGCGATATGGTCGAGTACGACGAGACCGACGAGATTTTCCAACGGCCCAAGGATAAGCGGCTGAATGATTACCTCACCGGCATGTTCTCCTAGTCCGGGACATGCTTGAGGCCCGCGGCGGCCACGGTTGCCGCGGGGCTGATTGGAGAGGCGGGTCATCTCTTGCGGGAGATGGCCCGCCTTTTTGTGTCGTGTGCTGGTGCGCTTGCCCAAAACCACCACGAAGGCGCCCGTCCCCTTTGTGGTGGTTTTCGCTATCATGGAGAACGTTGAATTTCTACGAAGGAGCAGGGCATATGGCGATTCTTTTGGGATGCGATTCCGTCAGCCTAGAGTTTCCCACCAAGCATATTTTCGATAGCGTGACGCTCGGCGTGGACGAGGGCGACCGTATTGGTATTGTCGGCAAAAACGGCGACGGCAAGTCGACGCTGCTGAGCGTGCTCGCCGGCGCGCTGGAGCCCGACGACGGCCGCGTGACGCACCGCCGCGACACCACGATCGGATTGCTCGGCCAAAAGGACAACCTGGTCGATACCGACACCGTGCATCATGCCGTCGTGGGCGACACGCCCGAGTATGAGTGGGCGTCGAGCCCCCGTACGCGCCAGATCCTCGCCGGCCTCATTAGCGATGTGCCCTGGGAGGGCATGGTAGGCGAGCTCTCGGGCGGTCAGCGCCGCCGCGTGGACCTCGCGCGCCTGCTGATCGGCGACTATGACGTGCTCATGCTCGATGAGCCCACCAACCATCTGGACATGCGCACCATCAACTGGCTTGCGCGTCACTTAAAGGCCCGCTGGCAGCGCGGTCAGGGCGCGATGCTCGTGGTCACGCACGATCGCTGGTTCTTGGACGAGGTCTGCACCAGCATGTGGGAGGTTCACGACGGCCAGGTCGATCCCTTCGAGGGCGGCTATTCGGCATATATCCTGCAGCGCGTGGAACGCGACCGCATGGCCGCGGTTACCGAGGAACGCCGTCGCAACATGGCACGTAAGGAGCTCGCGTGGCTGAGCCGCGGTGCCCAGGCGCGCTCCACCAAGCCCAAGTTTCGCGTGGATGCCGCTCGCGAGCTGATCGCCGACGTGCCGCCCGTGCGTGACGAGCTGGAGCTCAAGCGCCTGGCCGTGAGCCGCCTGGGCAAGCAGGTTATCGATGTGGTCGACGTGGACGCCGGCTATGCGGATACCGATGGCGCGCCCAAGCAGGTGCTCAACGACGTGACCTGGCTCATTGGTGCGGGCGACCGCTATGGTCTTTTGGGCGAGAACGGCGCCGGCAAGTCGACTTTGCTCGACGTGATCCAGGGCAAGATCGCGCCCCTGCGCGGCCGCGTGAAGATCGGCCAGACGGTGCGCTTTGGCGTGCTGTCGCAGCAGCTCGAGGAGCTCGAACCCTACATGGGCGACACGATCCGCGAGGTGCTCAGCCACTATAAGAAGTACTACGTCATTGACGGCAAGGAGACTTCACCCGAGAAGCTCTGCGAGCGTCTGGGCTTTACGACGCAGCAGCTCTGGAGCCGCATCGGCGATCTTTCGGGCGGCCAGCGCCGTCGCCTGTCGCTGCTGCTGACGATCCTGGACGAGCCCAACGTGCTCATCCTGGACGAGCCCGGCAACGACCTGGATACCGACATGCTGGCGATTGTCGAGGACTTGCTGGACGGCTGGCCGGGCACGCTGATCCTGGTGACGCACGACCGCTTCTTGATGGAGCGCGTGACCGACCAGCAGTGGGCACTGCTCGACGGTCACCTGACGCATATGCCCGGCGGCGTGGACCAGTACCTGCGCCTGTGCAACGCCACGGCCGAGGGCGAGCCCGTGGGCGCACCGAGTGCCAAGACCGGCACGTTCGACACCGGCGCCGCAGCGGTTGCGGCCGAAAAGCCCAAGACGAGCGGGCAGCCCAACGGTCTTTCCAACGCCGAGCGCCAGAAGCTCCGCCGCGAGGTGAGCTCGCTCGAGCGCAAGATGGAGACGCAGCGCGCTCGCGTGGAGGAGGCCGAGGCTGCGATGGCGCAGGTCGACCCCACCAATTACACGGCGCTGGGCGAGCAGCAGGCAAAGATCGACGAGGCCCACGCCGCCATGGACGAGTTGGAGATGGCGTGGCTCGAGGCGAGCGAGAAGCTCGAGGGCGAGGAGTAGGCGAGGATGATCAAGGCCGCGTTTTTCGATATCGACGGCACGTTGCTGAGCTTTAAGACCCATCGGATTCCGGCGTCGGCGCAGCAGGTGCTCGACAGCTTTCATGAGCAGGGGATTGCGTGCGTGATCGCCACGGGTCGCCCGACCTATCAGATGCCCGATTGGCTGTTCGATCTTGGTTGGGATGCGTACATTACGCTTTCGGGCCAGCACTGCTTTGATGCCGAGGGGGTTTACCGCAGCTGCCCGATCGATCCGGACGACGTCGCGGTGATCGTGGACCAGGTGGCCGAGGGGCGCTACGACTCGCTGTGCATGCAGGGCGAGAACTCGTTTGTGAACCGCCTGTCCGAGCGCGTGGTGACGGCCGGTAGCAACGCGGGAATCGTCTACCACGAGGAACCGTTTGAGCACGCTTTTGACGCGCCGGTTTACCAGTTCTGCGCCTTTGTGGACCCTGCCGACGAACATATCGTGACCGACGCCGTGTCGCATTCGCTCACCACGCGCTGGTGCGACCTGTTCTGCGACATTATTCCCGCTAACGGCGGCAAGGACCTGGGCGTGGCGGCGACGCTCGAGCGGCTTGGTATCGACGCGAGCGAGGCGATTGCCTTTGGCGACGGCGAGAACGACCTGTCGATGTTCTCGGCCGTGGGCACAAGTGTGGCCATGGGCAACGCGCAGGATACCGTGAAGGCCGCGGCGACCTACGTTACGACCGCCGTAGACGACGACGGCATTTACAACGCCGCCAAGCACTTTGGGCTACTGTAGCTGCGGCCGGCACTTAGGGACGTTCCTTTTCTGCCGGCAGCTGGGGACACTCCTTGCGGGGCGTCCCTATTTTGTTTTCGTCCCGCATGTTTTGTGAAACACGGCTAACTTTTAGGCAAAGTAGTAAGACATGGGCAACTTTTGCGGTAAAGTAAATCAAGCAAAAGTATCCAAAGGCTAACTAGAAGCCATCGCGAAAGGCGGCCCATGGCCCTGCGTGAATCCGGAGAAGACTATCTCGAATCGATCTACGTTCTATCGGAACGTCAGGGCATCGTGCGCTCGATCGACGTTGCGGAGTACCTCGGCGTAACCAAGGCGAGCGTTTCCAAGGCCATGGCGACGTTGGAAAGCAACGGCTATGTCGAAATGGGCAAGCGCGACGTTCATCTGACGGAGCGTGGTCTGGAGGTCGCTCGCCAAATGTGGGAGCGTCACTGCTTTTTCGTGGGGCTGCTGGAGGATGCGGGTGTTTCGGCTGAGGTCGCGTCGCAAGAGGGCTGCCACATGGAGCACTGCCTGAGCGAGGAAAGCTTTGAGAAGCTGAGGGCGATGCTGGGACGGGACAGCGACCGGGACCAGTAGCCCCATCAACTAAGTCCAACTCAGACAAGGAGCCCCGCCAGCGAGCGATGCCCAAGAACCGCCAGCAACGTCACCGCAGGTCGGGGTCGGGCTTGGTTTTGAAAACATTCCGCAGCGCGAGGCCCGCCTTTCCGTTGCTCCGCAGGAGCAGGAAAGACG
>URSO01000079.1 GCA_900550415.1 uncultured Collinsella sp.
CGGCTTCGACTCGACGTTGGCTTCACAGCGCCGCAGCGATCGCTTCAGTCACAAACTTATTGAGTGACTCACCCTTCTTTGCCGCCGCCAGCGCTGCTTGCTTGTGGAGCTCAGAGCCCGTTCTTACGTTGAACGAGCCCTTAAAAGCCCGCTCGGGTTCCTTGCCCTTCTCGGCGCAAAACTCAAGGTAATCGTCGACGGCGTCGTGGAAGCATTGCTCCACTTCTTCAGCCGTGGAGCCTTCAAATACGATTGCGTCCCTAATGCCGGCGACCATACCTGTTAGCACATGCTGTTCGGCATCGAACTCGACCGGGGCGAAATAACCCTTGTATGCCAAAACGTTACTCATGACTACCTCCGACATCTTGCAGAAAGCGAACTATGTTTCGAATGGTCCCCGCTGTCAATTCGTCAGATGGATGAGGCGTGTGCATTACGAACATCCTGCCATCTGATGGCCTGTAGAAGCGAACGCGCGATCCGGATGTCTTGCCTTTGCTGTCCATTTCAAAGCCATATGAAGCTATAACTTTAAGAAAGTCAGCGAATCTATACGTTGAAGGACAGCTAAGCAGCTGGGCGATGAGTTTATCGGATCGAGTCATCCCGCCTCACATGCTGCAACTATATTCTAGTTGCAATTTCAGTTTGATGCAAGCACCTCTACTATAGAACATGTGTGCGTATAGAACAAGTGTTCGAATCACAACTGAGGAAGGAGACAGGCACCTTTGTGGTGGTCTGTGCTGTGGAGTGGGCGTCTGCGGCGGTTTGTCTCAATCTGTAACAGTAACTCGGCAAAATTGGACCTAGATGTTACAGATTGAGACAAACCGCCGCGGTGGGCTGCGCCGCCCCGCTCAAACCGCAGAAAAAAGGTAGATTTTCAGACATGTCCCAAAAATCTACCTTTGCCGTGCGTTAGCCCAGCAGGTCGACTACGTTGAAGTTGGCGTTGCTCTTGGCGATGACGTCGCGGCCGCCAAAGACGCAGGTGGGCGACTCGGCTGCGATGCGCGTCACGTCGGTGCCGAGCGAGCGCAGTTCACCGGGCGTGGCGGCGAGCATCTGGGCGCGGCGCTTCTCGCGCGCGTCGGGATCGAGGCCGGCCAGGTAAGTCGTGTTGCGACGCTTGGTGAGCGCGTACGGCTTCACGGGCGCGTCCATGCCGCTCACACAGCTTACGATAAAGCCCTCGAAGGCGGCCTCGTCGGGCTCAAAGCTGCCGAGCCATTCGCCCGCGCGCGCCACGCGCTCAATCGAGGGATCGATTGCCGGGTCGCGGTAGGTGTAGAACGCCGCCTGGCGCTCGCCGGCCGCGCGGAATCTGCAACCGTACGCGCCGCCCTTTACGCGGATCTCGTTCCACAGGTAATCGTAGGAGAGCGCGTTGGCGGCAACCGCCCAGGCGCCCGTCACGTCGATGCCCAGACGACGCGGGTCGCATGCGCTTGCCGCAAAGCAGATGTCGCTGGGGATGACAAAGGCCTCGTGGCGGTCGCGCGGCACCGGCACCACGAGCGCGTCGCGGACGACGGCGCCAGCGTCCGCGCTCAACCCCAGGTCGCCCGCGGCGGCCCAGTACGCGTTAAAGTCTTCATCGCTGCCGGTAAAGCTCGCCAGGCAGCCATCGGCCACAAAGATGCGGCCCGCCAGCTCGGCAAGCTTGGCGCGCAGGCTATCCAAGCGCTCGTCAAAGTGCTCGAGCAGATCACGCAAGAACAGGTAGAAGTCCACGCCCGAGAGCTGTTCGCGCACCACGGCCGAAGGCGAGCTGTAACTCATCGCGCGACCGAGTGCTGCCGAGTGGCCGTTGTTGATAAAGCCCTGCTCAAGCCCAATGCGAATCTGCGTGAGCACGTCGCGCACGCGATCGGCGTCGGCATCGAGCAGCAGCGTGCTCGACCACACCTCGCGCGGCAGGTTTGCCAGCGCATCGATCTTCTCGGACAGGGCGCCGGCGCTTACCAGCAGGTAGGGGCGCACGCCGTCCACGTCGGGCTGCGTCATGACCTCGGTCGTAAAGCTCAAAAAGCCCAGCTTGCCGGCGATGAGATTATCGAGCTCCTCGGCCGAGTGCTCGCTCGTGGGCAGCTGCTTGAGCAGGCGGCAGAGCAGGGTCACGTAGGGCAGGTCCTCAAACGCGACGCATCCCAGGTCGAAATACTGCATGGCGTAGGCCAGGCGGTTGGTGGGGATGTCGTGGCGCAAGCAGGGGATGGGTGCGGTCGTGTCCACGACCAGCGGCGGCTCGGGGCGTGCCTCGCCAATGTCGGACACGCGCAGGCGCGGCAGCGTGGCCTTGGCTTCGGGCGTGTCCTCGGCCTCCTGCGCGGCACGCAGCGCGGCCGTGCGCTCGACCACGTCGGCCAGCTCGGTATCGGTCATGGCATCGCGCTTGGCTGCCAGCTCAGCGCTCTCGGCGCCCTCCGAACCGGAGCCGGCGTCCACCGGCACCAGCTCGACGAGCGCCATGTGGTCGTTTTCCAGCACCAGCTCGCGCAGCAGGTCCTCAAAGTAGCTACCGTCCAGCTCGCCGCGCAGCTCCTCGTACACCGGACCGTACTTGAGCGCCAGCGTCGCGGCGTTGTCATCGTAGAGCCAGGTGCTCAGCGCGTCGCACGCAATGGCCACGCCGTCGGCGATGCCGTAGTCGCGCTGGCGCAGGTCGTACTCGTTGCTGCTGATGATGGCTTCCAGGCGCTCGCGCGGAACGCCATGCTCGCACAGGTCGCGGCAGGCGTCTTGGAACACGCGGCGCAGCTCGCGCGCCACACCAGGCTGCGCGTTTTGCAGCATGATGAGCTCGTAGGGCTGCAGGCTCTCGGCCGCGGTGTAGCTCACCACGTTGCCGCCCACGCCGGCGGCCAGAATGGCCTTCTTAACCGGAGCTTCGTTGGAACCCAGCAGCGCCTCGAACAAGATATCCGCAGCGATCGTGCGCTTGCGATCGAGCGCGCTGCCCAGCACAAAGCCCAGGCCCACCAGGGCGTTCTCGGGCGTGGTGGCCATCTCGACGCGCTTATACTCGCAGGTCACGGGCGCCTGCACGCCCAGCGGATTGGGCGCCAGCGTGGACGGGTCCTCGCCGGCGGCGACGGCTGCGTCCATGCGGCGGCTCGCAGCGCTCGACTGCGACAAATAGCGCTCGTCCAAAAAGGCCAGCGCGCGGTCCACGTCCAGGTCGCCGTAGAGCGTGATGTAGGAGTTGGAAGGGTTGTAGTGGCGCGCGTGCGTGTCCAGGAACTGCTCGTAGGTGAGCGCAGGAATCGCGCGCGGGTCGCCGCCGCTCTCGTGCGCATAGGCGGTGTCGGGATAGAGCGCGGCGTTGACGGCGTCGTCCAGCACACTCATGGGGTCGGACAGTGCGCCTTTCATCTCGTTGAACACCACGCCGTTATAGCACAGCGTGCCCTCGCGCAGGCTGGCGGAGCTGTCGCCGTCCTCGCCCTCGACGCCCTCCGGCAGGTCCAGCTCGTAGTGCCAGCCCTCCTGCTCAAAAATGGTGGGCTTGGTATAGATAGCCGGGTTGAACACCGCGTCCAGGTACACGTCCATCAGGTTGTAGAGGTCCTGCTCGTTGGTGGTGGCAACGGGGTAGATGGTCTTGTCGGGGTAGGTCATGGCGTTGAGGAACGTCTGCATGGAGCTCTTGATCAGATCGACAAACGGCTCCTTGACGGGGAACTTGGCCGATCCGCACAGCACCGAGTGCTCAAGAATATGGAACACGCCGGTGGAATCGGCTGGCGGCGTCTTAAAGCCAATGGCAAAGGCCTTGTTTTCGTCGTTGCACGCCAGGTACAGCAGACGAGCGCCCGAGGCGGTGTGGCGCAGCACGTAAGCGTCTGCGTCAAGCTCGGGCACGGTCTCGCAGCGCTCGACGGCAAAGCCGTGGCAGGTGGTTCCGGGCACCAGTAGCGCGGCGGCAGCGGCGCGAGGGTCAGTTGAGGTGGTGGGCATATGCAGCCTCCTTTGACGCCCCAGCGGGGGCGAATCGAGTCGAATCCCCGAGAGTATACCCATATGGGGCCGCGACTCTGCGGCGAACTGGAGACGATGCCAGCTGATCGTCGACCATCCGCGGTTCGCCTGCCGCAGAAGCGAGGAAATCCGGACGCGCGAGCGTGGAAAATTGGACACTCGCCAAACGAGAGTGGATATTTGGACGGAATATGTCGCAAAAGCCCCAAAAACCGTTCAAATATCCACTCTCGATATCCGACCGTCCGAAAATCCTCGCTCGTGCGGTGACGGCTACGGCAAGGCGTCATCGCCGAATCGGCAATGGCTCTGACGGACGACTTATTCCTGCGCAGCCTCGTGCTCGTCCATCAAGAACAGTCTAAGAACCAGCTTGATGACATATCCCGGTTTGACTTCTGCCGCGTCAAAGACGTGGCGCTCGGCGAGCTCGCTGTAGTATGCATAGATGTCGCGGATGAGCTTCGCGCCCGAGAGCGTAAACATGTAGCCTGCGTCCGAAAGCGCATTGGGTGCGGCGGGCAACTTGGCCATGTGGCAGAACGTTTGCAGGTCGGGCGCCATAACATTCTGGTAGTCGAGGTGGCCGCTGGCATCCTGTGCGGCAAGCTCCAATTGGCGCACAAAATCCAGTGCCGCCGCTAACACAAAGCTCGGCGTAGGCGCATTGACGTCCTGAGTGGTCGCCACAAGCCTGCCCGCCGCCTGCGTGACAAGCCAAGCGACCTCGCGCTGACAACGCACGGCCTTGCGCGTAACCGGCTTGATGGACGAAGAAGAAACGCTTCCCTTAGGCGGATTCGAAGCAGCCATAAGACCCTCCCATGAACAATCCGGCCCAACAAGCCCGGACGAAACACGTGCTACATCAGTATACAGGGGAGTGGGGTAGTGGGGCGCGGGCGCGCCAGCGGCAAACCGAGAGCATCAACGATGTGCCGATTGCGGAATGAGATCTCGTAATAATTGACTCTCGGCCATATTATTGAAGGGCATGACTCGTGTTCGTATGGTTGTAGGTGCTGGCGATGAACGACTTTGACCTTGCTGTTCCGTTGATGGATGGACCAAGCTATGACCGTGCCTGCAGTCTCGTGCCTTCCGAATACGTTGAGGCATGGGAGTGGTTTCTGGGTGAGGAGCAGCGCGGCGGCGTTTGGACCAGCCTTCCGCACCACACCAAGGAAGATAGCCCTCAATATCAGTATCGTTTGAGAATTGGCTCGGACTTCTTTCCCGTAACGCGGGATTCAGGGATCTTCTGGCCGGGCCAGGATCGGGTGAAGCAAGATCCCGATAAGATCTTTGCGCTCTCGGTTCATAACTCTAAAAAGAGTTTCTATACCGATGTTCCTCCGCTCTATTTGGATGACGGCACGTGGGTCATTAAGTATTCGGTTCAAGCGCCGGGCACCGTTGGTTCTCGAGACCAAGACTATAACCGGAAAATGCTCAACTGCATGGAATGTGGCGTTCCAGTTGGAGTCATATTTGCAACTGAGGTGGGCTATAAGGTGCTTGGCCTTGCGTTTGTTGAACGGTTCGAGCCCGAAAACGGCTGGTTTGTTCTGCATGGTCCCGTTCATAAAGGCGGGCCTGACCCTCGTTTTGCGTCCGACATGAGCTATCTGAAGCACATGCCAGTCGACATTGAGTTTGCCGGACGGGATGCGACCGATGACGAAAAAGTTCGCTATGCGTTAAGGCGCGAGCGACTGGGGCAACAATGGTTCCGCAAGCAGCTCGTTGCCGCCTATGACGGCCGTTGCGCGGTGTCGGACTGCGGCGTCAGCGAAGCTCTGGAGGCTGCACATATCGAGAATTACTCGGGCCCTAAATCGCAAGTTGCCAGCAATGGCATTCTGCTTCGGCGCGACTTACATTCCCTATTTGATGCTCATCTGATTTCGTTTGAGCCTGTTTGCGGTGAATATCGGCTGTGCGGATCGTACCTGCTGGATAAGACCGACTACGCTTCCTTTGCAGGTGCGACGCTAAGGCAGCCGAATGAGCGTCAGTGGCGACCCAATACGGCGTTTCTTGAGGCCCATCGCATTGAGTTCGATCGCTCGGAAAAGAAGCGTGAAAAGGCGGGGATTCTGCCGTATTAGCGTATTTGGCTTTGGTGGTCTTTTAAGATCGTGTTGTTTGATCGGATCGCGTGGCGATGCAATTTCGCGCGCACTTGCTGGTGCATGCTCTTCCTGGTTTCAATTACGGGAAGGGAGCGAGCGTGAGCTGGCGAGGCGATGTCGTGATGGGGAAGTACGGAAAACTGCCGCGTGCCCTTATCGACAACAATATGTTTCCGAGCGTAGAAGTTGATTGCGGGTCGTTTGTCGTCGTCTGTCCTTGTTGCGGCTCGCAAATACCGTGTCTCGACATTCGGTTCATCGATGCGCGCGACAGACTCAGCGACGAAGTGAGAAAACGGACAGGCGTTCATATGCCGGTGTACCCGGAGAAATGCCCTGTTTGTGGCCTCGATATCGTGTACGACGCCGGCGACGAGGGATAGGTGATGCGGAGGAGCTGGCTGTGAAGGCCTCTCCGTCCCTACAAATAAATCCCCTCACCGAGTTGCCTGTGGAACTCGGCGTGATGGTCACGTGCCCAGGTAAAGAGCGCCTGGTCAAAGTCAGTGCGCGTAGCCGGGACGCCAAAGACGCCGGCAACTTCGACGCGCACAAACTCCAGTGCCGGCAGCTTGTTGATGGCAGTGAGGGCAAACGGGGATGAGGGCTCCTCGAACAGATAGCGGCTGCCTTGCAGCGCATCGCAACTGGTGCACGTGTTGCCGAGCGACGGGGCTTTGGAGGCTCGCGCGCCCACGGGCTTGTAGCCGCAGCGCTTATGAAGGTAGTCGCGGATCTCGCCCGGCGCGCAGCCAAGAGCGGGCACGATGGCGAGTGCGTTGGCGTTGGCCGTGTCGATGGCAATGTGCCCGGCTTCGTTGGGTGCGTGCGCGATGGCGATGCTCTCGTCGTTATCGGTTCGATAGGGAATGCCGAAGGCCGCGACCGAGGTCTCTTTGTGACACTTCCAGCACTCGCGCTTGCCCAGTACTAGATATATATACGGCGCCGAGAGGTCGGATCGGTCAACACCGGGCAGCCACTCGGCAAAGGGCTCGGGGTTGACGCCGCTGGGTACATACCAGATCTTCTTGGTCCGGTCCCATTTGGCGCCCAGCGCCTTGGCTTCTTCTTTGTGCGAAAAGGGGACATCGAGCTCGGTGCGCATGGCGGCTCCTTGGTGCTGCAGGTGCAAGTGGCTCAAGGATACCGCAGAGCGCAGACATCGCGGCGTTTTGTTGAGAAGCTGCGGCTCGGATGGGTTCGAGACGCGTTGGTCTCGGCCTCGGTGGCTATTGGGCGGTTGGAGCAGTTTGCGGCGCAGTTTTGTGCCTGGCTATTGTTGATGTTGGGGTATTGAATTTATTTGGCAGCCATTCGTCAGGTGAATTGATGCTACGTTGCGATGATGGTTGGAGCTGCCAGCGGATTTGGCGACATAAAACAAAACAGCCCAGAGACATAGCCTCTGAGCTGTGAACATTTGGTGGGCGTTAGAAGATTTGAACTTCTGACCTCTTCCGTGTCAGGGA
>URSO01000080.1 GCA_900550415.1 uncultured Collinsella sp.
AATGTGGTCTTCGAGCGAGCCCAGGACTTGACCGAGCGAAAATCGGGCCTACATTCCTCCCCGGCGGGACAGGGAGAGATATATGGAAGAGATGCCCAAGAACTACGATCCGTCGACCAACGAGCCGGCGATCCTGCAGAAGTGGCTTGACGGCGGCTACTACAAGCGCCGTGAGGGCGTGGGCGATTGCACCGTCACCATTCCGCCTCCCAACGTGACCGGCAAGCTCCATATGGGTCACGCCACCGACGACTCCATCCAGGATGCCATCGTCCGTATGGCCCGCATGCGCGGCAAGTCCACGCGTTGGGTGCTGGGTACCGACCACGCCGGTATCGCCACGCAGACTAAGGTCGACAAGAAGCTCAAGAGTGAGGGCATCAGCCGCCTGGAGATCGGTCGCGATAAGTTTGTCGACGCCTGCTGGGACTGGACCCACGAGTACGGCGGCATCATCGTCGAGCAGATCAAGCGCATGGGCTGCTCCGTCGACTTCGACAACGAGCGCTTCACCATGGACGAGGATTACGCCCAGGCTGTGCGTAAGGTCTTCTGCGACTGGTACCATGACGGCCTGATCTACCGTGGCAAGCGCATCGTCAACTGGTGCCCCAACTGCACCACCGCCATCTCGGACGACGAGGCCGAATATAAGGACGAGAAGGGCCACCTGTGGCACCTGCGCTACCCGCTGACCGAGCCGGTTAACGGCCAGGACTACATCGTCGTCGCCACCACGCGCCCCGAGACCATGCTCGGCGACACGGGCGTCGCCGTCTCCCCGAAGGACCCCGAGAAGGCCGCCTTCGTGGGCAAGACCGTCATGCTGCCGATCGTCAACCGTGAGATCCCCATCTTTGAGGATTGGCACGTCGACGCCAACTTCGGTTCCGGCTTCGTTAAGGTCACCCCGGCCCACGACCCCAACGACTATGCCATGGGTCAGGCTCACGACCTGCCGCAGATCAACATCTTCGATGAGCATGCGGTGGTCGTCGAGGGCTACGGCGAGTTCACCGGCATGAACCGCGACGAGTGTCGCGAGGCCGTCATCAAGTGGTTCGACGAGCACGGTCTGCTC
The DNA here is from genome assembly GCA_900550415.1 of uncultured Collinsella sp. Lineage (GTDB taxonomy): Bacteria > Actinomycetota > Coriobacteriia > Coriobacteriales > Coriobacteriaceae > Collinsella. Next base: position 1,082 of record URSO01000080.1, read on the forward strand.
GACCACGTCGAAGAGCTCGACCACTCCGTCATGCACTGCTACCGTTGCGACTCCGCCCTGGAACCGTGGCTGTCCGAGCAGTGGTTCGTCGCCGTCGACAAGCTCAAGGGGCCGGCGCTCGACGCCGTCAACTCTGGCAAGGTCACCTTCCACCCCGCGCGCTGGACGCAGACCTACACCACCTGGATGGAGAACCTCAAGGACTGGTGCATCAGCCGCCAGCTGTGGTGGGGCCACCGCATCCCCGTGTTCTACTGCGAGGACTGCGGCTGGGAGGACGCCCTCACCGAGGACACCGACGTGTGTCCCAAGTGCGGCGGCCATCACGTGCATCAGGACGAGAACGTGCTGGACACCTGGTTCAGCTCGCAGCTGTGGACCTTCGCCACGCAGGGCTGGCCGCAAAAGCCGGAGCTGCTCGAGGGCCATCACCCCACGACGGCGCTCGTCACCGCGCGTGACATCATCGCGCTGTGGGTCGCCCGCATGGTCATGAGCTCGCTGTACTTCCTGGACGAGGTGCCGTTTAAGGACGTCGTCATCTACCCGACGATCCTGGCCAAGGACGGCAGCCGCATGTCCAAGTCCAAGGGCAACGGCGTAGACCCCATGGACCTCATTGGCATGTACGGCGCCGACGCCATGCGCTATAACCTGCTCACGCTGTGCACCAACAACCAGGACGTCAAGTTCGACGCGAACATCGATAAGAAGACCAAGAAGCTCATCGACAGCCCGCGCACCGACCAGGCCAAGTCGTTTGTGACCAAGATCTGGAACGCCAGCCGCTTCCTGCTTATGAACATGGAGGGCTATACGCCCGGCGAGCCCGTCGTGGAGACGCCGGCCGACGCCTGGATGTTCAGCCGCTTGGCCAAGGCCGTGAAGATGGTCACCGAGGGTATTGAGAATTACACCTTTGGCGACATGGCCCGCGGCGTGCAGCAGTTCTTCTGGAACGAGGTCTGCGACTGGTACGTCGAGGTCACCAAGGCCCGCCTGAAGGGCGAGGGCCGTCTACAGGCGCAGCGCAACCTGATCTTTGTGCTCGATACCTCCATTCGCCTGATGCACCCACTCATGCCGTTTGTCACCGAGGAGATCTGGGACAACATGCCGGCGAGCGTGCTCGACCTGGATTCCGAGGGCAACGTGGATCGCGCCGAGGCGCTCATGATCGCCAAGTGGCCCGAGCCCGCCGACTACGCCAAGTACGTCGACGAGCCCGCCGAGCGCGCGTTTGAGCTGTGCCGTACCGCTGTTTCCGCTGCCCGCGCCACGCGTTCGCGCTATCGCTTGAGCCCCAAGGCCGAGCTCGACGTGGTCGTGCGCGCCGGTGCCGAGGATATCGAGAAGCTCGAGAGCCTGCGCTCTACGATTGAGCCGCTGGCCAACACGTCTTCGCTGGTTATGGGTACCGACGTTGAGAAGCCGGCTGCGAGCATTGCCGTGGTCGATAGTGGCGTCGAGGTCTTTGTGGTGCTCGAGGGCAAGGTTGACCTTTCGGCCGAGAAGGCGCGTCTGGAGAAGGAAATCGCCGCGGCTCAGAAGGAGCTTGCCGGCTGCGAGAAGACGCTCGCCAACGAGGGCTTTGTGGCCAAGGCCGCGCCCGCGGTGGTCCAGAAGAAGAGGGACCGTGCAGCTGAGCTCAAGGAGATCCTGGCGGCGCTGACTGCTCAGGTTGCTGACTTCTCGTAGGCGTAACTGAGGGACGCGGTTTGGGGCATTGCTCGCTACTGCGGACACCTATTCCGCCGTTCTAACGAACGGCGGCTGACTCGACGCTGCAAACGCCTCTGATGGCCAATCTGCCGTTCAACTTCGGGCGCATGGGCATAAGCCCTATGCGCCCTTGTTTCACGGCACCTTGGCTCATCAGAGGCGTTTTCGCTGACTATCCTCAACCTATACTGTTTTATTTTTCTATGAATGGCGGTTCTAAAAATGCCTAAGCGTTCCGGCTTGTATACCGTTCCTTTTGAGTTTGATTTGCTTTCGTTTGATGAGGCTGTTGGGCTGGCTGCTGATACGGGGCGGATTTCTGGGGATGCTGGTCCTTTGCTCGAGACGGTTGTCGATATGCTTGATGAGCTTGGGCGTCCGGACGAGTATTTCGATTGCATTCAGGTTGCCGGTACCAATGGCAAGACTTCGACCACGCGTTTTTCGGCTGCCATTCTTCGTGGTGAGGGGCTCAAGACCGCGCTGTATACGTCGCCACAGCTGGTACGCTATCCCGAGCGCATGGAAGTCGATGGATGCGTCGTGAGCGATGAGGCATTCGCCCGTGGCGTTTCGGCCGCTGTTGAGGCGGGGCATCGAGTGAATGCCCGTCGTGTGGCGGCGGGGGAGCGCGCCTATACCATCACGCCGTTTGACCTTTTGACGGCTGCTGCACTTGTGGTGTTTGCCGAAGCTCGCGTGGATGTTGCCGTGCTTGAGGTTGGCATGGGCGGACGCTGGGATGCTACGAGTGCGACTGATCCCGTGGCCGTCGCCATTACGGGCATCGGGCTTGACCACACGCGCATTCTGGGCGATACGCTCGAGGCCATTGCGGGGGAGAAGGCTGCGGTTATCAAACCCGGGCGCTTGGTTGTTTTGGGCGAGGGCACGCACGAGGCGAGCGTTCAGCGCGTGATGGATGCCCGTTGCCGCGAGTGCGGCATCGTGCCGCTCGTGGTGAGCCACGCCACGACTAAGGTGCCGGCGCACGTGGGCGATACGGTTGAGTTTAGCTGCACTACGCCGCGTGCGATTTATTCGTCGAGCATGGTTAAGCCGGCCTACCAGCCGCAAAATGCTGCGTGCGCGATAATGCTCTGCGAGGGGTATCTGGGCCGCGAGCTCGACCACGATGTGCTCGACGCTTCGCTTATGGGCTGCCCCACGCCGGGTCGCTTTGATGTGCTGGGAACCGATCCGCTCAAGCTGATTGACGCCTGCCATAACCCCCAGAGCTGCGAGAACTTTGTGAGCGCACTGGACGAGATCGATCCGTGCGTGGAAAATCGTCCCACGTTGCTGTGTGCCGCGCTGGCCGACAAGGACGTGGCGGGTATCGTCGACGTGCTGGTCCCGGCCTTCCCGCGCGTGGTCGTGACGCAGACCGATTCCGATCGCGCCTTGCCGGCAGAGGAACTCGCTGCCCTGGTGGACGCCGATAAGCTCGCGGGCGTGTATCCCAGCGTGTCCGAGGCCCTCGCAGCCTTCGATGCCGCGGGCGAGGCTTTCGTTGCCGCCGGCACCATCACCCTGGCCGGCGAAGTAGCAGGCCTGCTCCGCTAACCCATTCCCTCATCAGTTGCGGTGAAATGCGGACTGTTTTACAAGCCGGAAGCCTCAAACAGTCCGTATATCACCGCAACTCAAAAGCAGGCAATTTGGGACGGGGCTTTTTTAGCTGCCCTGTGCCCCGAGTTGACTCGCTTGCCACGAAATGGGGCTATCTACTACGTTTTGGCGACTACCCTCGACCACACGGAAAATCGTGAAATCAAAACCGCAGGTAGACGGCTTACTCGTTTTTAAAAAAGACCCGCATGGTCGATCCATGCGGGTTAAACGTAGTAGATAGCCCGCTTTCGTGGCGAATCGTTGGCAGGATGCGGCAAAGGGACAGCCCCTTTGCCGCATTGCCTAGTCTAGGCGGACCGGATCGTGGGGGTAGGCGTTGAGGATCTCGACGCCGTTCTCGGTGACCAGGGCAAGGTCCTCGATGCGGACGCCGGTGCGGCCGGGGAGGTAGATGCCCGGCTCGATTGAGAACGTCATGCCTGGCTCTACGACCTGCTCGTTGACCAGCGAGACGTCGCCTGGCTCGTGGTCCTGCAGGCCAATCGAGTGACCCAGGCGATGCGTAAAGTATTTGCCGTAGCCCGCGTCCTCAATCACGTCGCGCGCGGCACGGTCCAGGTCGCACATGCGCACGCCCGGTGCGATGAGAGCCTCGGCGGCCTCGTTGGCGCGGCGCACGATATCGTAGATGCGCGCCGTCTCCTCGTCCGGCTCGCCCCAAAAGAACGTGCGCGTCATGTCCGAGCAGTAGTTGCGGTGACGTCCGCCAATGTCGAACAGCACCACGTCGCCGCGCTTGAGTACGGTGTCGTCGGGCTCGTGGTGCGGGTCGCCGGCGTTGGCGCCAAAGCTCACGATGGGCGGAAAGCTAAAGCTCTCGCAGCCATGCTTGCGATACAGGCCGAGCATCTGGTCGGCAATCTCGCGTTCCGTCACGCCTTCGTGGACGAGCTTGATGGCGTCGGCCATCACAGCGTCGTTAGCGGCCGAGGACACGCGCATAAGCTCTTGCTCGGCGGCATCCTTGTAGGTGCGTGCGGCAGTGACGGCAAAGTCACCCAGGAAAAACTCGCTTGCGGCGTGGCGCTCCATGAGCGGCATCAAAAAGCCGGAACGCATGACAGTGTCGATGCCGAGCGGTTTGGTTGGATCGACCTCGCGTGCGATGGCGTCGGCCACGACATCGGTATCGGTGTGGTAGGCCACGCGGACATTATCGTACTCGGGCAGCTGATGCAGGGCGTTGACCAAGATCACGGGCTCGCAATCGCGCGCGAGCAGCACACCGCAAAAACGCTCGAACATATCGGCATAAAAGCCGGTCAGGTAATAAATCGACCACGGGTCGTTTACGAGCAGCTGTGCGCCGGGGTGCTGAGCCTCGAGCGCATCGAGCACACGCGCCACGCGCTGGTCATCGACATGTGCCATGAAACATCCTTTCGCTAGGGTGCCACCATGGTATCCCAAGCCCGGCACATAGGGACGTTCCTTTTATGCCGGCACCTGGGGACACTCCTTGCCAAGCAGCTAAAAGAGCCCCGTCTCAAATTAGCTAGTCGATGTCCATGCTGGCGATGAGGTCGATGCCCGTGTTAAGGAGGTTGGGGAGGACGACGTCGCCCATGTGGATGGGGGCGTTGACGACTAGATCTCGGATGAGGTCCATGGCCTGGGCGTGGAGTTCTAGCGGGATGGCTTCGGCCGTGCGGACGGGGAGTAGGGCTTCGTCGCCGCCGGAGACGGCCACGGTCGTTGTGAGCACGCGCATGGGGCAGGTGAGCTCCTGATGTGCGAACTTATCGCCGCGCGGGCAGTTGTTGCCGGTCACGGAGCGAACTTCCACCACGGCGCCATTTGCGTCGCGCTCCACCTCTACGGTCAGGAGGCACTCGGACGGGCAGGTGGTGCAGTTGAACTGCAAGGTCTCGGTCGCATTCTTGCTCATGAGCTATGCCTCCTCAACGGGATCGACGGACAGGACAATCCCACTGGCACCCAGGTCGAGTGCGCGCTGAATCGCCTTTGCCGGCAGCGGGAAGCTTTCCATAACGCTCGGTTTAAACGGGCGGACCTTGCCGGCGAACAGTTCTTCGTCGCCTGCCAGAATGCGCACGCGGGCGGCGTCGACTGGTCGGCGCACGCGGAAGTTGAGCTTGGTGAGCGCCACGGCCGTAATGCGTCCCGGCAGCGCGTATCCCGCAATGCCGGCAGGGGAGACGGTGAGCTCGCAGTCCGGAACGAGGCCCGCGCCGGTTTCCAGCGCGTACGCCGCTGCAGCTGCGCCAGCCCTCTCGGACTCAGTCGTCACATTGTCTGCCAGGTCGTGCACGTGCAGCACGTTGCCGCAGGCAAAGATGCCTGGTACGCCCGTCTGCAGGCTCTGGTCCACCACGGCGCCTCGCGTGCGCGGGTCAAGCTCTACACCCGCGGCAACCGAAAGCTCGTTCTCGGGAATCAATCCCACCGAAAGTAGCAGTGTGTCGCACGGAACAACGCGCTCGGTCCCCGGAATGGGCGCCAGGCGCTCGTCGACTTGGCTCACCTCGACGGCTTCCACGCGGTCGTGCCCGATCACGCGCGTCACTGTGGTGGACAGATACAGCGGAATTCCAAATTCGTCCAGGCAGTTCTTCACATTGCGGCGCAGACCGTTGGCGTACGGCATGAGCTCGTACACGCCCTCGACCGAAATCCCCTCGAGCGTGCAGCGGCGTGCCATGATCAGCCCGATATCGCCCGAACCCAAAATGACGGCGCGCGAGCCGGGTTTGAGGTTTTCGATATTGATGTATCGCTGCGCCAGGCCGGCCGTAAACACGCCGGCGGGACGACTGCCGGGGATCTTGATCTCGCCGCGCGTGCGCTCGCGGCATCCCATGGCAAGGACGACCGCACGCCCGGTGAGCTGCAGCATGCCGGCGGTGCTCATGAGCGTGACGGTATGGACCGCGGTGTGTTCCGCAGGCTCGCCTGAATCAATCCCAAGCACCATGCTGTTCAGGAACAGCGCAATGTCGGTTGCGTGCACCTGGTCGATAAAGCGCTGCGCGTACTCGGGACCGGTGAGCTCCTGTTTAAAGTGCGACAGGCCAAAGCCGGGGTGGATGCACTGGCGGAGAATGCCGCCCAGGTGCTGCTCGCGCTCCACGATGGCCACGCGTGCTCCTGCCTTATGCGCGGCCAGCGCGGCCGCCATACCGGCGGGG
>URSO01000081.1 GCA_900550415.1 uncultured Collinsella sp.
CGGCCCTGCCGGGGCGCGAGGCATAGGGACTACCCACACGAACTCACGAAGGCTCCAAAAAACGCTCTTATTGGAGGATTTAAATGCATCCGAGGCGAAAAACCTCAATAAAATGAGGGCTAAACTACAAGAATCCGAATCTCTTTTGAACGATTTCTATAGCGTTGGTTTGATCTATCCAAAATATCGCTCTCTTATCCCCATGGCGTCAATTAGCGAATATTTCGAAGCAGGCAGATGTTCGACGCTCGGTGAAGCTTATAACATCTTTGAAATGGAACGTAAATTAGGTACCATTATCGATAAGCTAGATATTGTCATCGATAAGTTAGACGAGATTAGCTCTCAACAACGACTCGTTTACGAAGCCGTTGAAGCCTCGGATAAAACAATCCAAAATATGAGTCAAGCGGTTAACAGTCTTTCAAATTCCGCTTATTCGATTCAACTAGACGCAGCATATGCCGCATCAAATACTCAAATCATTGCTAAAAACAGCGAGTATCAACGATTCCTAACAATGATTCGATAAGGCAACGAGCGCGTTGATCCGCCCCAAATACCTTATTAATCACAATGAAATAAATCGACTTAGAATAGGGGCAACTTGTATGTTGCCCCCACCTCTTAACTCAGTTGCAAATATATAAACAATCGAAATGTCAATAACGCTACACTTTACGCCGTTGCGTATTCACGCGGTAGAGCTCCACCAGACCGCGGAGGGTGAGCGCGGCGCCGGGAACAAGGCCATGGCGCAGCAGACCCGCCATCTCGCGTGCGGCGTCGCCGGTGATCACGATGGGCGCCAGCTCCTCCCCCACCGGCGCCCTCACCTTTACACGCGGCGGGGCTTTTGGTTGATGCGGTAGAGCTCGGCGAGACCACGCAGCGTCAGCGCGTCATCCACCGTCAGGGTATGGCCGACAAGGGCCGCGAGTGCCTCGGCATCGTCGCCGGTGATGACGATGGGCACGCCACCCTCCCCCGCCGCCTTGGTCGCGCGCATCTCGGCGAGCACCATGTCGAGCATGCCGTCGATGCGGGCTACCTCGCCCAAAACCACACCCGAGCGCATGGCCTCGCGCGTGTTGCGTCCGATGACGTGCGTTGGCGCCGAGGGCTCAACCTGGGGTAGGCGCGCTGCTGCCGCCGAAAGCGAACGGGCGCCGAGGGCCAGGCCTGGCGCGATAACGCCGCCCACAAAGGTACCGTGCGCGTCGATGACCTCGATATTGGTCGTCGTGCCCAGGTCAATCACGATGCACGGGGAGCCGTAGACGGCGCGGGCCGCCACGGCATCGGCGATGCGGTCGGGGCCGATCTCGGCCGGATCGTCGTAGTGCACGGGTATGCCGGTCTTAAGTCCCGGCCCCACGGTGAGCACGCGCCCCGTGCAGGTGCGGGAAAGTGCCGCCTTCCACGGGCGCTCGAGCGCCGGGACTACACAGCTCAGCACGGCCGCGGCGGGTGCAAGCACCCCGGGCACACCTGCATCGGCGGCGAGCGCGCCCATGACCTGCACAAGTCGCATGCGCGCTTCGTCGGCCGTAATGCTCGACGGCGTCGTGATCTCGCATGTCGCAAGCGGACATTCCTGCGCCGCGGCCGAATCCTCTGCAAACAGGCCAAAGCGAATAAACGTGTTGCCCACGTCGACCGTCAATATATATGCGCACCCATTAAGCATCGTCGGCGCTCCTTTCGTCTGCCCAGCAGTATATCCCCGCAACTCCATCCGGCAAGCAGGGGCAGCTAAAAGACGCCCCTCCCAAATGGGCTGCCTTGCGGCTATACTGGTGCGCGGTCGTTTGCGAGCTCACGCGGCGGCCCTTGGTAACCCGACTTCCCGCGCCGTATCCGTAGCGGCGCTCCCGGGGGAAGCGGATATACGCAAAGGAGTTCTATATGAGCAATCCCTCGAACCGCGCTTCGATGCGCGGGCAACTCACGCTGCGCGGCGTCGTCATCGGCGTCCTTGGCTGCGTGATCATCACGGCAAGCTCGGCCTACACGGCCCTCAAGATGGGTGCACTCCCCTGGCCGATTATTTTCGCTGCCGTCATCTCGCTGTTCTTCCTGAAGCTCATGGGCAACGCCAGCCTCAACGAGGCCAACGTCACCCACACCATCATGTCCGCGGGCGCCATGGTCGCCGGCGGCCTGGCGTTTACCATCCCGGGCGCCTGGATGCTGGGCTATGCCGACCAGATCAGCTGGCTCGACATGTTTATCGTGGCACTCGCCGGCACGATCTTGGGCCTGCTGGCAACGGCGCTCATCCACCGCCACTTTATCGTGGACGCCGCGCTGGAGTTTCCCACCGGCAATGCCGCAGCTCAGACACTGCGCGCCACCGAGGCCGGCGGCAAGACCGGCAAGCAGCTCTTTGGCTCCATGGCCATCGCAGGCATCTACAGCGTGCTTCGCGACGCTCTGGGCGTGGTGCCCAGCATGCTGTGCACGCTCAATATCCCCGGCGTGACCTTTGCCATCTATAACTCGCCCATGCTGCTCTCCATCGGCTTTTTGGTTGGCTTCGCCCCGGTTGCCTTCTGGTTTGCCGGCGCGCTGCTAGGTAACTTTGGCATCATCGTGGGCGGCACCGCTGCGGGTCTATTCGACGTCGTAACCGCGCAGGGTATCGTCAAGTCCCTGGGTATGGGCCTTATGATGGGCTTTGGCGTCGCCGTCGTCCTCAAGGACATCCTGCCGCAGGTCGCCGGTATCGTCCGTGGCCTCGCCGCCGACAGCTCCACCGACACCGACGAGCAGTCGCTCATCTCGGGCTCCCTTAAGCTCGACGCCGGCATCATCGGCCTGGGTACTGCCGCCATCGCCGTGATCGTCGCCATCGCGCTCGACCTCGGCCCCGTCCCGGCCGTCATCGTCACGCTGTTCACCTTTGTCACCACCATCATGAGCGCGCAGAGCTGCGGCCAGACGGGCATCGACCCCATGGAGATCTTCGGCCTCATCGTCATGCTCATCGTGGCTGCCTTCGCACAGATCGCCCAGGTCAAGCTGTTCTTTATCGCCGGCATCGTGGCCGTGGCATGCGGCCTTGCGGGCGACGTCATGAACGACTTTAAGGCCGGCGCCGTGCTGGGCACCAATCCGCGTGCGCAGTGGATCGGCCAGGCCATCGGCGGCATCGTGGGCGCCCTGGTCGCCGCTGCCGTCATGGTCGCGCTCGTCACCGCCTATGGTCCGGATGCTTTCGGCCCCGACAAGAGCTTCGTTGCCGCGCAGGCAAGCGTCGTCGCCACCATGGTCTCGGGCATCCCGAGCGTGCCGTGGTTCGCAGGCGGCTTTATCGCCGGCATCGTCATGTACTGGCTCGGCATTCCGGCCATGATGATCGGCCTGGGCGTGTACCTGCCGTTCTACATGTCGCTCACGGCATTCCTGGGCTCCTGCGTCAAGCTCGCCTACGACAAGTGGTCCGCCCACCGCGACGCCACCGCTGGTCTTTCTGACGAGGAGAGGGCTGCCAAGGACGCCGCCTTCCAGGAACAGGGCCTGGTTGTCGCCAGCGGCCTGCTCGGCGGCGAGTCCATCGTCGGCGTTATCCTGGCGTTTGTCTCTGTTGGTCTGAGCCTGCTGGGGTAGGCCGAACAACAACGCACCAGCGCAGAGCGCGGGGTCGGAATCAAACCGGCCCCGCGCTTTTTTGTCTATTTGACTCTTATGATCCTCACGGCGTTTTAGCCATGTCGATTGTCCTGACTTCCAGGTCAACAAACCTTGTCTGACACCTCGCCTAACGCGGTGTAGAGTAAAGACGACAGACGCAAGAAGCGGCTCAGAAGCTAAACGAGGTAAGCATGGAACTCGACAAACAACAGATCAAGCGGCTGCGCGAGCGTCATCATCGTCGTCACGGTATACGCCCTGCACACAGCGAGGCCATGGAGAATGCCACCCGTTTCCTTAAGCAGGCGTTCAACATACGCGAGGGACGCGCGCCCTATCACGTGATTCGCAAGCGCTTTGTAAACGGGGCGCGCCTGACTGGCTCACACTTATGCATCCTGATCATTGCCATGTTGATCGCGAGCATCGGCCTCGATATCGACTCGGACATTGCCATCGTGGGCGCCATGCTCATCTGTCCGCTCATGGGCTCGGTCCTTGCCATGGCATACGGCATCGCCACGCTCGACCGCGAGATTGCCGTCGAGGCAATTGCCGGCCTCGCGCTGCAGATGGTCTTTTGTCTAATCACGTCCACGCTGTACTTTAAGCTCTCGCCCCTTGGCACCACCACGGCCGCCATCATCGACAACTCGACACCGACTGTGTGGGACCTTGCCGTCGCGCTCGCGGGCGGCTTTGCGGGTGGCCTGGGCAACTCGCGCGACCAGGAACCCGCCACGCTCATCGCCGGCGTGGCCGTGGCGACCGCGCTCATGCCGCCCCTGTGCGCGGCGGGCTATGGCATCGCCATCGCAAGCGGGTCGCTGTTTCTTTCAGCCCTCTACGAGTTTGGCATCAACGTGGTCTTTATCGCACTGGCTGCCGAAGCCGTGCTGCTTCTTTTGCGCGTGCCGCTCAAGCGCGACCTCAACGGCGACGGCATTGTGACCGCCGAGGAAAACGCCGAGGTCGATGAGCTGTCACACAAGGTGCGCCGCCGCATCATCGTGGGCACGGTGATCTTTGCCATCCCCTGCATCGTTATGACCGCGGGATCCATTGGCTCGGCGCACGCCGGCGTGCAGGACGGCTATGGCGTCACCGAAACCACGCGCGAGCTTGCCGCGGTGCTGCCGGGCTTTAAGGATTACACCGTTGCCGTCGAGACCTCGGCCACCGAAGGCAGGGAGGAGGGTATCGTCGAGCGCGAGACTGTCGCCCATGTGACGACAAGCGAGGCGCTTGGGGCACACGACCGCCGTGTAGCCCGCAAGCTCATCGACCTCAATGTGCCCGAGCTCGATCGCGTGGAGTTTGATGTGCAGTAATACGCGACGTGGGATGGATGCGCGCAGCCGCGAGTCACGACATGGCGCAGACGTGACGCGGGCCACGAGCAAATAGCGGGACGCGGTCCATGGCCGCGCTCCGCTCGCTGATTTATTGCCGTGAATCAGCTGTCCGCATCGACATCGCCAGACTCCACTGTAAACGCCGGACCGGTACTCACCAGATAAAAACGGGTCACCCTGGTATCTCTAAATAGGTAGAGCAAGCCCTGATCGCGTCGGCGCGAAATATACGCCACGTGGACCGTACCGAATTCTTCGCCGTTTTCCTTCTTTAATATCAGGATGTTGGGGTCATCCGTACGCTTAAACTGCCCGTCTGTGCAGATTCCGTCTTGGTCGACCAGCTGCCATCGACAGTTGTCCTCCTCAAGAAAAGCCAGGGTTTCCCGACTTGTTTCGTCATCCCGATAGTAACCGTCAATGGCAAAGCCTTCGGAAGCACATTCCTGCATATAGGATGTTTCTCGACTTATAGCGAACTGCCCTATAGCGCCCAGGAGCACAGCTAGGCAAACCACTGCAAGGGTTATCGAGACAAAACGGCGGCTCATGTTAGCCAGCCCGGTACTTGTTTAGCGGAGCACGAAACATACTTGGAACCTCCGATATCAGCGCAAACGCCACCTACGGCCTGCCGGCAATCATATGTTTCCAACATCAAACCATATGGCAACCACTCGCGAGAGGCGTATCGGCGAACGGTGCGTTTTTGCGCTCCATTGGCCAAACGTCAACGCGCACTACAGCTCTTGCTCGACCTATTCAGATCTTGTCGCATACTACCGTAGATCCCCAACGCTTCCACCCCCCAAGAAATCATTTTTAGTACGTAAAGAAGCCCTCGCCCGAGCTTTCGCCCAGCTTACCTTCGTCGAGCATTTTCTTGAGGACGGAGGCCATGGCCTTAAAGTTGTAGGGCATCATCATCTTTTTGAGCAGCGGGCTCACCAGGCCCGGAACCTTCTGATACTGCATGACGATGTTGTAGGCCGTCTGGATACCCACCGTGTCGAATACACGGAACGGGCCCTTGGGAGCGCCGGTGCCGCGCGTCCACGCGAGGTCGATGCTCTTGGGGTCACTCACACCCGAGACATACAGGTCAAGGCCCGAAAGCAGCCACGGCACCAACATGGAATTGAGCAGGTAGCCGTTCTTTTCCTTGTTGACGGGCAGGGCAAGCATGCGGATGTCGTTGGCAAAGTCGACGAGCTCATCGAAGTAGCGCTTGTCGGTCTGGTCCTGAGCCATGACCTCGGTCATGTTGTTCTTCCAGATGGAATTGGCAAAGTGCAGCGACAGGTACTTCTCGGGGCGGCCGGTGTACTTGGCAAAGGTACTCGGCAGCAGTGTGGAGGAATTGGTCACGATGACGGTCTTTTGCGGCAGAACCGGGGCGAGCTTCTTGTAGAAGTCAATCTTTGCCTGGGTGTCCTCGGCCATAGATTCGATGACCAGGTCGGCGTCGGCCACGGCCTTGGCAAGATCGAGCTCCAGCTTGAGTGTGGAGTAGGCACGCTCGACGGCAGCGAGCGCCGCCTCCTTGTCGAAGGGCTGGCCGCTATCGGCAATACCGGCGCACCACTCGCCCGTGCCGCCCGCCATGCCCTCAATAGCCGCGATGTACTCCTCGCGTACATGATCGATCTTGGGCTGGGTGCGACCGATGCTGCCCTCGCTGCGCAGCCAAATCGTCACATCAAAGCCGCAGTAGGCGGCCTGAAAGGCAATCTGGCTTCCCAACACGCCGCCACCGGCAACACAAACGGTCTTGTAGCTCATGGAACGGTCCTCTCTTACGTAATTCCATAGATGTGTATTTATTCAACCGTAAGGATGACGCGCACTGGGGGTGGGTTCCATAAACGGACAGTAATTTGCGGCGAACGGCTACACCTGTTCATTAACTCAGGGTTCCGAGGGCAGTTTTTGGTGCCACCGAGACGTCGTTTTCGGAAGTATGCGGCAAATTCCGGAACTCTTGAGCACATCCTGGTTTTTCGCCAATAAAACCGCAGGTACAGAGCTTGGATATATCCGGTGTGCTCGGCCTATTCAGATTTTGCCGCATACTTCCGAAATCTAAGTTCGCAAAGGGTGATAGTTAGGGCGTTTACGCAACAGATGTCCAGCAAAAACGGGTGGTAGCCGGTACG
>URSO01000082.1 GCA_900550415.1 uncultured Collinsella sp.
CCCGCGACCCCAACCTTGGCAAGGTTGTGCTCTACCAACTGAGCCATGTCCGCTTACGAGGATTAATCTTACGTGATACCCGCATCCTATGCAAGAACTTTTTTTGAAAAGTTTTGCGACGCCCTCTCGAACCTCGCGAAGACATCAGCCACCACGGAAAGCGCGAGCAAACGCAAACTCGCCGCAAGAGGCCCCCTACAACTCAGCGAGCATGATCCAGGCAGAGCTGTCCTGCGCAAGTCTGCCGTCTGCAAGCGGTGATGAGGTGAGCAGGACCTTGCCCGCCGGCAGCTCCACGGGTGCTGCACCGAAGTTCGTCACACACGCCCAGCCGTTGTCGCGGCGATAGGCGATGACGCCGCCCTCAGCGCCCTCGGCACCATCCGCAAGGCCGGTGCGCCCGTCAAGATCGAGCCACGCAAGATCGTTAGCGCACCCGCGCAGCTTGCGCCGCAGCCAGAGGGCGTCACGATAGAGCGCAAGCATCGATGTCGGGTCCGCCTCTTCCCTATCGGCAGCGTAATCGGAAAACCATGCAGGCTGCGGCAGATGGGGCACCGCATCGGCGTCCATCGGCGAAAATCCAAACGATCCGCCCTGCGCGGGATCGTCCGTCGCCACCCACGGCAGGGGCACACGACAGCCGTCGCGCCCCTTCTCGCGCTTCGATCCGTGCGTATTGGTCGCAGTGGGATCTTCGAGTGCAGCCCACGGGATATCGGCCACCTCAAAAAGGCCGAGCTCCTCACCCTGATACACGTATGCCGAGCCCGGAAGCGCCAGCTCAAGCAAAAGGGCCGCCCGCGCGCGGCGCTCGCCGAGTTCACGGTCCTCGTCATAAGACGACCCGTCGCGTAAGAGCCAGTCGAGCGCAATCTGGTGGTAGCGCGTCGCCTTGATCTGCGGCAGGGCGAAGCGCGTCGCCACACGAGGCACGTCGTGGTTGGAAAGTACCCAGGTCGAGGCGGAATCGGATTCGATGGCTGCCTTCAAGCCCTCCTCGATTGCAGCGTGCATGTCATCATAGGTCCAAGTGGCCTTGGCGAACTCAAAGTTAAATGTCTGGCCAAGCTCGCTGGGGCGCGCGTAGAGATACTGGCGCTCGGGCAGCACCCACGCCTCGGCAACAGCGCTGCGCGGCGGATTATAGCGGTCGAACACGCGGCGCCACTCGCGATAGATCTCGTGAACCTCGTTGCGATCCCACAGCGGATGGGTGCCGTCGTCAACCATGTCATCGCCCTCGGCGAGATGCCACTGGTCGAGATCATCGCGGTCGAGATCCTTGGCGAGACCGTGTGCCACATCAATGCGAAAGCCATCAACGCCTCGATCGCTCCAAAACGCCAGGACGTCGCAAAAGAACGCGCGAACCTCGGGGCATGACCAGTCAAAGTCCGGCTGCTCGGGCGTAAACATGTGCAGATACCACTGACCGTCCGCAACACGCGTCCAGGCACGGCCGCCAAAGTTGGCATTCCAATTGGTGGGAGGCAGCTCGCCATGCTCGCCGCGACCATCGCGGAAGATATAGCGGGCGCGCTCGGGCGATCCGGGGCCGGCAGCAAGAGCGGCTTTGAACCAGGGGTGCTGGTTGGACGAATGGTTGGGTACGATGTCGACGATGACCTTTATGCCGCGCGCGTGAGCCGCGGCGATCATGTCATCGAAGTCGTCAAGCGAGCCGAGACGTTGGTCGACATCGCAGTAGTCCGCCACATCATAGCCGCCATCGACAAGAGGCGATGGGTAAAACGGACTCAGCCAGATGGCCTCGATACCCAGCCGCTCAAGATAGTCCATCTGCTGGGTAATGCCCGCGATATCGCCCAGACCCGAACCAGTCGAATCCTTAAACGAGCGCGGGTAGATCTGATAAATCGCGGCATCGGACATCCATGAGCGCGAAGAGGACTTTTCTGTAGCCATGGGATGAATCTCCCTTGCAACGAGGTTTTGCGAGATGCCCACGATGATACGCCCAAAGCTGACATTCACGGCAATCAACGCCGCAGCCACGCCCCAAACGCTCGCCCCCTCTCGGGCTCGAGCCTCCTGGGACGAATCGATCGATTAGTGAAAAGAACGGAAGACTTACTCCCCCGGCCACGACAGCGAGCGGGCTCCGGGTGCCCCAGGTTGCCGCGAAAGAGGAGGGAAGCGTACTTTATGTACGCGACCGACGATTGAGGGGCAAGATGGGGTGCCCGGGGCCCGCGCAGCGTCAACAAAAAACGCGGTTCGTTAGAACCGCGTAAGATAGTTGGAGCGGACAACGGGGCTCGAACCCGCGACCCCAACCTTGGCAAGGTTGTGCTCTACCAACTGAGCCATGTCCGCTTGCGGGTTATTAATTTACGCGAGTTGCCCAAAAGACGCAAGTACTTTTTTCAAAAAAGTTGTTCGCCACATGCTCTTGGCAGATATACATGCCAAAACGATTTACTAGGCGCACGATTCCAATGTTCCGCTAAACAGCTTTACCATCCGAACGCGCGTACCGGCACCATCAGTACGACGGGCAACCTCCACGTTGTCGACTAACATGCGCATGAGCTTGATCCCACGCCCGCGCTCCTCAGTCGTAACCGGTTCACTCGACCCGTCAATCGAATAGCCCGCCCCACGGTCGACAACCTCAATCACGACACGATCGCCATAGGCCTGAACCGTCAGGATGCATCCGATACCGCCCGCATGGTCATACGCGTTGCCCAGCGCCTCGCCCGATGCCAACGCGACGTCATAGCGCTCATCCCGCCTCAGGGGAAGCGGTTCGAGTAGCTCGGCAATACAATGACGATAGTATGGAAGGTTCTCGATACCCTGGCGCACCTCGACACTCTTGCTCCAGCGAGGCAATTCCCCCACCGGAATGGCAGGAATCGACTCCCGAGCGAAGCCCGCAACATGGAGGATGTCGACAAGTCGGGCAATCTCCAAAAAGCGGATGACCTCATCGGAGGCGTTAACGAGCGAAAGCAGGCCCTCTCGCCTCATGAGTTCTCTGGCACGTGTAAGCAAAAACGCCAAACCCGTCGAGTCGATAAAGCCCACGGCCTGGCAATTGATGACAACGCGACGAACGCCCCGGTCGATCAAATTGTCCAACCGCCGACGCAGCGCAGGCACCGTGGCGATGTCGATATCGCCTGGTGGCGTCAAAACCGCTATGTCATTCCACTCATTCATACGACCATGGTTCCCCAAAAGAGCTTGTTCGATGCATGCCTTTCCGCAACCGTGCGGATTCGGCGCGCCCAGCGTCGCTGTTTAGGACCGGCCCCGCAAAAACTCAAGGGACACTAATGCGATGTCATCGTCCAGCGCCGATTCGGTAAATCGGTCGAGCTCGCCCAAGACCTTGCCGCAGATTCCCGATACGCCCTCACCCGAGACAGAGAGCAGAAGATCACGAAGGCGCTGCTCGCCAAAGAACGCTCCGGTGTGGTCGCGGGCCTCAATCGTTCCATCCGTATACATGAAGAGCATGTCGCCAGGAGCGAACGTAAACACGCCCGTCTCGTAAACCATGCTCTCAAATGCACCGATTACGCCCGATTGGCATCCAAGCAGCTCGACCTCTCCCCCACGGGCCTCGCCGCCACCCAGCGGCATCGACTCTGGCCTGATGACCATGGTCGGAGGATGGCCCGCCGAACAATACGTTGCGCGTCCGGTTTTAAGGTCAATCTTGGCGATAAAGGCCGTCACGAACGTCTCGACCCTCGAGAAGCCCATGAGCATGCTGTTAAGGGAGCGTGCCATGCGGGCCGGTCCAGCGCCCTCCCAGGCATATGCCGTCAGGGCTGTCTTGACGAGCGCGGACATCGATGCAGCCTCAATGCCTTTGCCAGACACATCGCCCAGAATCATGACGGCGCAGTCGTCGGGAAGACGGATGAGCGTATAGAAATCGCCGCCGACCAACGCCGAGTTCGTGGCCGACAGGTACACCGAATCGGCGGCGATTCCCGGAACATCCCCCAGGGAATTTCTCATGCCAATCTGGAGGGTCTGAGCGATATGGCGCTCCTCGCGCTTTTGAGATTCGCCTTCGTAGATCAGTTCAAAGTCATGCGCCAAGTGCACCAAGTAGTCATATTCAAGATCATCAATCGGCTCTTGGCTACCATCACGAAGCAGCAGCGCACGCGTCGTCGGCCCCTTCGCAACAGAAGCAGGAACGATTGCGTCGTTACTGTGCTTGCCATCGCCCTCAGGGCGTGGGCGCCCCGCCTCGATGCCGGCGTCGACGTAGAGACCCTGGCAAGGCAGGCCATGCGCTCTAAGCCAGCCTCCCATAGGCATCGATTCGTCAACGCGAGTTATACGGACGTGTTTAAGGTCCTCGGCACTCGTGCCGCCCAAAACAGATGCCTCAAAGCCATCAGGGGCAGCCCCCAAACGTGCCGCTGGCGCCGTCGTGGAAAAGAAAAGCTTCTCGGGATCGTCCGGCAAAGCAACGCGACTGCCGCCTTCAAAATCTATGACGTAGGAATCCAGACTGGCGTCATACTCAATAGGGCAAAAATGGCAGTTGAGCATATTGCAGATCTCGGACGATACCGCCTGGGTAGCCGCGGCGGAATCGTCTAGAAAGGTAAACAACTCATCCCGCAAGACATTGAGCGAGCGGCCAAGCTCGGCCGTGCGACGGGAGCGAAGGCTCGATGCCATGCCGACCAGCTGGATAGACAGGTAATCGCAAATGACCTCAAGTACATTAACATCATAAGCGAGCGGTGCCTGGGGGCGTTTCCAACCAACTTCCAGCACGCCGAGGATCTGCGTACCGTAAAAAACGGGAAGACAGATTTCACTGCGGTACGGAGGCATATCCTGCATGCGCAACAGGTGCTTAGAACGATTATCCAGGTCCATGAACATACCGGAGGCGGCCTTATCGCCCTCAAGGTCCTGTTGAATCGACAAGCGACAGGCACGCGACTCGCGAAGAACATACGTCGGAATGCCAGCGCCATACGGCAAAAACTCGGGCAGGTAGCTGTCGAGCAGCTCCTTGGAAACACCGCGGAGCTTAAAGCCGCCGCTCTCAGAAAAATAGATAGCAGCACCCGAAGCATCGAGCGTTCCTACAAGCTGGTTCAAAACGGTATCAAGCAGGCTGGGTAACTCATCGGAGCCCACAGTGCTCATAATGACCGAGAGCGTGCCAGAGAGACGCTTGTTCGCCACTCTAAGCTCCGATAACGCACGCTTGAGTTGCCGGTCGTGAGAATACTGTTCCTCAATACTGTGAAGCGCCACCAGGACACGTGGCGCGCGGCGCCCAAAGATACGTGGAGGCGTTACGGAGCCTGCGCGAACCAATACGGGAATAAAGGAGCCATCGCTCAGCTTGAGCATCAGTTCGCTCTCGGAGCCATCAGTTTCAAATGGTAGACGATGTTCCGTCGCACGTTCAAAAGCGGACGAATACAGGACGTCTTTAACATCTCCACCGATGACGTCGGCGCGTTCCTCGCACATCAAACCAAGTAAGCGATTATTCACATGCAGAATGGTTCCGTCGAGCTCGCAGATGATGACAGCATCGCTCGTGATCTCGACTAGTTGGGCAACGTCTGCCCACTCGTTGCGTTCAAGCGTTTCCATCGTGGACCCCACCGTCTATCGGTAACAAAAAAGCCTCCGAAGAGGCTTCTCAAATGCGATGGTGTCGGAGGCGGGACTTGAACCCGCATGACCGAGAAATGGTCACTAGCACCTCAAGCTAGCGCGTCTGCCAATTCCGCCACTCCGACTTCCTTGTGTTGCTCCTCGCAACGAAGAGTATATTAACCCGAACCCCGCATTGAGTGCAAGCACTTTTTTCAAAAAAGTTTGGACGAAGTTTGCCTAATCTTTTGCAGCAACGTTTGTGCAGGTAGGAAGCA
This sequence comes from uncultured Collinsella sp., assembly GCA_900550415.1. Taxonomy (GTDB): domain Bacteria; phylum Actinomycetota; class Coriobacteriia; order Coriobacteriales; family Coriobacteriaceae; genus Collinsella. The sequence continues at coordinate 5,901 of URSO01000082.1, forward strand.
ATCTGTATCGACAGAAAAGAAGAAAATAGCGCGCTCCCCCACCTGATCCGGATCATCGTCCTAAGAAAAAAGGGACACCGGTTATAAACCGGCATCCCTTAGATGTGCATAATCCCTTGAGCGGACCGCATATCTTAGATGTTGATGTGCGACTCCTTGATGGGGAACGGCTTGGCAAAGTGGCAGGAGCAGAAGTGGCCGTTAGCGACCTGCTTGAACTCCGGAGCCTCCTTGCTGCAGATCTCCTGAGCAATGGGGCAACGCGTGTGGAAACGGCAGCCCGAAGGAGGATCGATGGGCGACGGAGGATCGCCGGCAAGGATAATGCGCTTGCGAGTCTTCTGAATGTCCGGATCCGGCACGGGAACAGCGGACAGCAGAGACTGCGTATACGGATGATGGGGCTCGGTGTAGAGCGTCTTCCAGTCAGAAAGCTCGACCATCTTACCCAGGTACATAACTGCAACGCGATCGGAGATGTGCTGCACAACGGACAGGTCGTGAGCGATGAACAGATACGCGGTGCCAAATTTGTCCTGGAGCTCTTTCAGCAGGTTCAAAACCTGAGCCTGAATGGAGACGTCCAGAGCGGAAACGGGCTCATCGCAGATGATCAGCTTGGGACGAAGAATGAACGCGCGGGCGATACCGACGCGCTGACGCTGGCCGCCGGAGAACTCGTGCGGATAGCGGTTGATGTGCTCCGGGTTGAGGCCTACGACGTCGAGCAGCTCGCGAACGCGCTCGATGCGCTCTTCCTTGGTGCCCACGCCGTGGATGGTCATGGGCTCGGAGACGATTTCGCCGATAGTCATACGCGGGTTGAGCGACGCGTAAGGGTCCTGGAAGATGAACTGCATCTCGCGGCGCATGTCCTTGAGTTCATGCTTGTTCATCGCGGAGACGTCGCGGCCCTCGAAGAAGACCTTGCCCGCGGCGGGGGCGCTCAGGCGCATGATGGTTCGACCGGTGGTGGACTTGCCGCAGCCGGACTCGCCTACCAAACCAAAAGTTTCGCCGGGATAGATCTCAAACGAAACATCGTTAACGGCGGAAACAACGCGCTTGGAGAAACGGCCGCCGAAGGCGCCGGAGCCAGCGGGGAATTCCTTGCTTAGATGCTCGACTTTGAGCAGGGGTTGCCTCTCGGTCATTTATGCCCTACCTCCAATCACGGAAGGGTCGAGAACGTCGGGGG
>URSO01000083.1 GCA_900550415.1 uncultured Collinsella sp.
CTCCCCCTTTTTTGCGCTTGAGGGCTTTTGTCTCACATAGTAGCTGTGTTTTATAACCCTCGTTTGTCGCATCTTCTGTGAACGGGCTACAATAACTTAGTCTGTGCGATATGGAGGTGAACATGGCTGAAGCTGGTATCGGCGTTGATATCGTCGAGATTTCCCGTATGAAATCAATTCTTGAAAAGACGCCGTCGTTTGCTCGGCGTGTGTTTACCGAAGAAGAGCGTGCGTATTGCGATGCATCATCGCGTCCCGCTGCTCACTATGCGAGCCGCTTTGCTTCGCGCGAGGCGGTACTTAAAGCTCTCGGTACGGGTTTTAGTCAAGGCGTGGGTCGCAAGGATGTTTCGGTTACGCGTGATAAACTCGGCAAACCGAAGGCGCTGCTTTCGGGCCGTGCTCTCGAGATCGCTCAAGAGCTGGGTGTTGTTGAGGTCGCTCTTTCCATTACGCTTACAGGAGACTTAGCCGTTGCGAATGCCATCGCGATTACCGAAGATGCTCGGCCTAAGCCAAAAGAGGAAAAGGTGAGTACCAAGAAACGCGTAGCGCAGACATTTAAAGAGGCTCGCTCTGTTTTAGATGAGCTTGAGCAGCTGCAGAATTCAGCATTGACGGAGCACCTGGGCGATGCTTCGCAAGATACGCTAGGAGCATAGATGAAACCGGTTTTGAGTACCGAAGAAGTCGTTCGTCTCGAGGATATCATCGAACGCGAAGGGACTTCGAAGGCCGAGCTTATGGAGCTAGCGGGTGAGTTTGCCGCCAATGAGGTCTTGAAGCTCAATCCCGATCGGGTTCTCGTTCTGGTCGGTTTTGGTAATAATGGCGGCGACGGTTGGGTTGCCGCCGATATCCTGAGCCATAAGGGTGTGGACGTGGATATCGTTTCTCCGGTTGAGCCGGATGAGATTCCTGCTGCTCTGGCACGTCATGTTGCTCGTCGTACCGCCGGCCGCGATGTGCACGTTTGCGTTGGTCCCTCGCGTGACGAACTCGAGGTTTTGATCGATAAGGCCGATGTTGTTGTCGATGCCATTTTTGGTACCGGGTTCCACGGGAATCTGCGTGCGCCGTTCTCCATCTGGATTCCTACGGTCAATGAATGCGCCGATTGTGTCGTATCCATTGATGTCCCCTCGGGCCTGAATGCCGAGACGGGCGTTGTTGATGACGACTGCATTCGTGCCGAGCATACGGTGACGATGATTGCGCCCAAGATTGGTCTGTATAGCGCTGATGGCCCTGAGTATGCTGGCGATTTAATCTGCGGCAATCTTTACGACCGTCTTGACGAGGTCATCGATGATGTCGACCACGCCGCCGAGATTGTCGAGCCCGGTGACTTAGTTGATTACTTTGCTCCACTACCTACGAATATCGATAAGTATTCCCGTGGCTCTGTGCTTATTGTCGCCGGATCTGCGCAATATCCTGGTGCTGCCATTATGGCGGCCAAATCTGCAGCTCGCGCGGGTGCTGGTTACGTGGCAGTCGCGGCTCCTGACGCCTGCGCCAATCTTATTCGCATGGCACTTCCTTCGATTCCCGTCTTTGCTATTCCGTCTGATTCCCGCGGCTCCTTTGGCGCCGCTGCGCGCATGACTGTGTGCGAGATTGCAAAGAAGTACAGCTGTGTACTGTGCGGTCCCGGTATGACGACATCTGCCGGCGCTATGCAGGTGGTTTCGGGCTTGCTCGAGCTTGATGTGCCGCTTATTTTGGACGCCGATGCACTCAACTGCCTTGCTAAGATTGCCATTGACGGTATTGATAGTAATCCCGAGATGTATCGTCGCGAGCAGCCGTTGGTTATGACGCCGCACTATCGTGAGCTTTCGCGTCTGGTTGCCGGTGACGAGGTGAACGACCTTGGCACCGCGATTGCGGCCGCGCAGAAGGTTGTCTGGGCTGCAGGCTCCGACAATCTGGTGGTCATTGCCAAGGGGCCGACGACGGCTATCTGTGGCGTTGAGCGTGTGCTGCTGCCGCTCTCGGGTCCGGCTTCTCTGGCAACTGCCGGTTCGGGTGATGTTCTCGCGGGTATTTTGGCCGGCACGCTTGCCACCATGCGCGACGAGATGGATCGTTGGGAGTTGCTGTATTCGTACGCCGTCGCACTTCACAGCTACGCCGGTTTTGCCGCGGCGACGGAGTATGGTGAGAAGAGCGTCATCGCGACCGATCTTATCGACTTGATCGGTCCTGCCATGGAACTGGCGGCAAAGGATGCGCTCGAAGATCTGGGAATCATGGACGAAGGGTCGGATGACTAATCATGAATAAAGCCGATTTGACGCGCTGGTCCTGGGTCGAGATCGACCGCGGGGCGCTCCGTCGCAACACGAGGGCCTATAAGAACTTGCTGAATCCACGTCAGCGCCTGTGCTGCGTGGTAAAGGCCGATGCTTATGGTCATGGAGCTGTTGAGTGCGCCAAGATCATGTATTCGGCCGGTGCCGACATGTTTGCCGTGGCGACGGTTAACGAGGGCGTTGAGCTCCGACAGGGCGGGATTACGAAACCCGTCCTCATCCTAAGCGAGCCGCCTATCGAGGCTATTCCGACGTTGCTCGAGTTTGATATCATGCCCTCGGTCTATACGTCTGACTTTGCTCTTGCGTATGGCGAATGTGCCGTCGCGGCGGGCAAGGTGGGCAAGTATCATCTCGCCATCGAGACGGGCATGAACCGCATTGGCGTACATTACACGCAGGTGCTCGACTTTGTCCGCGGTATTAATTTCCATCGCGGTATTCAGTGCGACGGCGTATTTACTCACTTCGCCACGGCCGATGAACCTTCGGGCTGGGACTACAAACTGCAGTGTCAGCGCTTTACCGAGGCCGTTCAGGCCATTAAGGATGCGGGCTTTGAGTGCGGTATCGTGCACTGCGCCAACACGCCGTCCTCGATGCTCGACCCCTCGATGCATTTTGATATGATTCGCGCCGGCGTCGGCTTGTATGGCATGCAGCCGTGCGAGCTGAGTGGCCGCGTGATGCAGCTTGATCCCGTTATGAGCGTCCATGCGCGCGTGACGCGCGTGGCACACCCTGCGATGGGCGAGGGCGTGGGCTACGGTTTTACCTACCGCGTACCGCGTACGCGCGTTCAGATCTGCACGCTGCCGATTGGTTATGCCGACGGCCTATCGCGTACGCTTTCCAATCGTATGGATGTGCTGTATCGCGGTGAGCGCGTGCATCAGGTTGGCAATATCTGCATGGATCAGTTTATGGTCGCCATTCAGTCCAACCCGGCACACGAGATTCCCGAGGCCGAATATGGTGACGAGATGATTATTGTCGGCCGCGATGGCGATGCCGAGATCACTATGGACGAGATGGCCCGACTGCGCGGCACGATTAACTACGAGGTCGCCTGCGGCTTTGGCATGCGCCTCGACAAGGTCTACGTGTAGGAGTCGCCATGGGCGTCATGCACATTCCCGGCCATACCCATCAGGCGCCACGTGAGGTCGCACTCGAGGAGATCGAGGCCGTTCTGGGCGATTGTCGCCTCTGCCAGCTCTACCAGTCGCGTCACAATATCGTGTTTGGCGTGGAAAACCCCCGCGCTCGCGTGATGTTTATTGGCGAGGCGCCGGGCCGCAATGAGGATTTGCAGGGCGAGCCCTTTGTGGGGGCGGCAGGCGAGGACCTCAACGGCATTTTGTCGCTGGCGGGGCTCAAACGCGAAGACGTCTACATTGCCAACGTGCTTAAGTGCCGCCCGCCGGGAAACCGCAATCCGCGCCCCGAGGAAGTGCTGGCTTGCTCACCGTTTTTGCGCGAGCAGATTCGAAGCATCTGGCCCGATATCATCGTGACGCTCGGCAACCCCGCAACGCACTTTGTGCTCAAGACCGAGATCGGCATTACCAAGCTGCGCGGCAGGTTCCATCAGATGGGGCACTTTGTGGTGATGCCCACGTTCCATCCGGCAGCAGCGCTACGCAATCCGGCGTGGCAGGAGCTGCTGGAGGAAGACTTTAAGATGCTGGGCGACTATCTGGGGCGACATCCCGCACCAGAGGAGCCTCGGAATAATAAGGAGCATATATGTCCCTGGAGCGCCTGGGGGTAGGTACTTACAAAACGACTTGCGCTGCCGATACGGAGTACTTTGGCGAGCTAATTGCACCGTGCCTTGAGGACGGCGATGTGCTCATCCTGACCGGTGGCCTGGGAGTGGGCAAAACTCACTTTACCAAGGGCGTCTCGCGCGGGTTGGGCGATGGGCATATGGTTACGAGCCCTACGTTTGCGCTCATGGCCGTTCACGATCAAGGTCGTATTCCGCTGTTTCACTTTGATCTATACCGCCTGGAGCATGCCTACGAGCTCGAGGATACAGGCATTTTCGATGTGCTGGGCTATGAGGGTGCTTGCCTGCTGGAATGGGGCGAACAATTCCAGGACGAGCTGACGGATGAGTATCTTTCGGTGACGCTCAAGCGTGATGAGGGCGACAGCGATGTGCGAACGATAACGCTTGAGGCGCACGGTGACCGCGCAATGGAGCTTTCCCATTTGATTGATAAGGCTGTACAAGATGAGCTTGCATAACGACAACGCGCTGGTGGTGGCGCTCGATACCTCGACCGACATGCTTGCCTGCGCGGCAAGCTGGATTGATGGGCAGACGGGCGAGACGAAGCTCGTGAGTGGCGACCACATGTGTCGCCGTCACGCCAACGTTGAGCTCGTGAATACCGTTGATGGCGTGCTGGCTCAAGCCGGTCTGGATCGCAGCGATGTTGGTTGCTATGTGGTCGGCCGCGGCCCGGGGTCCTTTACGGGTGTGCGCATCGGCATCTCCACTGCCAAGGGCCTCGCGCGTGGTGCCAATGTTCCGCTGCTGGGCGTGTCGACGCTCGACGCTTGCGCTTGGACGGCGTGGAAGGCTGGCGTGCGCGGCAAGCTTGGTATCTTGGCCGATGCTATGCGCGGTGAGGTATATCCGGCGCTGTATATGCTGGTCGATGAGGGCCCCGAGCGTCAATTTGAGCGCGAACACGTGGTCAAGGCCGCCGTGGCGCTCGATGAGTGGCGCCGAGCAGCGGACTGGGACCAGGTTCAGCTGACCGGTGACGGTCTCGTGCGCTATGGCAAGCTGCTGGGTGAGGACGAGACCGTCCGCTGCGTGGAGCGCGACCTGTGGTGGCCTTCGGGCGAGGGCTTGCTGCTCGCGCACGCTGCGGGTGACGGCGATCCGGCTCGCGTCCTGCCGATTTACACGCGCCTTTCGGATGCCGAGGAAAACGAGCGCAAGCGTCTTGGTCTTGCTGAGAGTGCACAGAGCGAAATTACGGGCGTTGCCGATGAGCTCGCCGGTCGTCATCTGCAGTTTCGTCCCATGGGCGCGGCGGATGCCGAGGGCGCGAGCGCGCTAGAGGCTGCCTGCTTTGAAGGTGCCGGACACAAGGCGTGGACGCCGGGCATGTTCCTGTCCGAACTGGGCGAGGACGTCGCTGCGCCGCGTAGTTGGTGGGTGGCACACGACGACGGCAAGCTGCTGGGCCTTGCCGGCGGTATGGTCGTGGACGGTGATGTGCAGATTCTGGATGTCGCCGTCGACCCGGCACATCGCCGTGAGGGCATTGCCCGCAAGCTGCTGTCGCATGTGAGCTATGATGCCCAGATGCTCGGCTGCACTACGGCTTCGCTCGAGGTCGAGGACGGTAACGAGGGAGCGACCGCGCTTTATAACGTTCTGGGCTTTACCGAGGCTGGCCGTCGCCGCGGCTACTATGGTGCCGGCAAGGACGCCATCGTCATGACGGCTCCGCTGCCCCTGGTGCTTCCGGTCGACAATGCTTCGCCCGAGCCGACGGCGGCAGAGCAGCGCGTATGGCCGCTGCCTGCGCCTGGGCGCTCCGAGGGGGAGCGTGCCGAAATTGAGCGCCGCCGCCTAGTGCTCGCTATCGAGAGCTCCTGCGACGAGACGGCCGTGGCGATTATCGATGCGGATGGCAATATGCTGGCTAACCAGGTGTCGACACAGATTGATTTTCACGCCCGCTTTGGCGGCGTGGTGCCCGAGATCGCCTCGCGCAAACACGTTGAGGTGATTGTGAGTGTCGTGGATGCGGCGCTCGAGGATGCCGCAGCATCGCTTGGTCTTGAGGGTGGAGCCATCGCGCCGAGCGAACTCGCCGCTGTTGGCGTGACACAGGGTCCGGGCCTGGTGGGTGCTCTGGTAGTGGGCGTCGCCTTCGCCAAGGGCTTTGCCTATGCCGCCGGCAAGCCGCTCGTGTGCGTCAACCATCTGGAGGGCCATCTGTTCGCCAACCTGCTGGCGCAGCCCGATCTCAGGCCGCCGTTTATCTTCACGCTCGTCTCGGGCGGTCATACCATGCTCGTGCACGTGAAGGCATGGGGCGACTACGAGGTACTTGGTGAGACACTCGACGATGCTGTGGGCGAGGCCTTCGACAAGGTAGCCAAGGCGTTGGGTCTGGGCTATCCCGGTGGCCCCATCATCTCCAAGCTGGCCGAGACGGGCAACCCCCGCGCGATCGATTTTCCTCGCGCGCTTAACAGCAGGGGAGACTATCGTTTCTCGCTTTCGGGTCTTAAAACGGCCGTGACGCTCTACATTGAACAGGAGACCAAAGCCGGGCGCACGATTCACCTGCCCGATCTGGCGGCTTCGTTTGAGGCAGCTGTCTTTGACGTGCAGTACAAGAAGGCCAAAAACGCCCTGCATGCCACCGGGTGCAAGGAGTATTGCATCGGCGGTGGTGTCTCGGCCAATCCGCATCTGCGCGAGATGATGATCAAGAAGCTCGGGCGTCAGGGGATCCGCGTGACGGTGCCGCCCTTGTCTGCCTGCACCGATAACGCTGCCATGATCGCGGAGGTCGCTCGCCGTAAATTCGACCGAGGTGAAATCTCGCCGTTCGACGTCGATGCCGATCCGAACATGACGCTGTAGTTGCAAAGGTGCGATCCCCGGCGCTGCCCGGGCGCCAACGGCCGCATATGAACTTTCCTGCTCTACAGTCCTGCTCACGACGGAGGCCACATTAAGTGGCCTCCTGTTCGTGCGGAACTCGCGA
>URSO01000084.1 GCA_900550415.1 uncultured Collinsella sp.
GCTTTCCCAAAGGGGGTCCTCTGGGAAAGCGCGACCCAGAATTCGGCAAAATAATGGGACACAGTTTCCGCTTGAGCGGTCTAACGGAAACTGTGCCCCAGAATGAGCGCTCAAAACGGGGCAGGCTTTCCGCAACAACTGTCTGGCGAAAAGCCCGGCCCAGTTTCCTACAGCGAGTCTCTCTGAACGAGCTGCATGTGCATCACGGAGGTGGTGGGCTCGGCGCCCTTGATCATGTCGAGCGCAATGTTGGCGGCCATGTGGCCTTCTTCGCGCAGGGGCTGGCGGACGGTCGTGAGTGCGGGGACGCAGCGCGCCGCAATCTCGTGATCGTCGAAGCCGACGACAGAAACGTCCGCCGGAACGGATAGGCCTGCCTCGTTGAGTGCGGTGATGACGCCAGCCGCGATACGGTCCGATCCGCAGAGCACGCCATCGAAAGCAATCTCGCGCGCGAGGATCTGGTGCATGGCCTGATAGCCGTCTCCGCTGTTCCAGCCGGTATAGATAACGTTTGCGCCTGGGAGGTCTTCGCCCAGGACGGTGCGGTAGCCGCGCAGGCGGTCGACAACAGCGGGGTTGTCTTGCGGTCCCAACACGGCGACGATATCTTTGCGCCCGCGCTTTTTCATAGCGAGTGCCGCAAAGCGTCCACCCTCTTCGTCGTCAGAGTAGACTGTCGAGAACACATCGCGATAGGGGTGGCCCTCGAGCTGGCCGCACAACACGGTGGGTACGCCCAGCTCGCGCAGCACCTCGAGCAGCTCGCTGCCCTTGTAGGGGGAGACATCGATCACGGCGTCGAACGAGCGGCGCTCAAAGTGCTCGCGTGCGCGGTTGCGCTCATGCGTAGAAGACGCCTGCAAGATAACGGGCAGATAGGACGACTCCGACAGTTCCTCGGTAATGCCGCTCAAAAATTCGCTATAGGTGGGGTCGCTGAAGAGCTCACTCAGGGGCTCGGTCACGAGCACGGCGATGATTTCCGTGCGCCCGACAGCGAGCGCTCGGCCGCGAGCGTTGGGGACAAAATTGACTTCCTTGGCCGCTGCGCGGACGCGTTTTTTGGTTTCCTCGCTAATGCGGGGCGAATCGTTGAGGGCGCGTGAGGCCGTGGAGCGCGACACGCCGGCAGCTGCGGCAACCTCGGCAAGCGTAGGTGCGGTGCGAACTGGCTGGGTCATGGCGTCTCCTGGAAAATGCGGTCGATGTTGTCACTGATACGGGCTGGTGCGGATACAGCTTACTATAGTGCACCTGAACAGCGTTCATGATATCCGGTGACAGGTGTCGTTTTGCAACCAAGCCGCAATCGAATACGTCTCGTGTGGGTGAGATATCAGCGGGCGTGGCGGTTGCCTACGAGCTTAAGAACGATGTTTTGCGTTGAGTTTCGATATTCAGGGTGACATAAGTGTCGCGGTTGTACAACCGGTTGCACCGTTAATCCGGCCAAATCGACCGTTCAGCGGACAACCGGTTGCACAGTTTTTTGCATCGCCCGTAAGATAAGGACAACCGGTTGCACAAGAATCACTACGATGACGAAGGAGCATCACCATGGACGCCATTAACGATTGGGAAAACCAAGCGCTCACCCACAGGAACCGCCTGGCACCCCATGCGTACTTTATGGGTTATGAGACCGCCGATCTCGCTGCTACGTACAGCCGCGAGCTGTCGCGCGGGTTTGTCCAGCTGTCTGGCTCGTGGCAGTTCCGCCTCTTTGAGGGGCCTGCTGCCGTCTCCAACGAGGAGCTCTCCACGTACAAGTCCGAGTGGGATCACGTGGAGGTTCCGCACCTGTGGCAGGTAGACGGCTATGGCAACCTTGCCTATACCGACGAGGGTTTCCCGTTTCCGGTGGATCAGCCGTTCGTTCCCTCCGACGACCCCACGGGCGTCTACCAGCGCATCGTCAACCTTCCCGCCGTTCCTGCCGGCGCCCGCGAGATCATTCGCTTCGACGGCATCGAGAGCTATGGCGAGCTGTACGTCAACGGCCAGTTTATCGGCATGACCAAGGGCTCGCGTCTGTCCGCCGAGTTCGACGTGACCGACGCGCTCGTCGAGGGCGACAACCTGTTTGCGGTCAAGGTCCTGCAGTACAGCGATGGCAGCTATATCGAGGATCAGGACATGTGGTGGGCTTCGGGCATCTTCCGCGATGTGTACCTTATGCAGCGTCCCGCCGCGCACCTGGTCGACTTTAGGTTCCGCACGCACCGCGAGGGCGATGCCGCTCTGATCACGCTCGATACGGTGGCCGAGGGCGCTACCCGCGTCGTGTTTACGCTCAGCGATGGCGAGAACGTGGTCGCTACGGGCGAGTGCGTCGACGGCCATGCCGAGTGCAGCGTTGCCGATGCCCACTTCTGGAACCCCGAGGACCCCTTCCTCTATGACCTTACGTTTGAGGTCTACGACGGTGACGAGGTCAGCGAGTACGTTCCGCATCGCCAGGGCCTTGCCGAGGTGACGGTCGAGGGCAATCATATCTACCTCAACGGCACCTACTTTAAGATGCATGGCGTCAACCGCCACGATCACGACGATCACAAGGGCCGCGCCGTGGGCCTCGATCGCATGCGCCGTGACCTGGAGCTCATGAAGCGACACAACATCAACGCGGTGCGCACCTCTCACTATGCCAATGACCCGCGCTTCTACGAGCTGTGCGATGAGTATGGCATCATGCTGGTCGCCGAGACCGATATGGAGAGTCACGGCTTCGAGAATATCGGCAATATCGCCCTGGTCACCGACGACCCGGCATGGGAGCCGGCCTACGTCGACCGCATTGAGCGCCTGGTGATGCAGGAGCGCAACCACGCCTGCATCATTATGTGGTCGATGGGCAATGAGAGCGGCTATGGCTGCAACATCCGCGCGATGTACGCCAAGGCTCACGAGCTCGACGGTCGTCCGGTCCACTACGAGGAGGACCGCAACGCCGATACCGTCGACGTCATTTCCACGATGTACTCCCGTGTGTCGCAGATGAACGACTTTGGTGAGCATCCGTTCCCCAAGCCGCGCATCAACTGCGAGTACGGCCACTCCATGGGCAATGGCCCCGGAGGCCTGTCCGAGTACCAGGAGGTCTTCGATCGCTGGGATTGCATCCAAGGCCAGTTTATCTGGGAATGGTGCGACCACGGTTTGGCTGCTGTGACCGAGGATGGCGTTGCCTACGATATGTATGGTGGCGACAACGGCGATTACCCCAACAACAGCAACTTCTGCATCGATGGCATGGTGTTCCCTTGGCAGCAGCCGAGCCCGGGCCTCACTGAGTATGGCCAGGTCATCTGCCCGGTTCGCATGGCCTATGACACCGAGGCGGGCGAGCTGACCGTCACGAACAAGCGCTGGTTTACTACCCTCGAGGATGTCTGCCTGTCGGCGGAGACCCTGGTAGACGGCGATGTAGTGTGCCGCAAGACGCTTATGCCCGGCGCGGTGGCTCCCGGCGAATCCGTCCAGCTGCCACTGGTGATTCGCGAGGCTGCGGTAGGCGAGACCCTGCTGACCGTGCGCGCCTACACCATGGCGGCTCACGCCTGGTGCGAGCCGATGTTCCAGCTGGGCGCAAGCCAGTTTGCCATCGCAAACCATCCGGCGCCGGCCATCGCCGCCCCCGCTCGTCCTGAGCTTACGGTCGAGGAGACCGAGCAGGAGATCCGCATTCACTCCCTCAACGGCGAGCTGACCTTCAGCAAAGTCAACGGTACCGTGAGCGAGTGGAAGGCATCCGGCCGCGATGTAATGGCCTCTGGTCCCCAGGTTGGTTTTTGGCATCCGCTCGTCGACAACCACGCTCAGGAGTATGACTCCCTGTGGAAGGACAACTTCATCGATGTGATGCAGACGTCTACCCGCAAGGTTTCTTGGAAGCAGGACGGCAATGCGGTCGTCGTTACCGTGAGCCAGCGTATCGCTCCTCCCGTCCGCGCGTTCGGCATGCGCGTCGAGCTCGTCTACACCGTGCTTCCGAGCGGTCGCGTCGACCTCAAGGTTTCCGGCGAGCCCTACGGCGATTACTCGGATATCATCCCGCGCATCGGCATCTCCTTCGAGGTCCCCGGTTGCAATCGTGCCGTCGAGTGGTATGGCCACGGCCCGGGCGAGAACTATCCGGACTCGCTGCGCGCCAACCCGGTCGGTCATTACCGCACTACGGTCGACGACATGTTCACGCCCTACGTTATGCCTCAGGACTGCGCCAACCGTGAGGGTACCCGCTGGGTTGCCCTGCGCTCCAGTCACGGTGACGGCGTGTTGGTGACTCGTCCGGCTGATGCCGCCTCCAACCCGTTCTCGTTCTCGGCATGGCCCTATAGCTGCGAGGCAATCGATAACGCCAAGCACGTCTACGACCTTGTCAAGGGCGATACGGTCACGGTCAACATCAACGACCAGCTGCTCGGCCTTGGCTCGAACTCTTGGGGTTCCGAGGTACTCGATTCCTACCGCACCCGTTTTGAGAGCTTCAGCTTTGAGGTGTCCCTGCGACCGCTGACGTCTGCCGATCTGGCTCAGGCGCTGGCACCCATTAAGGAGGCATAAGTCATGCATGTCTTTAACTCGCGCGCCGATTTCGACGCTCAGATGAAGTCCGTCAAGAAGTGGATGCGCACCGGCCAGGCGCTCGATGGTGTTGCCGACCTGCAGCACGACGTGGCTTACTCCATCGGCGACTCGCTGGTGTATTGGTGGGTGAACGCTCACGAGGCGGCTACTGCCGACCTGGTCGGTCACCGTCGCTACCATGCCGTGCTCGCCCCGCTCGACGGCGACCTGACTGTCGAGGTGGCTTCCAAGACGGATCTTACCCGCACGCGCGCCTACAGCGATATCGACGATCGCGAGCGCTTTGAGGGTACGGGGGAGACCGTGACGATTCCCGCCGGCGGCGTTGCCGTCGTCGAGATCGACGAGGCCTACCGTGTCGTGGCCGATGCCGCGGATCCCCGCGTCGTGGTACTGCACGTGACGGTTGAAGGTTATTCCTTCCCCAACAAGTAGTATTCGTCCGTTTGGACGTTTGCTTCGCGCCGTTAAGGGGGATGGCTTTGTTGACTCCCTTTTCCCCATTCCCCTTAGCAGGTGCGTCGTCCACGATTGCGCTTGCAGTCCGGACGGTTTTAGATGAGATATAACGGATGATTGGGAGGGCTTATGAGCTCTGAAAAACGAGGAACGATCGGTTCGTTCGCTCTGCTGGGCATGACGGTCGCCGCCGTGTTCGGTATCAAGAACATCATCAACAACAACGCGGCCATCGGCTTGGCAGCTGCGCCGTCGTTCTTCTTCGCCACGCTTTTGTACTTTGTCCCCTATACCCTGGTTACCGCTGAGTTCGTCGGCCTCAACAGGGACTCCGAGTCTGGCGTGTACGCATGGGTTAAGACCTCGATGGGTGGTCGCTGGGCGTTCCTGACGGCATTTAGCTACTGGTTCGTTAACCTGTTCTACTTTGCGTCCGTCCTGCCCAACGTCATCATCTACGCGAGCTACGTGTTCTTTGGTGCCAATGCAGAGCTTTCGCAGCTGTGGATCACCATTATCGAGATCGTCGTCTTTGCTATCGCCACGTGGGTTTCGACCAAGGGCGCTAAGTGGATCGGCTCCATTTCCTCCTTCGGCTCGACCGCGGCTCTCGGCCTGACTGCCGTGTTCATCTTGCTGTCCCTGGCTGCTGCCTTTGGCGGCGTCGAGTTCGCTACGGCTCCTACCCCCGCTAACATGGCTCCCGACATGAGCAACTTCGCAACTATGTGGGGCTTCTTCGGTACGCTTGCCTGGATCATCCAGGGCGTTGGCGGCGCTGAGTCTGTCGGCGTGTTCCTTAACGACCTTAAGGGCGGCGTCAAGGCCTTCGTGCGCACCGTCGTTATCGCCGGCCTGACCATCGGCCTTCTGTACGCAGGCGCTTCGCTGCTGGTCAACCTGTTCATTCCCGAGGGCGGCGTTGCCATCTCCACCGGTATCTTCGACGTATTCGGCGCTGTCTTTGCCCACTTTGGCATTCCCATGGAAGTGTCCACGCGCGTCATTGGCCTGATCCTTCTCGCTGCCACGCTGGGCTCCCTCATGATGTGGACCTCTGCTCCCATCAAGGTCTTCTTCACCGAGATCCCCAAGGGCGTCTTTGGTAGCAAGATCGTCGAGCTCAACGAGCACGGCATTCCCGCCCGCGCCGCTTGGCTGCAGTTCGCCATCGTCGTCCCCATCCTGATCATCCCGGCCTTGGGATCTGGTAACCTCGACGACCTGCTCATGATCGTCACCAACATGACGGCTGCCACTGCTCTGCTCCCGCCGCTGCTGATCCTGCTTGCCTACTTTATGCTGCGCAAGAACTTCGACGCCGCTCCCCGTGACTTCCGCATGGGCTCGCGCAGCTTTGGTCTGGTCGTTGCCGCATTCCTGCTTGTGGTCTTCTGCTTTGTGCTTGTCTGCGGCACCATCCCGCTCGATCAGCCGCTGTGGCTGACGCTGGTCTACAACGTTGGCGGTGTGGTTGTCTTCCTGGGCCTTGCCGTGATGTGGTACAACCGCTATATCAACCGCCTGCGCGAGACCGATCCCGAAGGGTGGGAGAAAGACTTGCGTCCGCCGATGAGCTCTCCGACCGATATCGTGATTTACGAGATGC
>URSO01000085.1 GCA_900550415.1 uncultured Collinsella sp.
CGGCGGAGCCTCCTTGCGTCCTGCGGAATGTTTTCAGAGCTTTGCCCTGTGGAGTCCCTGCCGCTACGTAGTATTCAGGGAATCTGGAGTGGACGGCGGCTTGGCTACGAGCTGGGGCTGAAAATCTGAATGGATGGGTGTCGTTGCTGGAAGCGCAGGCGTTACTGGCGATGGTAACTTTGGGACTGGAATTTCCGCCTGCTAGTAAAAAGGCCTCCGGAGCTGTTGCTCTGGAGGCCTTTTTTCAATTACAAACGAATGCGTTAGTTGTTCTTGGTCAGACGCTCGACGTCGTGGGCAATCATGTATTCCTCGTCGGTGGGGATGACCATGACCGTGACGGCGGAACCGGCGGCGCTGATGACCTGTGGGCCGTTGCCCACGGCCTCGCGGTTCTTGTTGTTGTCGATGCGCACGCCCAGCCACTCAAAGCAGTCGCAGAAGGCCTTGCGGATCGACCAGTCATTCTCGCCGATGCCGGCGGTAAAGGTAATGGTGTCCACGCCCGCCATGGAGGCAATCATGGAACCAGCCTGCTGCATGGCCTTGTATGCGAACATATCGAAGGCGAGCAGGCAGCGCTCGTCACCCTCGGAAGCGCGCGTACGAATGTCACGGGCATCGTTGGAGATACCCGAGATGGCAAGCAGACCGGACTGCTTGTTCATCATGTCGTCGACTTCCTGGTAACTGTAGCCGCCCTCGCGCTGCAGATAGCACACAGTGGCCGGGTCGATGGAACCGCAACGGGTACCCATCATCAGGCCGTCGAGCGGTGTGAGACCCATCGTGGTGTCGCGGCACACACCATCCTCGATGGCGGCAAGCGAGACGCCGTTGCCCAAATGGCACGAGAGCAGGCGGTGGCAGCGCGAGCCCAGAATCTCCTTGGCCATCATCCACTCGTAGCGGTGGCTCGTACCGTGGGCGCCGTACTTGCGCACGTGGTACTTGTCGCACACGTCCTTGGGCAGCGCATAGGTGTAGGCAACCTCGGGCATGGTCATGTGGAACGAGGTGTCGAAGACGGCCACGTTGGGCAGCTCCGGATACTTCTCGCGGCAATATTCGATTGCCGCGGCCTCGCCGTAATTGTGCAGCGGGGCGAGCGGGGCCACCTCAAGGATCTTAGCCATGACCTCATCGTCGACGACCGCGGAATCATCGAAGTGCCAGCCACCCTGAACGATACGGTGGCCGATGCCATCGATCGTAAAGTCGGTCTTCTCGAGCTCCTCGAGCACGCGCGCAATGGCGCAGCGATGATCGGGAAAAGGAATCTCCTCGGTCAGCTTGGCACCACCGTTCTCGGAGTAGCCAAAGGTGCCCATCTCCGAGCCGATACGCTCGCAGTTGCCCTTGGCGAAAACCTCGCGAGTATCGGTGTCCAAAAGCTGATATTTAAGACTTGAGCTACCAGCGTTGACAACAAGTACGTTCATGAGACTCCTTTGCAGTGCAATACGGTCGGCGCAGGCCCCTAAAGGCGGCCGCACAATAATAAGAAGTTATCACATCTTGATAAATAGCTATCAGGCATATCGCCCAACGAGCGCAAAAGAGGGGCTGAACGGCATGCTGTCGTCCAGCCCCTCCCTTCTTACAATTATTTGCCGTTGACGATGCGCTCGACGTCGGAAGCGATCATGAACTCCTCGTCCGTGGGGATGACGAAGATCTTGACCTTGGAATCCTTGGCGGACAGGCACCAAGCGCCGTCGCCACGCAGAGCGTTGCGGGCATGGTCCATCTTAACACCCATAAAGGCGAGACGGTCGGCCACGCCAGCGCGGACGGCCGGAGCGTGCTCGCCGATGCCGGCCGTGAAGACCAGGGTGTCCATGCCGCACATGGAAGTAGCCATCTCGGCAGCCTTGGCGGCAATCTTGTAGACGAACATATCGAAGGCGAGCTGAGCCTCGGGGTCACCAGCGGCGGCGAGCTCCTCGACGTTGCGGCAGTCGTTGGTCTTGCCGCCGGTCACGGCAAGCAGACCAGACTTCTTGTTCATCATCTCGTCAACCTCGTCGAAGGTATAGCCACCCTCGCGCTGCAGGTAGCACACGGTGGCCGGGTCGATGGAGCCGCAGCGGGTGCCCATCATGACGCCGTCGAGCGGCGTCAGGCCCATGGTGGTGTCCATGCACTTGCCGTCCTCGATGGCGCACAGGGAAGCGCCGGAACCGATGTGGCACACGACGACCTTGCGAGCCTCGCCGTTGGTCATCTCGGCAACCTTCTTGGAGATGTAGCGGTAGCTGGTGCCGTGGGCGCCGTACTTACGGATGTGCAGCTTGTCGCAGACGTCCTTGGGCAGGGCGTAGGTCTTGGCGACCTCGGGCATGTTGAAGTGGAAAGCGGTGTCGTAGACCGTGACGTTGGGCAGGTCGGGATACTGCTCCAGGCAGTACTCGATAACGTTGGCCTCGGGGTTGTTGTGCAGCGGGGCGAGCGGAGCGACCTCGCGGATCTTGGCGAGGACGTCCTCGTCGACGAGAGAGGAATCGCCAAAGTACCAACCGCCCTGAACGATACGGTGGCCAATGCCCTCGATCTTGACGCCGTTAGCCTCGAGGTCTTTCAGGACGACCTCGATGGCGACCTTGTGGTCGGGGAACTCGATGTTCTCGGTCACCTTCTTGGAGCCGTTGGCAGCGTGGGTGAAGGTACCGCCGGTAAAGCAGACGCGCTCGCAGGAGCCCTTTGCGGACACCTTGTGGGACTTGGTATCGATGACCTGATACTTAAGGGTCGAAGATCCTGCGTTGACGACCAGAACGTTCATGTGTCTCCCTACTAACAGGCGGTGTGGCGCCGCCAGGTTACATACGCTTCAATAATAAACCCAAACGCACTCGCGCTCGGGTTTATTGCGTTGATATATAAGTTATCGATGCCCAAATACTCACGGTCTTTGACTTGTAAGACGAAATAGCTCGGGGATATACACCAGGGAAGAAATCCCGAGCGCAACAAGCAATACGACTCGAATGCCCGCAACGCTACTCAACACAGCGTTGAGCAGATAGAAAAGAACGGCACCCACCGCCACCATCTGGCTTTGAACCGAAATCAGTGAACAGCGCATCGAAGAATCGGCAGCATTTTGGAAAACTGAGTATTTGATTGGGGCAAACAACGAGTACGCAACCGTCTGAAGCACATAGAACACGGGCAGCAAATTAACCGGAGTAAGGGGAATCAAAAACAAAGCTGTCAATGCTAAGCGAATGATGCCGCAAATTCGCGCAAAACGGCCCTTGTCGACACGAGCAATCACACTGGGAACAATAAACCCTATGGAGGCGGAGGCAAGGAGCTGGACTGCAATGGTCACGCCCGAAGCGACGGCATTCATTCCGCGGCCTGCAAGCAACAGTGAGAAAAAGTCTTCCAGGGCGACGAAGGCAAATGCCTGAGAACAATCCATGATGAACGCTGACCGAAGAATGCCATTACCCGTAATAACAGCACCGATCATCTTCGGGGTCATTCCACGCTCAGGTGTCGCCGCAGTGCCCCCTCTTCGCATCTCAGGAATGCAGATAACGACAACCAACGTCAACACCATTGCGATGATATCTGCCGAAAGACCAATGAGGTATGCACCGACGGACGAAATGAAACCGCCCACACAAGCGGAGATGGCATAAGAGGCATAGAAAACAAATCGCTCAACGACATTAAGTCTTACGAGCTGGTCCTGAGAGACGCTGTCAATGTAAATCGCTTCTATGGATCCGCTCACACATGCAACGGCAAAACCTTTGAGAGCAAACGCGCCGATTAAAAGCAAAGGAGAACGGACGAGAAGCAGGGCGGCGTAGTATCCAAGCATTCCCACAACGCCAACGAGACCGCTAGTCTTTCGTCCAAACCTATCAGCAATATAGCCAGTGGGAACTTCAAGGATGAACTTGCTCACTTGATATGCAATCATCATGCTAGAAATCGCTACCATCGAAAGCCCGACGAACTCAAGGTAGACAGTTAGAAAATACAAGATGGTGCTGAAGTTCGACAGAAAAACGAACGTCATATAAAGCAAAACCGTACGGTTTTTCATGCTCCGCCCTCCAAGAGTCAGCAATCTAAATCGGAATCTTGGAAAAGCATGAGGGCAAAGCTGTCAGCTATGTGTTACAAGGCGTCAATAATCACTTGACGTCTCGAAGCCAATTAATTTCACGAAGCAAGATGACGCAATAGGTGCAGAAAAACCGTCTGGTGTCGATCAGTCCAGGAATTTTGCCGATAGCAAAAGTAGATAGGCAAGGTTACATCACGCGAACCTTCAATGGAGCACTCACTCACTTCTGACCCATCCGATGCGAGAGAGGACCCAGACAAACTCAATATCAATCCCCCGGCTTGAAGAAACTCAGTCTGAGCCCTGCTTCCGTATTCAACATCACGGAAGCGAAAATTGACGAGCTGGGCTTCGGGACATTGATTGATTGCATTGAGACAGGGTGACAAATTAATGGGAACAGCGAGCCTGCCGCCCAGTAACTCGCGAATGGTCATGGCGCCCACAGATTGATGACCCGCTGGGCACGAAAGAACCTTGAGCTCTTTTTCACCCAAATATTTTGAAGAAAGGACGCTGTCCCGTGGTTCCTCGAATGAGATAGCCGCGTCCGAAATTCCAAGTATAAGTGATTCAAAGCATGTTGCCGTTGGCTGATGCCACACATCAAGATGAATCTGAGGGTGCGAGCGTTCAAACGAGTCATACCATTTTTCGGCAAAAAGGCGCCCCCGTCCATGAAGGCAGGGGGCGTAAAGACGAAAGTGGCCATCGGGCGAAACGCCGTCGCCCCTCGATTGAGCGTACTTTTTGAGATCGTCGACTTGTGCCAAGATCACGCGTGCACGACGTGCAAATTCTCTGCCCGCCGGAGACAAAACAGCCTCCCCCGCCGATCGGTCGAGCAAAACAATCTGATACTCAGATTCCAACTTTTTGATTGCCGACGAAACGGCCTGCGGACTCACATGAACGGCGCGAGCTGCTTTGCGCACGCCGCCATAGTTCGCTACCGCTTGAAGGTATTCGAGTTGAGAAAGCTGCATAGATTACTCCAAAGGCAGCCAAGTCGACGGGCTACGCGCCCTCAGATGAGGTTCTCGCCCAGGTTCTTGCCGCCGAGGACGTGCATGTGGAAGTGCATGACGGTCTGGCCGGCGTTGACACCCTTGTTGGAAATGACGCGGAAACCGTCCTCCAGACCCTTGGCCTTGGCGACCTCCTGGATGGCGTGAGCCATGGCGCCCATGGTCTCGGCAGGCACGTTGTCGGCGATGTCGCTGTAGTGCTTCTTGGGGATCACGAGCGTGTGGACCGGCGCCTGGGGGTTAAGGTCGTCGAACGCGATGACCTGATCGTCCTCGTAGACGACGGTCGAGGGGATATCGTGGTTGGCAATTTTGCAGAAGATGCAATCACACATGGTTGTTCCTTTCTCACAGACCAAGGTAATTATATTTGGTCGGGATGGTTAGAACGAAAGGTTGTCGTCGGTGTTGGCGGCCTCGCCGTCGGCGAGCACGTCGTTGCCGTCGACGTCCTTAAGGAGCACCGACACCTTCTGCTCGGCGTCGGACAGGCGGGTGCGCAGGCTCTTGAGGAGCTCGACGCCGCGGGTATAGCTCTCGAGCGACTCCTCAAGCTCCATATCGCCCGACTCCAGGCTGCGAATAATAAGTTCCAGCTCCTGCGAGGCCTGCTTGTACGTAAGCTGCTCGACCGGGGTCTTCTCTGCCATATCTGTTTCCTTTCCTAAAGGTTTATTACTATGAAACGCGGCCTACTCGACCGCATCGACCGTTGCCGCCACGTTGCCGTCTGCCATGCGCACGCGGATGGCGTCGCCGGGCTTAAAGGTCTTAGCGCTCGTAGCCACGCCATCTTCGCTGTAGGCAATGGAGTAGCCGCGGGCAAGCACCTTGAGCGGCGACAGGGCATCGAGCGAGGCTGCCGCACGGCCCAGGTCGGACGCGGGTTTATTGAGCATCGTACGTCCCTGATGCTCCAGACGGGAATTCGCAAGCGTGATCGCATGGCGCTTGCCATCGAGCCCCGAGGTGCTTGCGACCAAGCGCTCGGGCAGACGCTCGAAGTTGGAGCGGAAGGTCCCAACCGAACGCGTTATGGCGCCGGACAGACGATCGGCCGTCAGGGCAAGCTCGGACTCGCGACGCTCGACCATAAACGTTGGGTCGTTGAGGCACGGGCGGTACGCGGCTGCATCGAGCGCATCGCCCAGACGGGCCGTATAGGTATCCCAGGCGCGGCAACCGCGCTGATCGAGCATCTCCAGGTCGACCTGGGCCGACCCAATCATCGATGCCATCGCGGCACCCA
>URSO01000086.1 GCA_900550415.1 uncultured Collinsella sp.
GCTGGGCTACCGCGCCCCGTATGTTCTGGCTGCCGCCCAGGCAGTTGCAGCGGGAACACTGGACCTTGCCGCGCTGGAAACCCCGCCCGATGCCCGGCTGCGGCCTGCAAACCCGGCCCGGGGCGCCCGCTCGGGGCCGGCGTACCGTTTTTATCCGCCGCGGAATACGAATCCCCGCGCGGTCGCGTTCCTTTTATGGAATTTTTCCTATTTTTGCCCATGATTATGAAACGCTTCCTTCTCCTCTGTCTGCTGTTCGTCCCGTGCCTCGCGGCACAGGCCGAAACCTACCGCGTCGAAGACATCCCCAATGTCCAGCGCGCCGACCGCACGCGTTACGTCTCGAACCCCGACGGGATACTCTCGGACGAGGCCGTGGCGCATATCGACCGTTTGTGCGCTGCGCTGCGCGAGCGGGCCGTCGCCCAGGTCGCCGTGGTCGCCGTGGACGACATCGCGGGCGGCGACGTCTTCGAATTCGCCATCGACCTCTTCTCCGCGTGGGGCGTGGGGCAGGCCCGCAACGACAACGGGCTGGGCATCCTGCTGGTCAAAGAGCGCCGCGAGATCCGTTTCGTCACGGGCGGCGGGCTGGAGGGCGTGCTGCCCGATGCGATCTGCAAGCGCATCCAGCTCAAATACATGCTCCCGGCATTCCGCCAGGGCGATTACAGCCTCGGCATGGTGCAGGGGGTCGAAGCCGTGTCGCAGCTGCTCGAGGGGAGCGAACTGGATCTGGGCGGTGCCGATACGGGCGGCGACGAGCTGCCCGCATGGGCGGTTTTCCTGATCGTCACCGGGTTTGTCGTAGTGCCGATGGGCGTGATCCTGCTGGGTTACTACGCCCGCAAGCGTTGCCCGAAATGCCATAAACTGACACTCCGGCAGCAGTCGAGCGACATCCTGAAGGTGACGCCCAACTACCGGCTGGTCGAATATACCTACGTCTGCTCGAATTGCGGCGCCGTGGTCAAACGGCAGGCCAAAAACCTCCGCGACGACAATTTCGGCGGCGGCGCGGGCGGCGGCACGGGCCTCCAAGATCTTCTCGGCAGCCTCATCCACATCATCGCCGGTGTAGCCCACCAGGCCTGCGGAAACGCCCAGAAGGCCCACGGGCAGCGGTTCCTCGATCACGGGCAGCTTTACGCCCAGCATGGCCACCGTGCCGGAGATGGCCCCGGCGCACACGCGCGCTACGGTCTCGTCCACGGCACCCGCAGCCTGCTCAAGGTACTTGTTGGCCTGGGTGACCAGCTCAAAGTAGGCAGCGACGGCGCCTGCGGTGTTGAAATCATCGTCCATGCACGCTTCGAACTCGCGGCCCGCCCTTTCCATAGCGGCGGTAAGCTCGTCTGCCAGCGCGGCGTCCGGCTCGCCTTCCGCATGGTCGGCGGCCCACTTGAGGTTGCGGCAGGTGCCGGCGATGCGAGCCAGCGAGTTCTCCGCGCCCTCCAAGCGCTCCCAAGAGAAGTCCAGCGGGCTGCGATAGTGGGTCTGCAGTATGAGAAGACGTAGGGCCGCGGCGGAATGCTTCTGCAAAACCTCGTCCAGCGTAAAGAAGTTGCCCAGGCTCTTGGACATCTTCTCGCCGTTCACCAACAGCATGCCGGTGTGCATCCACGTGTTGGCAAAGCCCTGGTGCCAGGCGCAGGTGGCCTGGGCGCACTCGTTCTCGTGATGCGGGAAGGCAAGGTCGGAGCCGCCGCCGTGGATGTCGATCGGGGTGCCCAGGTAGCGATGCACCATGGCGGCGCACTCGGTGTGCCAACCGGGACGGCCCTCGCCCCAGGGGCTCGGCCAGCTGGGCTCGCCGGGCTTGGCAGCCTTCCACAGGGCAAAGTCGAGCGGGTCGTTCTTGTCCTCGTTCTCCTCGATGCGCGCGCCAACCATAAGGTCGTCGATGTTGCGGCCCGAGACCTGACCATAGTTGGAATCGCTGCGCACGGCAAAGTACACGTCGCCGTTATCGGCGGCGTAGGCGTGGCCCTGCTCGATGAGCGTCTTGATCATGGCGATCATGGGGCCGATCTCTTTGGTGGCGCGGGGGCGCACATCGGGATCGAGCACGTTGGCGGCACGCATGACGCCGATGAACTTGTCGGAGAACTCCGTCGCGACCTCGGCAGCCGTACGGCCCTGCTCGTTGGCGCGCTTGATGATCTTGTCGTCGACATCGGTGAGGTTCTGGGCGAACGTGACCTCGTAGCCGCTCGCGATGAGCCAGCGACGAATCACGTCAAAGCTGATGAACGTGCGGGCATTGCCGATGTGGATGTTGTCGTAGACCGTGGGGCCGCACACGTACATGCGGACCTTGCCGGACTCGATGGGCTGGAACTCTTCCTTTTTATGGGTAGCGCTGTTGTAGATACGCATTCGTTACTCCTTAACGGTTTTCTGTAGCAGGCAGACGGCCCAGGCGCCGATTCCCTCGCCCTGGCCTTCCCAACCGAGCTTTTCGGTCGTAGTGGCGGCGACGCCCACGTTTTCCACGTCGACGCCCAGGGCATGGGCAAGGTTGGCGCGCATGGCATCGCGGTGCGGAGTGATCTTGGGTTGCTGACAGGCAATGGTGCAATCGGCATCGACAAACTCAAAGCCCAGCTCGCGCGCATAGTCCATCACGCGAGCGAGCAGCACCATCGAATCGGCACCCTCGTAGGCGGGATCGGTGTCGGGGAATAGCTTGCCGATATCTCCCCCGCGGCAGGCGCCCAGAATGGCGTCGGCCAAGGCGTGCGCGAGCACATCGGCATCCGAGTGACCCAGCAGGCCGCGCTCGTAGGGAATGTCAACCCCGCCGATGATACATCGACGCCCCTCCACCAAACGGTGGACGTCGTAGCCGTGGCCAATGCGCAGGTTACTGAACATGGGGAAGGTCCTCTCCCTCGGCCATACGGCCAAGCAGAATCGCGGTTACGGGACGCAGGTCCTCGGGCACCGTCACCTTAAGGTTATCGCGCGGGCTCTGGACACAGCGGACGCGCCCGCCCATGCGCTCGACCAGCGAAGAATCGTCGGTCCCGATAAAGCCCTCGGCGATAGCTGCGGTGTGGGCGCGCTTCATGGCGTCGACGTTAAAGATCTGCGGCGTCTGCGCGGCCCAGTAGAGCTCGCGCGGCGGCGTCTCGACGATATTGTCGCCGTCGACGATCTTGAGCGTGTCGATCGCGGGCTGACCGCACACGACACCGTCGAGGGCGCGGTCGCCCACAAGCACGTCGATCGCATGATCGATGGCCTCGGTCGTGATAAGCGGACGGGCGCCGTCGTGGATAGCGACATATTCGAAACCCGTCGGTACCGCATGCACGCCGGCACGGGTGGAGTCCTGGCGGGTATCGCCGGCATCGGCAAAACTGATGGGCGTGTCATAGTCAAACGGGTCGATGGCCAGGCGGCGCATCTCGGCACGGCGCTCGGCAGGGCACACCACCACGATGTGGCCGACCTTGTCGCTACGATCGAACGCGCGGATGGACCAGCTCATGAGCGGACGACCCGCCACGTTAACGAGCTGCTTGCCGCCGGGATTTCCAAAGCGCTGGCCGCTGCCGCCGGCAACGACCACGGCGCATACGGGAGCCATTATGCGTTCCCCTGTTTGGTGCCCTTCATGCGGTACAGGGAGTCCGCAAGAATGGCAGGGTTGTTAACGCCAAAGTCGCCCAGGCGCTCCGGATCCTCGCTGATGTCGTCCATGAGCTCCTGCAGCGATCCATACTCGTCGACGATTTTCTCGGCCACGCCGTCGCGCACGACGGACACGCGCGAAAGCGTGCGCAGGCCCAGCGGTGTCATGACGGAGTCCTCGTCCAGGTCGTCGTAACCCAGAACCGCCGCCACATGCTGTGGGTCGGACAGGTCCTTAGGTGTCATACGGCTTAGGTTGGCGCGAATCTTCTCGGCATTAGCCTCGGAAGAATCACTTGCGTAGTCGCGGATCATCAGGTCATACTCGGTATCCATGCTGGAGCCCGCGAGCTGCTCGAGCTGCATCTGCACGAGCTTGCCCTGGTTGCCCAACTTGACGATGCAATCCTTAAGCTCGGTCTTTGCCTGCTGCATGATCTCGAAGCTCGAGAAAATACCGGTAATGTCGGCGAGCGTAACGTAGTCGTCGAGCTCGAGGGCCGTCAGGCGCAGCAGGGAGCGGTCGAGCGACTGACGGGTAGTCTGGAGCGTGGCGACGAGCTGGTTGACCGAGCTCATGATGGTGGTGACGGGCTGGATCTCGTAGCTCTTGCCGTGAACGTACACGTTGACGACGGCACGACGGGCCGAGACCGAGATCACAATGGCATCGGTGAGCACCGACATGCGAGCGGCGGTGCGATGACGCATGCCCGTCTCGCTCGTGGCAAGCGAGGGATCGGGATTGAGATGGAAGTTGGCGCGCAGGATCTGGGTGAGGTCGCCGTCGATGACGATGGCGCCGTCCATCTTGGAGAGCTCGAACAGACGGTTCGAGGTGAACGAAATGTTGAGCGGGAAGCCGTCGTTACCGGCAGCGAGCACGTTTTCTGTGTCGCCAACGCAGATAAGGGCGCCCAGGTGACCGGCGATGATCATGTCGAGGGCAGTGCGGATCGGCTGACCAGGTGCCGTCAGACGGATGGCCTGTTCCATACGCTTTTGCAGCTCGTTCTTATCCAAGGCATCGCTCCCATCGTATACGCTCCATAAACGCTAAATAGTTTCTCACGGTTTGTCCCCGCGGCGCTCGCGAAATCCGATGCTTACAGAATGAGCGAACACCGCTAAGATAGCTAATTTGGGACGGGCTCTTTTGACTACCCACTCAACCATGTGCCAAGGTTAGTCTTTATGTTGCTCCCCCAAGAGGTACACGCGGGCCCGCCCGCAGAGAGGGAGCCAGACTATGGGACTCGCAGAGCTCGTGCTGCTCGCCGTTGGCCTTTCGATGGACGCCTTTGCCGTATCCATCTGCAAGGGCCTTGGCATGAAGAAGATCAACCTTAAGGTCGCCGTAGTGCTCGGCCTGTTCTTTGGCGGCTTCCAGGCCGTCATGCCCGTGATCGGATGGACGCTTGGCAGCCAGTTTATGGGCATCATCGGCCCCATCGACCACTGGATCGCCTTTATCCTGCTCGCCTTCATTGGCGGCAAAATGCTGTGGGAGGCCTTTACCGAGGACGAGGATGAAGGCGACGGCAAGGATGCCGAAAAGATTGACCTGGGCGAGTACCTGATCCTCGCCATCGCCACCTCAATCGACGCCCTGGCCGTGGGCATCTCATTTGCGGCGCTCTCGGTTTACATCGTTCCCGCTGTATCGCTTATCGGCGTCACAACGTTTATCTTCTCCGTCGCCGGCGTAGTGATCGGCCACACCTTTGGCGCGCGCTACGAAAAACCCGCCACCATCGTGGGCGGCGTCGTGCTCATCCTCATCGGGCTTAAGATCTTACTTGAGCATCTGGGGATTCTCGCGTTCTGACGGCGGGCTGAGAAGCGCTTCGGATTCGCGCAGACAGGATACAGTACAATGCAAAAAAGGAGAACATAGTATGCAGGGACCGCACAGCATTTGCCTTTTGAACGATTCCTTTCCGCCGCTGATCGACGGCGTGGCCAATACGGTTGTGAATTACGCGCAGGAGCTGACGAAGCTGGGAGATCAGGCCATCGTGGTGACGCCGGAGCATCCGGATGCCGACGACCGCCGGTTTTCCTTCCCGGTAGCCCGGTATCCCAGCGTGGATACCCGGAAGCTGTTCGGGTATCTGGCGGGCTATCCCTTTTCCCCGGAGACGCTGCGCCAGCTCAAGGAGCAGAAGGT
>URSO01000087.1 GCA_900550415.1 uncultured Collinsella sp.
AACCCGAACGTTTTGAGGCTGTGCGTATCTCAGAAGGCGCGAAGGCGCCTGCCGGATGGCCCGGCAACTGCTGGAGGACCACCTGCGCCGGGCGCTCGAAACCGGTTATGAGGTCGTGCTGGTCGCGCCCCACCGGGAGAATCTCCCCGCGCTGCGGGCCTACTGCCGCTACAAGCGGTTCAAGCCCCAGCTCGCGCGCGTAATCCTCCTGCGTAAAGACTTCGACCAACTCAAACGTGTCGGATTCGTCGTCAAACGCAAAGTGCAGCACCGAGCAGTTGCCCGGCACGCGATCGCGCTCGTCGGCCGCCGCACCCTTCACGTGATCCATAAACTCCTTGATAGCCGAGCCATGGCTTACCGCGAGCACACACGTATGGTCCGGACGCTGCATGAGTTCGGTCAGCGTCGCCACCATGCGCTCGCGCACCTGGATCTGGCCCTCGCCGCCAAATTGACGATAGAAATCGCGCCACGGGCGCTCGGGCATAAGCATCACGCGCTCGGCCTCAAAGTCGCCAAAGAACCACTCACGCAGGCCGTCCAGGCGCTCGTACGCCAAGCCCGGCCACAAGTTGGCGATAGTCTGCTCGGTGCGATGAAGCGTGGAGGTGTAGGCATGATCGGGCTCAATGCCGCGCGCACGTAAAAACATGCCGGCGCGCGCCGCCTGGTCGCAACCCAACTGCGTAAGCGGCGAGTCACTCCACCCCTGAATGATACGCTTAAGGTTGAATATCGTCTGTCCATGACGGACCAGATACAGATCTTTATTCATAGGGGTCCTTTCGTTCGTTACCAACCCAAGAGCGAAAACGCCCCGTCGCAATAGCCAAAATGAAGCACGGCACCGTTGTCGGGTAGCTCTCCCCCGCCAGTCACATACTCAAGAAACTCCTGGCAGGCTGAGCCGTGGGAAACCGCCAGCACGCAGTCGTGCTGCGGCCGGGCCATAATACGGGACAGCGCCGCGACCATGCGCGACTGAAGCTGCACTTCCGACTCGCCGCCAAAGGCCACCGGATAATCGCCCCAGGGCTGCGGCGGCATCTCGCGATTTGATGTGCCCTCCAGCGAGCCAAAATGCCACTCACGCAGGTCATCGACCAGCTCAATGGAACGGCCCTCGCCAACGATAAGCTCGGCCGTATGCCGCGCCCGGCCCAACGGCGAGGAATACACATGATCAAAGGCCACGCCACGCGCCGCAAACGCCGTACGCGCCGTCAGCGCCTGCTCGCGCCCGCGCGCCGTAAGCGGCGAATCGTGCCAGCCCTGCAAAATGCTCTGCACATTGAGCTCAGTCTGCCCATGCCGCACCAAATACAGATCTGCCACACGCTCTCCCCTCGTACCACCACAAAGGGGACAGGCACCTTTGTGGTGGTTTACCGTCTGATCACGCCGCGGTGACGCTCAGCTACACCAGCACGTCGGCGAGCGGGCGCTTGGGTACGTGGTGCACCTGCGCATCGTCACGCCAGTAATTAATTGAGCCGTCGGGGTTGGAATCGATCGCATCGATCATCTGCGTCTCGGCCGGCACGCCAAAAGCCATGATCAGCTTGAGCTCATACTTGTCGTTATCGAGCCCCATAGCATCGATCGCGTGGGGCGTAAAGGCCTTGAACATGCAGGCTGCCACCTCGGGCGTGGCGCTGCGAGCGGCGAGCATCATCGTCTGCGCGGCAATGCCCGTGTCGACCTCGGTGATGGGCGCGGCGGGCTTACCCGGAACAGCGCGCTCGGCAAGAATCGCGATGTAGCCGGTCGGACGCTCGCCCTCGGCAGGACCCGACCAATCCTTAAGCGCGCCGGCCCATGCAAGCTCATCAAATACACGCGCGCAATCCTCGGCACCGCTCACCACATGAAAACGCAGACGCTGAGCATTGGCGCCGCAGGGAGCCAGGTGCGCCAGTTCCGCCAGCTCGAGCAAAAACTCGCGCGGCACGCGCATGGACTCGTCAAAACGGCGGCACGTACGGGCGCGGCGGACCAGCGCGTCAAACGTGTCCAGGCCAAGCTTTTCGCAACCCTGCTTTGCCATCGACTCGGCGCTTACCGGCGCCGCGGGAACAGCTTCGTTCATAAGACCCCCAATTTCGGGCAATTGTTCTTAGGAGAATCTAACCCAAAACGTAGGCAATAACGAACAGGGCTGCAATGTTCTACACCTGTTGAATAGAAAATCGCGACGTGGGGAACAACGGAAACAATTCGGGGCCTTTGGGTTACGTTTCGCCCTCCCCGACCCATACGCCAGCGCCTTTAGGCGATACTGGTTGTAACGATCAAGGCTTACGCCGCACGGAAAGGAGACTTTATGGGCATCTTTAAGAACGATGACCAAAAATCGAGCCAGTTTGGATTTGACGAGAAAAGCATGGCGGGCAAAGCCGTCAAGGCCGTGCGCTGGATTTACGCCATCACGGGCGTCGTGGCGCTCATTGCTGGTATCGCGCTGCTTTTTGCACCCGCTAAGTCCCTCGTCTTTTTGACGACCGTCCTGGGTTTTTACTTTGTAATCACCGCTGCCATCAGGTTGTTCACTGCCATTTTTGAGCCGCTGCTGCCCGCCGGCTGGCGCGTGACGAGCATCATCTCAAACCTACTCATTATCTTGGGCGGCGTCATAATCCTGCGCAACCAGGCCTTCTCGACCGCGACGCTCACCACGATGGTAGTTATCGTGGCCGGCTTTGGCTGGATTGTCGAAGGTGTCATGTCCATTCTGGAGTCCGAGCTTTCGTCCAACCGTGCCCTCGCCATCCTGAGCGGCGCACTCTCCATCATCGCCGGCATGTTCGTGTTTATCTATCCGCTGTGGTCGGCCAAGATGCTCGTCATCTTTAGCGGCGCCGCGCTGCTGGTGTTTGGCGTAACGCTGATTGTTCGCGCTATTCAATTTGGCAAACTGGTGCACTAGATGCCACGAACGCTCTTTATTGATGCAGACGCCTGCCCGGTCACGCGTGAGTCGATTGACTGCGCGCGGCGGGCGGGCGTCGCCGTTGTTATCGCCGGCAACAGCACGCAAAACCTGGAACGGCACATTCGCCGCGACGACCCGCGCGATGCCGAGCACGCGCGACGCGGATTTTGGGTCACGACTCTCGATGTGAGCGTGGGCGCTGACAGCGCCGACTTTGCCATTATCGAGCGCCTGCAGGCTGGCGATGTGGTCGTGACACAGGACATAGGCCTGGCGAGTATGGTACTCGGACGCGATGCCGCCGCCATCGGCGTGCGCGGGCGCGTGTACGAAAAAGCCACCATCGATATGCAGCTGTTTATTCGTCACGAGGAAAAGAAGGTGCGCCGCGCTGGCGGTCGCACCCGCGGGCCGGCGGCATTTACCAGCGAAGATCGCGCCCGCTTTAAGCGCAACCTCATTGAGCTGTTACGCTGACCAAGGTAGATTTTTGGGCTTAGAGACCAAAGGCGGAGAGAACGAGTCCCCAGCCGGCGCCGATGACGTACATCATGACCAGGAACACGGCGTTTTCGCGAGCGCTGCGATTGGTGCGGAACAGCACCAGGTAGCCCACGCCGGCGGAAATGAGCGTGCCGGCGAGCATCGGCGCCAGCTGCAGCGCGCCTTCCAGGTACAGTTGCGTGATGACGACGCTGGCAGAGCAGTTGGGGATCAGGCCGACAAGCGCCGAGCCCAGGACGGCGAGCGTCTCATTGCCGCGCAGGAACTGCTCGATTGCGGACTCGCCAAAGGTCTCGAGGACGGCGACCAGGATCAGCGTCACCAGGAAAATAAATGCCGATACCTGCACGGTATGCGAGATGGCGCTGCGGATAATCGACAGGACAGGAGCGCCTTCGTGGGAGTGACCGTGGTCATGATGGTGTTCATGCTCGCGCTCGCGTCCGTGGTCGTGGCCATGGCCGTGCTCGTCCTCATCCTCGTCTTCATCACAACCGCAATGGTCGCGCTCACACAGCTCGTGGATGTGATCGGCGCTCACGCCCGCCTCGGCCACCTCGTCGATGATATCGCCGCCACTGTGGTCGTCATGCGCACAGTTCACATGAGCCGGATTGGAAGCGGTCCCCAACACGGTACGGCGAATCGCCGCGTGCGCACGGGCGTTGCGACGCAGGCCACGAATGGCGGCATCCACGATAAAGCCCGTGACCAGCGCAATCAATGCTTTCGAAGCCAGAAGCATCGCCATAGTCTGCACGGGAACCTGCTCGGCAAGTAGCAGCGGCAGCATCTCGTCGGAGGTCGAGAGAAACACCGCCACCAGAGTTCCCAGCGTCACGACGCGACCGGCGTACAGTGTCGCCGCCATGGCCGAAAACCCGCACTGTGGCACCATGCCCAGCAACGAGCCAACCACCGGACCCGCGGCGCCGGCGCGCTTGATAGCACCGTTGACGCGGTCGCCCGCCACATGCTCCAGCGTCTCGAGGGCAAGATACGTCACCAACAAAAACGGCACCAGGGACAGCGTGTCCTTGCCGGCGTCGAGCAGAATATCAATCAGTAAATCCATGACGGATGGAACCTTTCGTGTCTTTCGGCAACATTGTAAAAGTCCTAGCGGTCAACTAGGGTATTGTAGTTGTCCCGGGCGCGGTGCCAATAGTTGCCCATGGTAAACTATCATCTCGCCACAACTCAGTAACCCCGAGCCGCGCGACGCGGCCCGTCCAAGGAGCAGCATATGAATGTTTCGCAAGCACTCGAATACGAGCGCCAGCCGTTTATCCCCATGTTTATCTACGGCGACCACGGCGCCATGGAGTCCGAGCGCCAGAAGGGCGAGGAGGCCCTCAAGGTGCTCGAGACCGAGTACTTTACCGCCGAGGGCGACCCAGGCTTCGACTTTGCCACCGTGCGCGACCTGGCCGACCGCAACCGCGACCTGTGCGACCAGATTGGCGAGGCGCGCCTGCGCAACGTGACGCCCGCGACGCTCTCGCGCGGCCTATCCGACGCCGACACCTGCGCCGCCATCGGCAAGATGCAAAAGCGCACCGCCGCATCGGTCATGCGCGAGATCCGCGGTGACCGCGACGCACTCGGCGTGGCCTACGCCCGCAAGCCCATCCAGGGCACCGTGCTCGGTATCGACATCGAGACCACCGGTCGCGCGCCCGAGCGCGGCTACATCATCAACGTGGGCTGGGAGATCATGGATCTCACCAGCGACGCCGTGCCGCATGACGCCGAGGCACACTACTGCGGCCTGCCCGACATCTACCGCGGCGAGGATGTGCCGCTATCGAACATCCATCACATCACCTGGGACGACATCGACGGCAAAAAGCCGTTCCGCGAGAACAAGGAGCTGCAGAAGCAGCTGCTCAAGCTCATGAAGAAGTACCCCTATATGGCGCACAATGCCGCCTTCGAGGACAGCTGGTTCAAAATTCACCTGGACGGTTATGCCGAGGCACGCCGTGCCGGCAAGATTATCGTCATCGATTCGCGCCAGATTTCCCGCAGCCTGGATACCGACGTCCGCTCGCTCCCCCGCGAGTCCGCCCCCGCCGCGCTCGAAAACTGGGCGCGCCGCCGTGGCACCCTCGCCGCCGACGCCAACGAGCAGCACCTGGGCCTCGACGACACCGACCTCATGCTCCGTACCGTCCAGGCCGAGTTCAACCTCAAGAACCTGTTTGCGAAATAACAACGCCTGCGACAAACACCGCTTGCG
>URSO01000088.1 GCA_900550415.1 uncultured Collinsella sp.
CCTGCTCACGACGGAGGCCACATTAAGTGGCCTCCTGTTCGTGCGGAACTCGCGACAAATTAAACTCCGCGCCGGGCGCCACCCAGCCGGGAGACAACGTGCTCGGAACCTTAAATAGCCTCCTCTCCAAACGGGCACGTTGAATGCACGGTACAATTGCTTCGGACTTTTCTTTTATTTAATAGTGGGGTTAATTCATGGCAGAATCTCGTGCGGAGCGTAAGGCTCGTCGTGCTTTGATCGAGGCGGCTGAGGGGTCGGAGGAGAAAAAATCTTCCAAGAAATCCAAGTCGTCTCAGGATGCGAAGGGTAAGTCGGCGAAGGGCAAGGTTAAGACCAAGCGTTCTGGCTCTCGTCAGAGCGGGGATAAGGCGCCTCACGTTCGTTCCAAAGGCTCGCGCAAGGATTCGGCTCAGCCTGCGCGTAAGGCCGTGGATCCCAAGTCTCCCTGTTCGATCATGAAAGCTTGCGGTGGGTGCACGGCGCTCAATCGTCCTTATAAAAAGCAGTTGGCAGCTAAGCAGGCTGCTATGGAGGAGCTTTTTGCTGCTCTTTGCGAGCGCGAGGGTATTAGCGTCGACCCCATTCGCGGTATGGGCGTCACCTTGGGCGACCCGGGCAAGTATCCTGCGCCGCGTGGTTTTCGTCATAAGGCTGCCACCCCCTTTGCTCCCGGTAAGGAGGGCGCTGTCCGCTGCGGCTTCTTTGAGCGCGGTTCGCACAGAATCGTTGCCGTGCCCGAATGCCCCGTCGAGGTACCGGGCGCCCGACAGATTCTTAACGGCATCGCGCGTGAAGCTGAGCGCCTGCACATTCCCGCCTTTAACGAGGACAAGCATCTGGGCTTGCTCCGCTATGCCGTCGTCCGCTGCGGTTGGCGCACCGACCAGATTATGGTCACCCTCGTGACCGCTCAACGCGACCTGCCGCATGCGCAGGAGTTCTTTGAAGCCGTCGCGGCGCTTGATCCGCATATCGTCACCGTCGCTCAGAACATCAACGGTCGCCCCGGAAATGCCATCTTGAGCGAGGAGACCCGTATCGTCTATGGCGCCGAATGCATGCGCGACCAGCTGCTCGGTTGTGAATTCGACATCTCCCCTACCGCGTTCTATCAGACCAATCCGCAGCAAACCGAGCTGCTCTATCGACTTGCCATTGACGGCATGGACCTGCAGCAGGGTGACATTCTTATGGACGCTTACTGCGGCAGCGGAACCATCGGCCTGTGCGCCGCGAAGGATGTCCAGGACAAGGGCATCGGCATTATGCTGCTCGGCGTGGAGCGCAACCCGGCGGGCATTGCCGACGCACGTCGCAATGCCGAGCTCAACGGCCTCACCCGCAGCGCTTGGTTTATGGCCGACGACGCCACCGATTACATCCTGGACGCCGCCGACAACAACGAGCGGATCGATGTCCTTTCCATCGACCCGCCGCGCGCCGGCTCCACCCCCGAGTTCCTCGAAGCCGCCTGCGCACTCAAGCCGCGCCGCATCACCTATATCAGCTGCAACCCTGTGACCCAAGAGCGCGACCTGCACCAGCTCCTCGACGGAGGCTATCGCCTGCTCAAGATCACGCCCGTCGACATGTTCCCCCATACCGACCACACCGAAACCGTAGCGGTCCTCGAGCGCCGATAATCTACCAGTACAAGAAAAAAGGGGGGTGGCCCGTCTGGACCGCCCCCCCTTCGTTGGTATATATGCCCCGTTACATACTTTTGCGCAGGTCGCACACGCCGGCTGCCGCCATCTCGCGCAGCAGCGTCTCGCGGTCGCGCGTCACGATCAGGTCCAGCGGGAAATGAATCTCGTCGAGCATCTTGCGTGCGTGATCGAGCTTGCCAATGGCCATGCCAATGTGGGCATCGGTCGACACGCCAATACCCACGCCCAGCTCGGCGCAGCGCTCGGCGATCTTGCGGCATACAGCCCAATGCTCAGTGTCGACACCGTGTTCAAGACTATGGTTGTTGATCTCGATAATCTTGTGCTTGGCCTTAGCCGCCAACAGCACCTCGTCGATATCGAACGGCACGCCCGAGCGACCCGCGTGGCCCAGCATGAACACCTTGGGATGTTCCAAGGCATTGATATACATCTCGGTCGTTTGGGTCAGCGTCGCACCCTCAGCAATCTGCGGATTATGCACGCTTGCAACCAAATAATCCAAATTACGCGTAACCAAATCGAACAGTGAATGCTGACGGCTGTACGAATCGCCGGCGATATCGAGCGTGACAGGAGTGTCCTCGCCAAACAGGCTTCCATCCATCGAAACGATATCGGCCTCGGCACCACGCAGCACTAGCACGCCGCTCCATATGCGCGGCCAGATATCCTGGTTGATAAAGAACTGGTAACTGCGCAGGTCATCGGGACAAGCCGAAACCATAGAGCTCAGGTGATCGGCAGATCCGAGTACCTGCAGGCCGCGCTCTGCCGCCCAGTACACATTCTCCTCAATGGTCGAATATGCATGCGCAGAAAACATCGTATGGGTATGAATGTCACAAGAAAGAAGGTAGGGCATCGGGTCTCCTTATCCGGCATGGCCGTCGCGTATATTCATTGTACGCATAGCCTTCGGCAGTCGTAAAACTGCTTCATCCCAATCACACAACGGCATAGACAACGGGGTCTGGCTTAGCACCAAACCCCGTTTCACGTAAAACATTGTAAGCAGAGCGCTTTACTTTCGACGATATTCGTCGGCCAGTTGCTTCCAGGCAGGCAACGAATTGACGATGGTCTCGTAGCTCACACAGTAGCCAAGGCGGAACCAGCCCGGCATGCCAAAGCTATCCGAAGGCACCGCGAGCAGCTCATACTTCTTCGCGCGCTCGCAGAAAGCGTTCGCATCGGGCTCCAGCGCCTTCACCCACAGGTAGAATGCACCATCCGGCTCAACATAGGTGTAGCCGTACTCCGCCAGTGCATCGGTAAGCGCGGTGCGGTTGCGCGCATAGGCCTCAACGTCACTCGGCTCATCGATGCAATCAATAATCACGCGCTGGAAGAGCGCCGGAGCGCACACGAAGCCCAGCGTACGGGCGGCACCGGCAACGGCGGGCATTAGACGAGCTGCCTGAGGATTCGTATTGGGGACCAAAATCCAGCCCACGCGCTCACCAGGCAGCGACAGCGACTTAGAATACGAGTAGCACACCACGGTGTTCTCGTAGATCAAGGGCACCCAAGCCACCTCGGCACCGTACACGATCTCGCGGTACGGCTCATCAGAGATGAGCATAATCGGATTCTCGGGATCACGCCGAGCGCTGGCCTCGCGCAGAACATTGGCCAGTCGCGTCAGCGTGTCGCGTGTATATACGGCACCGGTCGGATTGTTGGGCGAGTCGATGATGACGGCAGCCGTCTTATCGGTAATCGCCTTGAGCACGTTGTCCACGCTCAGCTGGAACGTATCTTCATCGGCGAGCGCCTCGACACACGTACAGCCGGCCTTCTCAATCCAAACGCGATACTCCGGAAAGTACGGGGCGATAACAATGACCTCGTCACCCGGGTTCGTAACGGCATTGAGCGTGCAGGTGAGCGAAGCCGCCGCGCCCACGGTCATAAAGACATCCTTGCCCTCATAGCTCGTGCCAAAGCGACGGTTGAGCGAGTCGGCGACGGCTGCTCGACATTGCGGCAGACCCGGCGCAGGCGTGTATCCATGCAGCTGGTCGCTCGGCAGCTCCAAGGCCTTCTTAATGGACTCAGCCACAGCAGCGGGCGCCGGAACACTCGGGTTGCCCAGCGAGAAGTCGAATACGTTCTCTGCACCGATCTGTGCCTTGCGCTCAAGGCCATAGCTAAAGATCTCACGGATGATGGAGCTTTCCGCACCGCGAGCATACATAGTTTCGTTGATCATCTGTTCCCCTTTCGCATAGGCGGTATTGTACGCTTTAGTCGGGCAAAGCGCCGCAGCAATGTTGATTGGGGACAGACTTAAATGCGTGAAAACGCTCATTTAAGTCTGTCCCCAATCAACGAAGAAAAAGCCTCCGCAGGTTTCCCCGCGGAGGCTTTCGCTACAAGGACTATTTGTCGGCGTCGGTGTTGCCGTCAGCGTTGACGGCATGGTCATCGCCGGCATCATCGGATGCGGCTTCGGCATCCTCCTGCATGGCCGCCTGCGCAAAGGCCGCAGCATCAGCCGCCAGCTCCTCCTCGCTCATGCGAGGCAAGCGCTTCTTGGTCGGCATGCCGGCCGCCTTGGCATTGCGCTCCTCCTTGGCCGCCAGGATATCGCCCTCGCGCTCAAGGTAGGCATCCCACTCATTGCCGAGCAGGGCGTTCACGGCGTCGCCTTCGACGGTCTCGCGCTCAAGCAGCACCTTCGCCATCAGATCGAGCTGATCGCGACGGGCATCCAAAATCTCGACCGCACGGCGATGGGCTTCGCGCATGATGCGCTGAACCTCGATATCGATGCGGCGCGCCGTCTCCTCGGAGTAATCCTGGTGATCGGCGTAATCGCGACCAAGGAACACCTGATGCTGCGCCTCACCAAACACTTGCGTGCCCAGCTCCTCGCTCATGCCCAGGCGCGTGACCATCTCGCGCGCCATCTTAGTCGCGCGCTCCAGATCGTTGCTCGCGCCCGACGTGATGTCGTCGCACATGAGCTCCTCGGCAACGCGACCGCCCAAGAACACGGCGAGCTCGTCGAGCATCTCGTTCTTGGTCTTGAGGAAGTGGTCCTCCTGCGGAAGCTGCAGCGTGTAGCCCAGAGCCTGACCGCGGCTGACGATCGAGATCTTGTGGACCGGATCGGAGTGCTCCAGGATGTGGCCCACCAGGGCATGACCGCTCTCGTGGTAGGCAATCGTGGTGCGCTCGGCCTCGGTCATCACGCGACCCTTGCGCTGCGGACCAGCAATCACGCGCTCCATCGATTCCTCGACCTCGTCCATCGAGATCACAGAACGATGACGGCGGGCAGTCAACAGTGCAGACTCGTTGAGCAGATTTGCCAGATCGGCGCCGGTAAAGCCAACGGTCATCTGGGCGAGCTTCTCAAACTTAACGTCCTCGTCCATCGGCTTGTTCTCGGCATGCACGCGCAAGATCTGCTCGCGGCCCTTCACGTCCGGACGGTCGACCGTAACTTGACGGTCAAAACGGCCGGGACGCAGCAATGCCGGGTCCAGAATATCGGGGCGGTTAGTTGCGGCGATCAGGATGACCGACTCGCTCTCCTCAAAACCGTCCATCTCGACCAGCAGCTGGTTGAGCGTCTGCTCGCGCTCGTCGTGACCGCCGCCCAGACCAGCTCCGCGCT
>URSO01000089.1 GCA_900550415.1 uncultured Collinsella sp.
TGCAGCTCATAGGGACAGGAGAAGATGATGTCGAGAAAGTTTCCCTGACAGAGCTGACGGAACCTCGGCAGATTCATCCACAGTGGGGCGATCTTCGGATCAGGTACAGCCTGAAACTCCAACGGCACATCCCCACGCAGGTTTTCGTGGTCACGCTCCCGGCGTTCCCGATTTCTGTCCAGCTTGTTCCACTCGTCCACAACACTCAGAAAATCCGATTCCGTCCGGGCTGCTTCCTCCAGCCGCCGCAGAGCCTCTGCGCGAATTTCCCGCTTGAGCCGTTTTTCGCTGGTGGGCGCGGCTTCTTCCTCCTCGTCCTCCAGCTCGGCGGTATAGTCTCTGGGATGCTCGTCCTGCTCCAGCTCGCTCTCCAGCTCCAGCGTGGACGAGGTCATCCAGCGCCGTGTGCTCGAGAAGACCGCGCCGGCGGCCGATATGCTTGCACAGGTCTACGAGCAAGACGCCGCCGTGCTCAAAAACAACTTTACCTTTGAGGGTGGCTCGCGCTCCGACCTTGCCGGCTACGCTAACTCCAAGGATTTTGTGGCAAGCTACCCGTTTGTGGGCTACCAGTTTAAGCTCCTGCCCGACGTGATGACCGAGGTACGCAAGCACGGTGTCAAGGCCAAGCACATGTCCACGGGCGAGCGCTCCATGCTGAGCGCCTTCCAGGAGAGCGCTCAGACCATCCAACTTGAGCAGACCGGTGCGCTCGTGCCGTTCTGGCGCTTCTTCGACACCATCTCCAAAGATCTTGAGCATGGCATTATCCAGGTGGTCGACCGCGCGATCCGTGCGGCCGAGGACGCAAAGGGCCTTGAGCCCTATGACGTGCGGGTGCTCAAGCTCCTGTACCTGATTCGTTACATCGGCTACGTCAAGGCCACGGTCGAGAACATCTCCATTCTTATGATCGACGGCCTCGATGTGGATAAGCGTGTCCTCAAGGACCGCGTCAAGGAGTCCCTTGCCCGCCTGGAGCGCGAGAACTACGTGGCGCGCCAGGGCGATACCTATAGCTTCCTCACCGACGAGGAGCAGGAGATTACGCAGGAAATCGCGCGCACCCCGATTGACAACGCGCAAGTGATCGAGTCCATCAAGAAGCGCCTGTTCGACAGCATCTACAACGCGCGCAAGCTCAACCGCGGGGCCAACGACTTCCCGTTTGACCGCTATGTGGACGGCTCAATCCACGGTGGCAGCATGGGCGGCATGGAGCTTTACGTGGCGACTATGGCGAGCGACCTGGGCCGTGCGGACGATACCGAGCTGGCCTTGGCTTCTTCGGGCAAAGCCGTCGTGGCCCTGAGCGATGAGGCGGATTACTGGGAGACGCTCGTCAACGCCGCCAAGATCCGCAAGTACGCCAAGACACGCAACCTTCAGGAGCTCCGGCCGAGTACGCGCCAGATCGTTGAGTCCAAGATGCGCGAGGCGGCCCATAGCGAGAAAGAGGCCGACGCCCTTCTGACCGAGGCCGTGCTCCATGCGCGTTGCGCCGTCAACGGCCGCATGGTCGAGGTGCGTGCAGCCAAGCCTGCCCAGGTCTTTGAGCAGGTGCTGGCACAGCTGTGCGATGTGGTCTTTGAAAAGGCCGACTACATCGGTGCGCCGGTCACGAGTGATTCCGATATCCGCTCCACGCTGGCGGGCAACGTCCAGACGGGGCTCGATGGCATGGATGCGGGCAACACACGTGCGCTCAAAGAGGTCGAGGACTTCCTCAAAGTGCAGCATCAGCGCCATCTGGATACCACTATGGGCGATATCCAGCGCCAGTACCAGCAAAGGCCCTTTGGCTGGCGCGAGGTCGACATCGCCAATGTGGTGGCGCAACTTGTGGTGGAGCAGCGCGCGCAGGTGCTGTTTGGCGGCCAGACGGTCCAAGCTAACGACAGCCGCATGGTGGCACTCCTGCGCAAGGATGCCGATAAGGCCCAAGTGCGCCTTCGCGTGCGCATGAGCGACCGTTTGCTGCGCGCCACGGGCGAGCTTATGCGCGACCTATTTGACCTCAAGACCGTACCCTCCAACGAGGATAAGCTTGTGGCCGAGCTCAAGGAGCATCTTGAGGGGTTGCGCGAGACGTGCCTTGCTATGGCGCGCGACTACTACACGGGCATCAAACCGGCCTACCCGTATCCCGGCGAGGCTGAGTGCGAGAAGATGCGCTCGGAGGTGGCCGACGTCCTTAAGGATCAGAACGAGGCCGAGGCGTTCTTGACCACGTTCACCAAGCACGAGGACCGCCTGTTCGACGCCAAGGAAGACTATGACAGGGTGGCTGAGTTTTTCGATTCCAACCAGCGCGCAACGTTTGATCACGCCAAGGAATTCTTGAGTCGCACGGAGGGCATTGAGTATGCCTCCGACGACATTCCCGGCGCGGTGGAGAATGTGGCAAAGGTGTGCGAGATCCTCAAAGATCCCAAGCCCTACAGCCGCATTAAAGACCTGCAACCGCTGATGGCCCCCGTCGAGGAATACATTAAAAAGCTCCTGGGCATGCGCCGCAACGAGTTCTTGCATCGCATCGAGAACGACCTGCAGGACCTGCAGAAGCAGGCCGAGAGCCAAGATGGTTTTGTCAAGCAGGCCAAGGATGCCATAGCAGACGCCGGCACCAAGTATGAGTCGTTCAAGAACCGCACCCACGGCGTCCAGAGCCTCAACGAGCTTAACGCCCTCGCGGCAAACTGGGAAAGCTGGACCATCACGGCGGCCAACAAGATATACGACGCCGTGGACGCCGCACGCGAGCGTATGGAAAACGAGCGCCGTTCCACCGAGGTCACCAGCACGGGTGAAGTGGTCAAAAAGATCACCAACAAGGGCACCGCTACGCCAAGTCACGGTTCCGTTCCCGTGCCCGTGCCCAAGCCCCAGCGCAAGGTCAAGACCGTGCGTCGCGCCGACCTGGCCAAGCCGAGCCGCCTCACAACCGCAGAGGACGTGGATCGCTACGTGGACGACCTGCGCGCCCGCCTTATGCAGGCGCTTGCATCAAACGACGAGATCCGCATTAACTAACCCGCTCAGCCGCCGGCGCCCAAGCATGCGCCGGTGGCTTATGGCGTTTTGAAAGGTACGGGAACCATGAACGATTCCGCTCTCAAGAACTTCTGCACGTGGGCCCGCGTGGAACTTATTAACGGCGTGGAGGCGCAGATGGTGCGCTACGGCATCACTGAGCCTACGCTCGCGCCCGCTGGGTCCGAGACCGTCAACGGCCAGCCTCTGAGTCCGCTCGAAGTTGAGCAGCGCGACGAGCTGCTGCGCCTACAGGCCGCAGAGGGGCACGACGCCCTGCGCGACCGTGCGGCCTACACCTGGTTCAACCGCATCGTGGCCATTCGCTTCATGGACGCACGCGGATGGCTTCCCGGCCGTATGCGCATGCTGAGCCGCGCGGACGGCAGCCATGGCAGCGAGGCCGTGGAGAACGCACTGGACGTGGAGATGGCGACGGCCGATACCGATCGCATAGCCGAGCTCAAGATGGCGGGCTTGGATGAACCGCTGTGGCGCTATCTTTTTGTGGCTCAGTGCGAGGAACTTGCCGATTGCCTGCCAGGCGTCTTTGAACGCGTGGGCGGTGCCATGGAGCTGCTGTTGCCCCAGGGCCTCATGATGGCCGACGGCGTAGTGGGCAAGCTCAACGCCGTTATCACTGACGAGCGCTGGCGCGAGGGCGTGACCGTTCTGGGCTGGATGTATCAGTACTACAACGCTGACGTAAAAGACGAGTTCTTCAAGTCAAAGCGCAAGGCAGCGGCGGCGGACATCGCGCCCGCCACGCAGCTCTTCACCCCTGAGTGGATTGTGCGCTATATGGTCGAGAACTCGCTCGGCCGTCTGTGGATGCTCAATAACCCGGGGAGTTCGCTGCGCGAGTGCATGGATTATTACATCGAGCCCGATGCTGAGCACGAGGACTTCATACGCATCTCGAGCCCCGAGGAGATAACTCTCTGTGACCCCGCATGCGGCTCGGGCCATATCCTGGTCTATGCGTTCGAATTGCTCTTCCATATGTACGAGGAGCGCGGCTATCGTGAGCGCGAAATTCCCGAGCTTATTCTTACTAAAAACCTTGCGGGCATGGAAATCGATCCCCGCGCGGCGCAGATCGCGGAGCTGGCGCTTGCCATGTGCGCCCGCGAGCACGATCGTCGCTTCTTTAGGCGTGGCGTTGGCGCCGACGTTACCGTGCTCTCGAGCATTCCGCTGGGGGAGGACGAGCTGCCGGGTAACAAGAAGCTCGCCGAGGAGTTGAGTCATTTGGGCGAGATTGGCTCGCTGCTCAATCCTTCAGAGGCCGAGATTGACGAGCTCAAAGCTGCCGCCGCGAGCTGTTCCGACGACCTTTTTGCCTCTGCGACCAAAACTAAGCTCGAAGGCGCCGCCGCCATCTGCGAGAAGCTGTCCCGTCGTTTTACCTGCACCGTGGCTAATCCTCCGTATATGGGCAGCAGCAGCTTTAACCCCTTCATGAGCAAATGGGTCAAGAAGAACTACTCTGACGTGAAGAGCGACCTGTTCTCTTCGTTCATCGTGCGCATTATGGACTTTGCCAACGAGCACGGCGAAGTTGGAATGATGACTCCGTTCGTTTGGATGTTCATCGGTAGCTACGAGAAGCTTCGAAATAGGCTTATCGATGACAAGACCCTAACCACGCTCATTCAGCTCGAGTATTCTGGCTTTGCAGGGGCAACCGTGCCTATCTGCACATTTACCTATCACAATTCGCATATCGATGGCTATAAGGGCGGATACGTTCGTCTTGCCGATTTTACTGG
Organism: uncultured Collinsella sp.; assembly: GCA_900550415.1. GTDB lineage: Bacteria > Actinomycetota > Coriobacteriia > Coriobacteriales > Coriobacteriaceae > Collinsella. The sequence goes on from URSO01000089.1 coordinate 4,806, forward strand.
TCCCACGGTTCAGGCTCCCAAGGCGCTGGAGGCCATCCAAAACCCCGACTGCGGCTGGTTCTACCGCCGCGACGCCGAAACCTTCAAGAAGATCCCCGGCACTCCCATAGCCTACTGGCTTGGACAAGGGGCGCGTCTTTCGTTCAAGGAAGGAACGCCATTGTCTGTGATCAGCTCACTAGCGCAGGGGCTAAAGTGCGGCGATACCGATCTTTTCGTTCGATGCTGGTTCGAGTGTTCGAATCGGGACGTCCTAGGCGTTACGGGAGATCCATCTCGAGCGAAGTGGCACTTTATGCTTGATGGGGGCGACTACAGAAAGTGGTCAGGAAATCAGATAGATGTTGTTAATTGGCTGGATGATGGGCATGAGATTAAGACTAATAGGGACAAAAATGGAAAAGCAAAGGCTCTGTTAGACCAAGGTTGACATAAAAACGATGTCACCGCGAGGCGGTAC
>URSO01000090.1 GCA_900550415.1 uncultured Collinsella sp.
TATTTTCCGGTTCGACGAACAGCCGATCGTGTCAAATTTGGTCTAACAGAGCCTTTTGTTATCCCTCTCCGCCCGCTTGACCAAAATCTTGCCGCAAGCTTGACGAATGCCGGATGCCCAACAGCTTGATTCATTCCATACCAGATTCTATGCAAAAATGCCACTAAAAGGTCGTAGACGGTAGCGGGTGCTAGGCGAGTTGAATGACATAGCTGAACCTTGTTCATTTGCGTTACACTGCCGCTTAGATGGGACAAGCTGACAAGCTCATTTACCTGCTTAAAGACCGATTAGTCGGGGGATTAATAACAATCGGCCCTCGCTGTACAAAAACTTGCCGCTTGCGTACCAAAAGACAACCTAGAACACAAGGTCGCTCTATTCATAGCGCGGCTTGTATGGTCTTGCGGTTACAGTGTCCATACGGTCGAGTTGAGGAGCGGGCATGGTAAACGATTTGGGCAGTATGGACGACCTCGAGCTGATGCCGCTGGGCGGTGGCTATATGGTGCGACGCGAACGCTTGATGAATGAGCTTCTCGCCAAGGGCCGAAAGGCCGGCATCGTGGTTCTTTATGCGCCCGACGGGTTTGGGAAGACCTCGGTGCTGCTGCAGTACACCCATGAGGTTAAATGCGACCCGACGCGAGGCCCCGTGCGGATTATCGAGGCCGATCGCGCCATTGGGCGCGAGGTGTTTATGCAGCTCGAGGTGGTTACCGAAGAACTCAAAGACAAACCGCACTCCCTTATCGCGATTGATAATGTGCCAAACCTCGATCAGCACGATACCGAAGACCTCATCGACAGGATTCGCGGCCTGCGCGCTATGGGGATAGGGGTCTTTATCTCCTGTCGTCCTTCAAATCGTCAGCTGATTCATGGGCTGGGCGATTCGGTTAAGATCAATGCGCAGATGCTCAAGGTGCATGCCTATGAGTATTCGGCGTGGGCATCGGCGTTTTCGATCAGCACATCGCTCGACTTTTATCAGCTCACGCAGGGCGTGCCCGAGCTCGTTTCGGCATTGCAGACGGGTCTGTATGGCCAAGGCGACGTAGCCGGTCTGCTCGAAAACGAGATTGTCAACGTATATGGCGCGGCACTTGTCGATCTGGCTTCGCTCGACAATAATGCGCTGTTTTGCGTGGCATGTCTCATGGTTTTGATGGGCGAGGGCAATATCGCGGAACTCGAGGCTTGCGGGGTGAGGCTGTCGATGGTCGACCAGTCCTACTTTGTACGCGACTACCCGATCTTTGGCTTGGATCCCGCCGAGCGGAGTTTTACGTGTCTGGGCACGGAGGATAACGGACGCTTGCGTTTGCGCAAGTTGGTGGCCGAGGTTCGCCCCGAACTTGTTCCGAGGGCGGCCCGGATTTTGCTTAAGGCGGGTAGATGCGATGCGGCGATGGGCCTGGCGGACGCCTTTTTGGACCGTGATGCGGTCCTTGAACTTGCTGGGCAGTATGGGGTCGATCTGGCTCTGACGGGGCACGGGGCCGATATCTGCCGAGCGGCGCTGGGCACGATCGATGCCGACGATTCGGCTCCAGAGCCAACGCCTGCCGAGGCGCTTGGCGTATATCTGGCAGCGGTCAGCGTGTCCAATACAAAGCTCGCTCGCTATATGGCATCGGTTATCGAGCGCGGGGGCGAACGGGCGGCCTGCGAAATAGACCCTGTTTCATGGAGGGTGGCCCAGACACTGACGGCTGTTTGCTATGGGGACAACGGGCTTGGGCTCCCTACGAACCTGGCCGTGCCAGAAATCGAGACATCCCATACCGCACTCGATATGTTGTCCGCGCATATCGAGGTCAAGCGATGCCTGACCGAACGGGGAGATGACGGCGGCGTTCTACAGCAGCTCAAAACGAGCAAGGCCTACGATTGCGAGCTCGACATCGCGGGGATTGTTATACGGGCCGATAGCATGCTGGTGGAGCTCTTTGACGGGTCGTTTGCGGGAACCGACGAGCGCGACGACGAGATGACGGTGGTGCGGGAGGCGCTCGACGTACGCGGGCTTAAGGCGATGGCTATCTGGGTGCGCATGGTGTTGGCGGCACGGCGGCTCCTTTCCGGCTTGCCGGTAACCGACGACGCGGCGTTCAACGAGCTCGATCGTTTTGCCGTGCGCATGCGCGACAACCAGATTCAGCTGTTTGGCCTGTTGCTAGAAGGCTGGCAGTCGCTGGCAGAGGGGCGGCCGGTTAATGCAAAGTTCCGTGCGGTCCAAGTGCTCAAACTTGCCGAGGAGTCGATTGCGTATATGCGCGATAACGCATTGCTGCTGGAGCGCGCGGCATATCTGCGTAACACCTCGATGGTTTCGGTGCGCGAGGAAGCGGAGCTACTCGATATAAGCCAGACGCAGGTTGGTGGCGCAGAAGCCTGGATGGTGGCGCTGCATTTGGCCTGTGCGGGCCGAGACAGCGACCTTGCGGCCTGGATGTCCATGAATCGTGCGGGGATTCTAGAGCCATCGTATCGGCTCTTTGCGCGCCTTGCCATGCATTGTCTGGGCGAGCCGGCGGCCAGGATACGCAAGAAGCTTCCCGTGCGCGAGCTGTCGCGGTACTCGCTGCGCGACGATTTGGAAGGGGAGGGCGAGCGCCTGTTCCAGGCCGGCGAGGTTGAAGCCGTTGATACCATCGACCATATCGAGATTCGCATGTTTGGTGCGTTTCGCGCCGAGCGCGACGGGTTTCCCATCACGGACAAAATGTGGCGCCGCAAGAAGGCGGCGACACTTGCCGAGCGGCTTGCACTGGGCATGGATGCGCTCGTCGATCGTGAGACGCTGGCCATGGAGCTGTGGCCCCATGCCGAGTTCAATAGCGCCCGCAATAACCTGTACTCGACGATATCGCGCTTGCGGTCGGCTTTGGGACCGACGCCGGATGGCAAGTCGTGTGTGCTCATCCAAAATGAATGCATCGGACTCAACGGCGACTACGTCAAGACCGATGTACGGCTGTTTGACCAGATAAGCCGCGAGGTTTTGGGAAATCGCACGGGTGCGCGCGGGCCCCATTTAGTTGAGCTGTGCCTTAAGATTGAGCAGCTTTATGCCGGACCGCTGTATGTTCCCAATGGCTGTAATCCCACCTACTTTTTGCGTATGCGACGCATTATGCAGTCAAAGTACATCGATTGCATGATTAAGGGAGCAAATGCCGCTCTAGAAGAAAACGATCTGCAGTCGGCGATTTGGCTGGCGGAGTCGGGTCTTCGACAGGAAACGGCGCGTGAGGATATGGTGCGCTGCGCCATGCGTGTCTACAGTGCGGCGGGGCGGAGGCGCGATATCGTCGAGCTATACAGTGGGCATATGCACCATCTGAGGGAGCAGGTCAATGGCGTGCCCGAGCCCGAGACGCGGCGTCTATACGAGCGCTTGGTGGAGGGGCGGCTCAATCGCGTGCTGGTCGAGCGATAAAAAACGGGCGCCCGAAGTACTTGGGCACCCGTAAGCTTGCTATGTGTTGGTTCGCCGGATCATTGACTCTTAGACGAGCTTGATCTTCTCGATGTCCTTGCGCGAGGACTCGCGATACAGCGAGAACTTGCGGCCGATGACCTGGACGACCTCGGCGTGGCAACGCTCAGCGAGCTCTTCGGCGGCCTCGCGGGCGGAAAGACTGGAGCCATCGAGCACGGAGCACTTAACGAGCTCATGCTTCTCCAGGTAGGCGACCGTCTGCTCGACGGTGCCCTCGTTGACATCGGACTTACCGATGATGATGGCGGGGTTGAGGTGATGGGCCATGCTGCGAAGCTGCTTGACCTGGGCTCCTGTCAGTGCCATGGGTTCTCGCTTTCTATGTATGGGGCGCCCCGCGACGGGGCCTTAATCTACGTGAGCTGTCCCACGATAGCGCAGGAACGGCGCGGTGTGGAGCGCGTTTGCCCAGTTCAAAAAGAATGCGGATGCCGAGTGAGTGGGCGGTGCGGGCTGCGAACAGGCTATGAGCTGGGCGCAGAGACCGGTTCCCATGCAATAAACGCCCAGCGAACCTTACGGATATGGTCGAGCATATAGCGCCCCTGCGGCACGCCCTTGGAGCCCGGCTCGCCGGCATGGGGGTTTTCGATCATGTGCTGAGCGATATAGTCGCGCAGGCGGTCGATCTTATCCTCGTTGCCATGCTCGAGCATACGGGAAAAATCCGCCACGCCTGCCTCAAGGCTATCGAAGGTATCGCGACGAGGCGATTCAAAGTATGTAACCTGCGGCAACGCACCCATCTGAATGAGGATGTTGAAGGCGTACACAAAGCCATTGCTGCAGGTAACCGAGGCGCCGATAGCGTTCATCACGTGCAGGTCATAGCGCGGGCTGGAGTTGGCGACCATCGTGACAGCACAACGGCGACGAGCCGTACGGTCGAGCTTGGCAAGCGCACCTTTTAGGTCATTTGTGGTGACGGAACGACTGGCAAAGGCAACATCCACAGTCTTGGCAACCGGCCCAACCAAATCCCAATCATCGTCCCAAGCAAGCTCAAGCGGCGTAATGCGATCTTCGAGCCCATAGTACTCAATGCCAGCATCAGCCGCCCAACATGGCAGGGGAAAAGTCAGCAGCAATCACAGGATGCCCAGCCTGAGCAAGCGGAATAGCAATCGACCCAGCCCCGCACCCCATATCGAGTACCGACTCGCTGGGCTCAAGCGCCAGCAGCTTTATAAAATCCCGAGCATAAGGGGCAGTCTCCAACGGCCGAAAATGCCGAGCCCTTTTATCCCACTCAAAAGAATCGTCAGCCCGCCGCCGATCAGCTTGCAGACGCATCCACTCCAGATTCCAATCTGTGGAAAGCAGCTCAGAACGATTCTCCCCATCAGCCACGGGCCAACCTCCTAGCAACAAAAAAGCGACTCCTCCCAAAAGAAGAGCCGCAACCAGCATATATCAGAAAGAACCGATCCAACGCCAAACCGTCATACCAGCAAAGTAGGGCAGAAGCGAAGCGACTGCCAAAGGGATAGAACCCAACCGAGGGCCCGTTGTGCGGGAGCCCCGGGGAGGGCAAATATATAAGGTCGCCTGCTCGGACAGTCCTGGCTCG
>URSO01000091.1 GCA_900550415.1 uncultured Collinsella sp.
CCCTTTCGGGGCCTTCTTTGTTAGAGGAATTCGCCTACTCGGTGAACTTCGGGTTCTAGGTCTACTCCGAATTGGTCTTTGACTTTGGCTTGGATGTCGCGAATGAGTTCGTCGACGTCGGCTGCGGTGGCGTGGTCGGCGTTGACGATGAAGCCGCAGTGCTTCTCGCTTACCTGCGCACCGCCGACGGCATGGCCGCGCAGGCCGGCGTCCATGATGAGCTTGCCGGCAAAGTAGCCCTCGGGGCGCTTGAAGGTGGAGCCGGCGCTCGGCATGTCGAGCGGCTGCTTGTCCTCGCGGCGCTGGCGGTATTCGTCCATGTCGGCCTTGATCATCGCGGCGTTGCCCGGGGCGAGATTGAAGGTGGCCGAAAGAACGATGAAGCCGTCGTCGGCAATGCGGCTCTTGCGATAGCCCAGGTTGAGCTCATCGACATCGAACTCGATGATGTTGCCGCTGCCGCGGGTGCCGTCGTCGAGCATGCGGGCGGGCTTGTAGACACGCACAGACTCCAGCACATCGGCCATGCAGGCACCATAGGCACCGGCGTTCATGTAGCAGGCGCCGCCGACCGATCCGGGGATGCCCGAGATGGGCTCCATGCCGGTGAGGCAGGCCTCGGCTGCTGCCGCGGCGACATCGGAAAGCAGGGCGCCGGCTGCCGCCGTGACGTGCGTGCCGTCGACCGTAATGTCGGAGAGGCCCTCGCCCAGCGCCACGACGACGCCGCGGATGCCCTTGTCTCCGACGAGCAGGTCCGAGCCGTTGCCCACGATGGTGAGCGGCAGATCACAGCGATAGCAGGTGTCAAGCGTGGCGACGAGGCCCTGCTCGGTATCGGGCGTGACAAAGACATCGGCCGGGCCACCGATCTTAAACGTGGTGTGCTCGCGCATGGGCTCGCTCATCAACACGTTGTCCTCGCCGGCAACGCCAGCGAGCGCGCACAGCAGGTCCTCGTTAAAAAAGTCGTTCTCGTGCATACGAATATCCGCCTTTTGGTGGTCGTTCTCATCAATCGATTGCAATATACCCCACCCGGATGTATTTGGTGCGCTGGCGGCGATAAAACTGCCGTCCACCGGATTGATAAAGTGTTTATCATCGAGGTAGAGGGGCAGTCGCTATACTTTCAAGAGATTGCGCGTAAACCCGGAAGGAGCGAGATGGCCAACAAAGTCACCCTCAAGCAGATCGCCCAAGAGGTGGGGCTTTCCCCCTCGTCGGTCTCGCTTGTTCTCAACAATCGGCCTTGTCGCATCTCGGAAGAAAACCGCAAGCTCATCAAGGAGGTTGCGGCGCGCAACCACTATGTTCCCAACCAGATTGCGCGCAGCCTGGTCATGCGCGAGTCGCGCACGCTGGGCCTTATCGTTCCCAACATCGAGAGCCGCTTTTTCGCCTCGCTCGCCGGCAGCTTGGAAAAGCGCTGCCGCGAGGACGGCTACGCGCTCTTTATTACCAGCTCGGGCGGAAGCGCCGATGACGATCTGGAGCTGTTGCGTCAGCTGGTGACGCGCGGTGTCGATGGCGTCTTCCTGGTGGTGGGCGACGAGTTTTCCGATGACCGTGCGCTTCGCGAAGAAGTCAGCCACCTTCCCATCCCGGCTGTAATGGTCGACCGTGCCATTGAGGGGCTCGAGTGCGACAAGGTGATGTTTGACCACGAGATGGGTGGCTACATGGCTACCCGATATCTGATTGAGCAGGGCCACCGTCGCATCGCCTGCCTGGTTAACGCGCGCCGCTCCAATACGGGCCGCAAGCGACTTGCCGGCTATGAACGCGCGCTGCGCGAGGTTGGCCTGCCCATCGACGCGCGCTTGGAGTTCGAGAGCGAGTACTACATTCCGAGTGCCTACGAGGCCTCGGAGGCGGTGCTCGCAACCGATGCCACCGCCGTGTTCGCAAGTTCGGACAACATCGCCCTCGGTTTGCTCAAGCGCTTGCACGAGATGGGGAAGAGCATCCCGGGCGATATCTCGGTGGTGAGCTATGACAACTCGGCTGCCGACGTTCTCTTTGAGCCGGCGCTGACCGCGATCGAGCAGGATCCGGGCGTGCTTGCCGAGCATGCCTTTGGTTGCATGTCCAAACGTCTTGCCGGCAAGGGCGGCAGGCGTGCCGAAGAAGTGGTTCTGGAGCCTGCTCTCATTGTGAAGGGCAGCGTTCTAGAACTTACTAAATACAACTAAACATGTTTATCAATTCGAGAAGATCGAATGTGGAGCATCTGTGACAGGCAATGCCGCAGGTGAATGTTGCGTTTTGCCAATTGGTGTGTTTGATAGAGATGGTAAAACGTTTTTTCACCATGATAAAACGTTTTAGCAAATATACTAGTCCCAACGAATGGTTGCCGTATCGGAGGGTGACCGCGCAGCGAAGGGACATAAACAATGGCTAAAACACTGGGGACGCCGTGGCAAAAGCTGGGGCACGAGGTGCCGGCTTCCGAGCTCGAGGGTGTCGATCTGTATTGGCGCGCTTCGAACTACCTGTCCGTCGGTCAGATCTACCTTCGCTCCAACCCGCTGATGCGCGCTGACTTTGTCGACGATAAGACTGGCGAGGCGCGCGACTTCGGTCGTCCGGACGTCAAGCATCGCCTGGTTGGTCACTGGGGCACTACGCCCGGCATCAACTTCCTGTTCGGCCACGTCAACCGCCTTATTGCCGATCACAACCAGAACGCCATTTTCTTGATGGGCCCGGGTCACGGTGGCCCCGCCGGCACCGCCCAGTCGCTGCTCGACGGTACTTACCGCGAGATCCGCCCCGACATCACCAATGACGAGGCCGGCCTGCAGGAGTTCTTCCGCCAGTTCTCCTATCCCGGCGGCATCCCGAGCCACTTTGCGCCCGAGACGCCCGGCTCCATCCACGAGGGCGGCGAGCTCGGCTACACGCTCAGCCACGCTTACGGTGCCGTCATGGACAACCCGAGCCTGCTAGCCGTGGCCGTGGTGGGCGACGGCGAGTCCGAGACCGGCCCGCTCGCGACTTCTTGGCAGTCCAACAAGCTCGTGAACCCGGCAACCGACGGTATCGTCCTGCCGATCCTGCACCTCAACGGCTACAAGATCGCCAACCCCACCATCCTCGCCCGCGTGTCCGACGAAGAGCTCACCAAGTTCTTTGAGGGTATGGGCTATAAGCCGCACTTCTTTATCGCCGGCTTTGACGACGAGAGCCACGCAAGCATCCATGAGCGCTTTGCCGCCCTGTTTGAGCAGGTCTTTGACGAGATTTGTGACATCAAGGCCACCGCGCAGGCCCAGGCTGCCGCGGGCGAGACCGTGGTCCGCCCGGCCTACCCCATGATTGTGTTCCGTACGCCCAAGGGCTGGACCTGCCCCAAGCAGATCGACGGCAAGAAGACCGAGGACTCCTGGCGCGCCCATCAGGTGCCGCTGGCAAGCGCCAAGGACACTCACGAGCACTTCCGCGTGCTGCGCGAGTGGCTGCGCTCCTACAAGCCCGAGGAGCTCTTTACGCCCGAGGGCCAGGTGCGCCCCGAGGTAACGGCCTTTATGCCGACCGGCGAGCTGCGTATTGGCGCCAACCCCAACGCGAACGGCGGCAAGGTGCGTCGCGAGCTCGAGCTGCCCGATATCCACGCCCACGAGATTCCCGTCGCCGAGAAGGGCCATGGTTGGGGCTCCACCGAGGCTGCCCGCGTCTTTGGTGAGTACACTGCCGACGTTCTGGCCAAGAACATGGACGACTTCCGCATCTTCGGTCCAGACGAGACCGCGTCCAACCGCCTGCAGGCCGCTTATAAGGTGACCAAGAAGCAGTGGGATGCCGGCTTCTACGAGGACGAGGCCAACGACGAGCTGCTCGCTGGCTCCGGCAAGGTTGTCGAGCAGCTGTCCGAGCACCAGTGCGAGGGCTTCCTCGAGGCCTATGTGCTCACCGGCCGCTCCGGCGTGTGGAGCTCCTACGAGAGCTTTGTCCATGTGGTCGACTCCATGGTCAACCAGCACTGCAAGTGGCTCGAGGCTACCAAGCGCGAGATTCCGTGGCGTGCCCCCATCAGCGGCCTCAACATTTTGCTGTCGAGCCATGTTTGGCGTCAGGACCACAACGGCTTCTCGCACCAGGATCCTGGCTTTATCGACCTGCTGCTCAACAAGGCCAACGACACGCATATCGTGAACGCTTACTATCCGGCCGACGCTAACATGGCTCTCGCCGTGGCCGAGCGCGTCTACCAGTCCACCGACTGCGTCAACGCCATCTTCTGCGGCAAGCAGCCCGCCCCGACCTTCCAGACGGTCGACGAGGCAAAGGCCGAGCTCGCCGAGGGCGTCGCAAATTGGGAGTGGGCATCGACCGCCGACTCGCTCGGCGAGGCCGACGTCGTGGTCGCCACGTGTGGCGACGTGCCGACGCTCGAGGCTCTGGCTGCAACCGATATGCTGCGCGAGCTGGGCATTAAGGTATGGTTCGTCAACGTGGTCGATCTGCTCAAGATTCAGAACGTCTGCGAGAACGACCAGGCTATAAGCGACGAGCGCTGGGCTGAGCTGTTTGGCTGCGGCGAGAAGCCCGTGCTCTTCGCGTTCCACGCCTATGCCGGAACGATTCGCCGCCTGATCTGGAACCGCCCCGGACACGACGCGTTCCGCGTCCACGGCTACGAGGAGAAGGGCTCCACGACCACGCCGTTCGACATGCTGCGCCTGAACAACATGGATCGTTGGGCCCTGGCCGCCGACGTTCTGCGCATGGTCGACGCCGATAAGTTTGCCGAGCAGATTGATGAGTGGGAGGCCTTCCGCACCGAGGCCTTTGAGTTCGCGTGCGACGAGGGCTTCGATCACCCGGCCTTTACCGACTGGGTCTGGCCCGACGCCGCTGCCGCAACCGCAGCCGACGGCGCGCTCTCCGCAACGCAGCTAACTGCCGGCGACAACGAATAGCATCCGGGACGGTCTCGCGCTGGGGCCGCCTCCGGGCGGGCGCCTTCCTCTGAGAAGTGGGCTTCGCGAACTTC
>URSO01000092.1 GCA_900550415.1 uncultured Collinsella sp.
CCTGCTCACGACGGAGGCCACATTAAGTGGCCTCCTGTTCGTGCGGAACTCGCGATAAACCTAAGCCGGTGTCCCCGCTCTCCCGGGGCCGGCGGAATTTAGTTGTTCAGCATGCGGTCGAAGCTTCCCGAGTCGCCATCCCGATAGTCGGCGGTCATCAGAATCTCCTGCGGAATGCGCCCGCCCTCGCGCAGCACATTGCGGAACTGCACGCGCGTGACCATGGGCAGATCCTTGATCGTCGCCGCCAAGTTCTGCGGCACGCCCTGGTTGGCAGCCGCGGGCTCGCACTCGCCGCCGGCCTTCACGCGACGCTTATGCTCGGCGAGCATGGCGCGGTACATGCCGGCATGCAGGCGAATCTCAACCACATTGGCATTGCGAGCCTGCTCGACGATGCGCGCGCCCTCGCGGTCGATATCGCCCACGTAGTAGACGTAGTTAAAGCGATAGCCGATCTCAGCCAGATAATCGTCCAGGGCATGCGAGACGCTCGCCTTGCATCCGCCGCCAAAAATCACGCCGCCCACCTTGATGCCAAAGAGCTTAGCGTGCTTGCGGCCGCGCAGGAGCTTGACGATCTCGTCATAGGTGTCCAGGTTCTCGACCATAATGAACGGCTTATCGGCGCCCAGCGTAAAGAAACCCGTAAAGTGCACGGGGCGGTTGGGGGCGACCTTAATCGCCTGCATGCTGATGCCCTTTTCGGTCATACGCCGAATTAGACGCTCGCCGTGCTTGCCGTCAAAAGCCTTCTCGTCGTTAAAAATCTGGTAGGCACGCTGGCGGCGCGAGGCAACCGGCGTATCGGCACCTCGGTTTTGCTCGATCCAAGCCTGGATGATTGCGATTTCCTCGGCAATCTTGCGGTTGGACATCTCGTTGTGCTGAGTGCGCTGCGGAGCCTTTTTGCCGCCCTTGCCCTCGACCTTTACGATCTGTGTCTGCTGCTCCTTGATCTTAGAGAGCGCCGTAGGCGTAGGGACAACTTTGAGCAGCTGCCTGCCTAAAACGCGGGCAAGGGCAAACGCCGATACCTCGCCGTGGACGGCCGACTCGGGCTGCTGGGCAGCAGCATCTGCTGCGGCAGACTCCGGCTTCTTCTGAGACCTGCGCTTAGAATCGCCTTGGGAATTGCGCTCGCGCTTCGGCATAGACGCCTGCTTCTGCGGACGATCGGACTTGCTCTCCTTCGCCGGCTGGCGCTTAGGCTGCCCCGAAGAAACCTCGGCCTTCGCATCCTCGTCCTGCGGCGTGGTCTTCTCGGCTGCAGTCTCGGCATGGGAACTGCGACCCCCGCGATGGCGACGGCGGCGAGGCCTGCTCGACGCGCCCTGCTCCGTCTGCCCATCAGTAGGCTGCTCGCCCTTGGCCTCGGCAGCAACCTCAAGCTGCGGCTCAACAGGCTTCTGCTCGCGAGCCGCCGGCTCAACGGTTTTCTCGGTTTGTTCGGCCTTCTCGGCCTGAGCGGTCGGAGCCGGCTCGCCCTTCTCCTGACGCCTTACGGGATACGCGCGCCTCGCAAAACCACGTCCGGGACGACATGAGCCCGGGGCCTTCTTGGCAGACTCCTCAACATCGTCTGCGGCCTCGGAAAGCTCTTCAACCTCATGCGCGACATCCTGCTGCGCAGCCTTAAAGTGGGCACCACGGCGACGCTGGGGCTCCTGGGCCTCCACGGGCTTTTGCTCCTTCGCGGGCCTCTGCGACTCGGCAGCAACCTCGTTCTCAACAGCCTCGGCATCCGTCTCACCCTTTTGAGCAACGGCGCGACGGAAGCGCTCCTGCTGGGCGCGACGCTGCGCATCGCGCTTGCCACCCCCGCCAAAACCGCCGCGCCCTGCCTTGGCCGTAAAGGCACGCACGACGTTCTCATCGAGCAACTCATCGGTATCAACATGCTCACGCGGAGCAACTTCTTCCACAGCAGGCACGTCAGCGGAATCCTCGACGACAAAATCTTCGACGGACTCGGCAGGCTGCTCCTGGGCATCGCGGATCTCGACATTGATGGTATAGAACGCCGGGCGCCCGTTAATGCCGCTGCCCTCGATCTTGGTAACGATCTTTGCCGCGATGAGTTCGTCGCGCATCACCTTGGTGTTGCATTCCTTATCGACGGAACGGAAAATCTGCGCCAGCGCGCTCGACTTGATCTTGAGCGCCTTGCGGCAGAGCAGGTCGTAGGCAACCAGCTTGGCGCGCTCGGCAGAAAGCGACGTCTGGCTGCTCAGGCGCTCAGCCAGGGCATCGACATTGTTTTGATTATCGGAATATACCGTCTTGGCCACGGGGCCCCTTTCATATGTACACATATACGTTTATATGGTACAACGCGCGCCCTTATTCACGCAAAACATCTGCGAGAACACTCGAGCGTCACCCGCTTTCGCATGAAAAAAAGACCGAGCCCGCGAAGTCGCGGACCCGGTCTTTCCGAGTCATATGGATGGAACGGTTAGTCCATCAAGCTGACTAGGCCTTGGCGGCCTCGGCGTCGGCAGGAGCTTCAGCGGCAGCGGCGCGACCGTACTCGGCCTTGCCCATCTCGGACCACTCGGGCTCCTCGTCGGGCATGGAGCCGGCCTCCTTGCCGAAGAACTCCTTGAGGCAGTTGACGGCGACGATGAGGCCCAGGACCATCAGCAGGACGGCGAAAACGAGCTGCAAGCCCTTGGTGGCGGCGACGGAGACGGCGGCCGTGGTGGCGGTAGCCGGGATGGTGCCGAAGAAGCCGTAAGCCTGAACAGCGGTCATGCAGCCCATGGCGCTCTGGACCAGCGAGGTGAAGGTGCAGCAGAGCAGGAAGGCGACGGGCACGTAGAGCATCCAGCCCTTGCGGCCGGTGCACTTGCAGAACACGGCGAGGGTGATCATGGTCATGCCGCCGAGCAGCTGGTTGGAAGCACCAAAGAGCGGCCAGATGTTGGCATAGCCGCCAAAGGCGAGGGCGAGACCGGGAAGCAGGGTGACGACCGTGGCGAACCAGGGGTTGCCGAGAACCTTCATGTAGCCGGCCTTGGACTCGATGGCCAGGGCGTCGTTGGTCTGGGCAAAGAACTCGGAGAACGAGGTGCGGGCGATGCGGGCGACGGCATCGAGCGAGGTCAGGGCCAGAGCGGAGACGTTCATGGTCATGAAGACGGTAGCGAGCGTGCCGTCAACACCGAAGGCCTGCATACCGCGGGAGATGCCAGCGGCGAAGATCTGGAACGGGGTGGAAGCGACGCCGGCGTTGAGGGCACCGGTGCCGGCGGTGTTCATATCGGAGAACATGATGCCGGCGACGATGATGGCAAGGATGCCGACGAAGGACTCGACGATCATGGCGCCATAACCGACCTTGACGGCGTCCTGCTCCTTCTCGACCTGCTTGGAGGAGGTACCAGAAGAAACGAGGCTGTGGAAGCCGGAGAGGGCACCGCAGGCAACGGAAACAAACAGGACCGGGAACATCATGCCAGAAGCGCTGGAGAAGCCGGTAAAGGCCGGAGCGGTGATGGTGGCCTGGCCGTTAACACCCAGGACGACGATACCGAGGACAGCGCAAACGATCATAACGATCATCATGATGGAAGTGAGGTAGTCACGCGGGGTCTTGAGCATCTGGATGGGCATAGCGCCAGCGAAGACCAGGTAGACTATGACGACGGCGAACCACTGGAACTTATCCAGGTAGACCGGGAACTGCATACCGACGGCAAACATGAGAACCATGAGGACCACGCCGGTGACGAACTCGGTAGCACCGGTGAGGTTGAACTTCTTCTGGGCCCAACCAAAGGCGATAGCGACGAAGGTGAACAGGATGGAGATGGTACCAGCGCAGCCGGCGGCATAGGACTTGGTGAAGTCGATGGCACCGGTAGCAGCACCAGAAGCGTCAACGGCCGGGGTGAACATGAACGTCTTGCAGACCATGTCGGTGAAGGCGGCGATGACGATGATGCAGAACAGCCAGCAGAACAGCAGGAACAGGCGACGGCCGGTCTTGCCGATGTACTTCTCGATGAGCTGAGCGAGCGACTTGCCGTTGTTCTTCATCGAAGCGTACAGAGCACCAAAGTCGTGGACGGCGCCAAAGAAGATGCCGCCGACGAGGACCCAGAGCACGACGGGCAGCCAGCCAAAGGCCATGGCGACGATCGTACCCGTGACAGGGCCAGCACCGCAGATCGAGCTGAACTGGTGCGAGAACGCGGTAAAGGCGGAGACGGGCGAGAAGCTCTTGCCGTCCTTCATGCGCTTGGCCGGCGTGAGGGCCTCTTTGTCAACGCCCCACTTGTTGGCCAGCCATCGGCCATAGCCCAGATAGCCGCAGGCGAGCACCGCCGCGGCCACAACCATGAGCAAAACTCCGTTCATTACATTTCCTCCTCTAAAAAGAACTTCTCAGACATAAAAAATGAGGGCCGTCGGTTGCGCTCGACGACCCTCATCTTCATCAGCCGCCCGTTATCGTACGGGCTAGCTGTATGTGCTAACCCGCATCAGATAATTACTACGCTGATAATGTTTAGCTGATGCGTGAACATGTCTAAAAAATCCTCTTCAATCATGATGCGAACGATCCGTGCGTGTTCACATCCCCCAGTGGTTGAAAAAGGAGTATGAAACTTTAGTTACCTAAAGTCAACGCAAATTTGTAATAATTTTCAACTATTTTTGAATTTCTCGGTATAAAACGCCATTGACCTCGGACTTTACCCAACAAAAGTTTTTGCATGAGAGATGCCCCTCGGGAGCCGCGGGAGCTCCCATCTCAAATGCGGAGCAAAGCTCCGCATGCCATCTTTTCTTTCAGCTAAAGCACGCCGGAAATTCAACGCTGGCTTGTTAACCTTGCTGGACGTTGTCGACGCCGATCCAGCTCAGAAGCTATATCGATACAGAAAGGTCCCCGGCGCTGTCCGGGCGCCAACGGCCGCATATGAACTTTATCGCGAGTTCCGCACGAACAGGAGGCCACTCAACGTGGCCTCCGTCGTGA
>URSO01000093.1 GCA_900550415.1 uncultured Collinsella sp.
GCGCCGGGCCGACTCGCTTCGGATCGGACGCTACACCAACTTTCTCGACACTACCCTTATCGGATATCTGCCCATGTGTCAGGAGAAGCACATCGTAGCCCATAGCCTGAAGCGCCGTCATGCGATCGGCGTCACGCAAGCCGTCCCCTGCGCGCCCGTGCGAGGCCTTTCCCTGACATTCAATGGCCACCTGTCGCGCTCCGTCCGGCGAAGACAGAAGCAGGTCGATAAAGACGCGGGACTTTCCCGCAATCGCTCGAGCACTTGCACCTAGCCTCACTTCGACATTGAGCTCTATGCCGCAAAAACCTTCGCCTCCCAGGGATCGCGGCAGTGCAAGTAGCAAATACGCCTCGACCTCAAAAGGCGACGCGGCACCCAATGGAACGAGTTGTGATACCGCTATAAATCTATTGCCGTAACGCATCCCGCAAACATCTGAACAAAAACGGTCAAGGTCTCCGCCCAAAACCAAAGCGTCTCGACGCCATAAATTTGAGGCGGTGCCGTCCTCGGACGGGCAGCGCACCCAACCGAACGTTGTCGAAATCGCGCCCGAATCAATTGCACGCGAAAGCTCCGCCTCAAGTGCCGCCGGCAGGGCGCACACCGCAAACAAGCCACACATCTCCGCCAATACCAAAAGAAGCTGAAGATCCGTCAGATGCCGCAACATGATGAATGCCGTCAGTAGAGGAGACGTAATCAAAAACCCATGCTCCGTTTCCAGCACGGATTCCCCGGGAAGCTCACCAAGAAACAGCCGCTGCCTCATGCCGGCAGGGCAAGTCCGCTTGTTTCTCGTTCGAACCAACGTATACAACGGAAAGCCGAGCGCAACCTTAGCCGTCGGGTTGCGGGCGAGATCATATCGCTGCCGGTCTTCTTCCGGTCGTGGAAGAGGCGGACACAAAGCGCGGACTTGAGGAGGCAAACGCCAGTACCTAAAAGCCGATATATCACAAAGTAGATCTTTCATAGGCACAGGAAAACACGGATTTCAACCCAGTCAGTCACGCATTGGCGCGAACGCACCAAAAATGGCGCCGAACGGACTGCCGAGTTTTCAACATCCCTCCCCAACTGGCCAAAAGCTTGCCAAGAGCTGGACGAAGCCCTGTTGAAAACCCCATTTTTTTCTCATGCAGGAGCTTTGCGCGGCAAGTGAGTAGACTTTTTTGAACATCCCGATCAGGCCGGTCATCCTGCTTTTCAAAACCGCAGGTAGATAGCTTGTTACAAAACTGCCTGGTCGCCAAAGTGCTAAAAGTCTACTCACTTAGGTTGCAGAGTGCCCCCCATTAGCTGCAATTCCAAGGTAGTTAGTACTTTTGGACTCAGATCGTCATACTGAACAAGAATTTGAGTTGAGTTTTCAGGGACAGATGCGCCATCGGCACACCAAAAACAGTCACCGATATCGATAAAAGGGATGCTCGAGCGCGTGAGGGCCCGTGCAAAAGTGCTTCCGCCCATTCCACGCTCCGCAACCACGATACAGTAAAGGCCCGCGTCTGCATGCTCGATCGAGACTTCCCCTGCCGGAAACGCCTTTCGCACAAGCGCCGTCAGGCCATCACGCGCCTCGCGAGCTCGAACGCGCACGCGGTTCACATGTCGCTCGTAATCACCCGATTCCAGCAAGCGAGCCAAAGCGACCTGGTCAACAGAACTCACCGACGAGGCGTAAAAACCAAGGTTGCGCCTAAACCGTTCCATCAGCTCATCAGGCAGGACCATATACGCCAAACGCAGGGCCGACGACAGACTTTTTGAAAAGGTGTTGGTGTAGATGACCGATTGGGCGGCATCGATCGACGCGAGCGCGGGAATCGGCTTGCCGGCAAGGCGAAACTCACAATCAAAGTCATCTTCGATGAGATACCGGTCCGGCTGCTCGGCGGCCCAGCTCAGCAGGGCATAGCGACGCGCAATGCTCGTCACAAGGCCGGTCGGATATTGGTGAGACGGCATCAGGTGAAGGACATCCGCCCCGGTTTTCTGCAGAGCGCTCAGGTCCACGCCGTCGTCATCCAACGGGATATGTCGTACTTGGCAGCCCATAGCCTGATAGATGCGCGTCAGGCGCAAATAGCCCGGATCCTCAACGGCATACACCTTGTCGGCTCCAAGCAACTGAACCAACATGGTATCGAGCAGCTGGGCGCCCGCACCGATAACAATGTTGTTGGGGTCGACATTCATACCCCTTATCCCGCGCAGATGGCGAGCAATTGCGCGTCGTAGCCGAGCAGTGCCCTGCGCCGGTGCGGGCGAAAAGATTTCGCGCTCATCTTCGGATGCCAGCGTCGCCCGTAGCGCGCTTTGCCAAAGCCGCGCCGCCTCCAAAGCAGAAGGAGAAAGCGCATCGAATCGCTCGACCTGTCCGTTGACATCATGCACGATGGGGCCCACAGAGACGGCATCTCGGTCGATGCCCTCCGCAGCCGAAGCCAAAACCGGTGCATCCGGAAGCTCGCAAGCGTAGTAGCCACGACGTGGCATTGAGCAAATATAGCCCTCAGCGAGTAACTGGCTATATGCATTCTCGATGGTAATGACACTGATACCAAGATGACTCGCAAAGGCGCGCTTAGACGGAAGATGCTCCCCCGCCGCAATGCGTCCAGCAACGATATCATCTCGAATTTGCTGGTAAACATACTCATAGAGCGATGCTTCGCCGCGGTTTTCCAAATTATAGTCAAGCATGAGTTTGTCACCTGACCTTATCGAGTCATTCAATCTGATATTACTCTGACCTTGTTATTATCTCGAAAACTGAGTATTTCGCCATACCCAGCTCCCCGATAGGATGTTCCGTCAAGCAATGCACATGCCAACCAAGGGAGCAACCATGGCAGAACAGACCAGCAAGGCCGATCGCGTTAAACTCAACCGCGAGCTCGCGCAGATGCTCAAGGGCGGCGTCATCATGGACGTCACCACGCCCGAGCAGGCACGCATCGCCGAAGAGGCGGGCGCCTGCGCCGTCATGGCGCTCGAGCGCATCCCGGCCGACATCCGCGCCGCAGGCGGCGTCTCGCGCATGAGTGATCCCAAGATGATCAAGGGCATCCAGGAGGCCGTCTCCATCCCTGTTATGGCCAAGTGCCGCATCGGCCACATTGTCGAGGCGCAGATCCTGCAGGCCATCGAAATCGACTACATCGACGAATCCGAGGTCCTCTCCCCCGCCGATGATGTCTACCACATCGACAAGACCCAGTTTGACGTGCCGTTTGTCTGCGGCGCCCGCGATCTGGGCGAGGCACTGCGCCGTGTTGCCGAGGGCGCCACGATGATTCGCACCAAGGGCGAGCCGGGCACGGGCGACGTGGTCCAGGCCGTGCGCCACATGCGCAAGATCCAAAAGCAGATCCGCGACGTTGTTGCCCTGCGCGACGACGAGCTCTTTGAGGCAGCCAAGCAACTGCAGGTTCCGGTCGAGCTGGTGCGTGAGGTCCATGCCACGGGCAAGCTTCCCGTCGTGAACTTTGCTGCCGGCGGCGTCGCGACCCCCGCCGATGCCGCGCTGATGATGCAGCTGGGCGCCGAAGGCGTCTTTGTCGGATCGGGCATCTTTAAGAGCGGCGACCCGGCCAAGCGCGCGGACGCCATCGTTAAGGCCGTGGCCAACTTCACCGACGCCAAGCTCATCGCTGAGCTTTCGGAGGATCTAGGCGAGGCCATGGTGGGCATCAACGCCGATGAGATCGAGATCATCATGGAGGAGCGCGGACGCTAGTCCGGCAGAAAGGATCGCACATGAGCGATTACGCAGACCAGACGGTCGCCGCGCTGGCGGTCCAAGGTGCTTTTGCCGAGCACGAGGCGAGGCTATCCGAGCTGGGCGCACGTTGTATCGAGCTGAGGCAGGCGGCTGATTTGAAGCAGGACTTTGACCGTCTGGTACTTCCCGGCGGCGAGTCTACCGTTCAAGGGAAGCTGCTTGATGAGTTGGGCATGCTCGAGGAGCTTCGTGCCCGCATCGCTAAAGGCATGCCCGTCCTGGGCACCTGCGCCGGCCTGATTCTGCTGGCTCACGACCTTGCCGCCCATGACGATAAGGGGACGCCGCGTTTGGCAACCATGGATGTACTTGTCGAGCGCAATGCCTACGGCAGGCAGCTCGGCAGTTTTCGAACCAAGGGGCAGGTAGCCGGCATCGACGGTGAAGTGCCGCTGACGTTTATCCGCGCGCCCCGCATCGTCGAGGTCCACGGCGACGCCAAGGCCTTAGCGAAAGTCGACGGGCGCATCGTCGCCGCCCGCCAAGGCAACCAGCTCGGCGTAACCTTCCACCCCGAACTCGACGAAGACACCCGCCTCCACGAACTGCTCCTACAAATGTAGGAAGAACAGAAACGAGAGTGGATAATCCCCCACCTTGAGCATGAATATGGGCTCATACCAGGAGATTATCCACTCTCATACTATGTAGTCGTTGGGGACGTTCTTAAACGACTAGTCAAACAAGAACGTCCCCAACGACTACATTGCGATAGATGACCACGTTTGCCCAGATAAAACCGACCAAAATAAACCTGTCCCTTTTTGGCAGGTTTCGACCAAGGCAATGTCGATGTTTCGGCAACGAAAGCGAGCGCCCACCAGAGCGAACAAATTGGCATGAAAAGAGGACGGCATAGACCTTCTGGTCATG
>URSO01000094.1 GCA_900550415.1 uncultured Collinsella sp.
GCCGCGCGGCAAGGAGATATATTGCCAGACCGGAGGGGCGCCGGGGGCGGGAATCTGGACGCACACATTTCCTACACATATTAAAACCCTGCTTACGTTTGCCAGCCGTTCTCTACCGCTCACCGAGGGCCTCTTTATAGTGAAGCGTCATATGGCTAAAGCTGATAGGCTCCCTTAGCCAAGGCACAGCCGGCATCGAGCAACTCATCGCGCTCCTCCACCGAGAACCCCTCGGCGTATACGCGAACCACCGGTTCGGTCCCGCTGGGGCGGATCAGCAGCCAGGTGTCATCCTCGAATGCCAAACGTAAACCATCCATATGGCTTACAGCCTGCGGCGCCTTGCCGCAAATCGATTTAGGATTCATGCCAGGAAGCAGCGTTCGCAGCGATTCGGCGTCTTCGGCCTCAAGGCGCAAATCGCGACGCCCATAGCTCGTCTTACCAAAACTGGCCTCGAGCTGATCGACCAAAACGCCCAAAGGCGCGTCCGTCTTTGCCATGAGCTCACACAGAACCAGACAGGCGAGGATTCCATCGCGCTCGGGCATATGCGCGGCGATGCCGATACCACCGGCTTCTTCGCCGCCTATGAGGACGCCACCCTTCTTCATCTCTGCCGCTATATATTTGAAACCGACTGGTTTGACGGTCACGCGGCAGCCAAGCGCCTCGGCAATGCGACGCACGAGCGTCGAGCACGAAAGATTGACGACGACGCGCCCCTCCAAATTACGAAATTGAACCAAGTCGCCCAAAACGAGCGCCATGATCTGATGCGGATGTATATATCTGCCGCGCTCGTCAACCGCGCCGATACGGTCGGCGTCGCCGTCGGTCACCAGGCCAGCGCAAGCTCCGTCCTCGATAACCGTATGCTCGCAAGCGTCCACCCACGGCTCAACGGGGTCGGGGCAGATATCTTCTTGGCCAGGCGCCTGCCCGGCGTGAATCTCGTGCACCTCAACGCCAAGCTCGCGCAGCAAGTCGGCTAGATAGCCCTGGGCTGCGCCGCCCATGGGGTCAACAACCACGCGCAGGTGCGCGGCGCGGATGGCTTCGGCATCGACAAACGATGCCACCGCTTGCATATAGTCAGGAATGATATCCGCGGTGCGATATTGCCCCTCGATCCCCATTGACTCGGGAGCCATGGTCTCTTCGAGCTCTTCGATGACATCCTGGTTGGCGGTCGAGCCGTCACCCATGCGAATCTTGAGACACAGATAACCCTGCGGATGATGGGACCCCGTCACCATGAGCGCGCCGCACGCCTCACCGTCATAAGCCGCCGCCCACGTAAGGGCAGGGGTCGGAACAGGTCGCGAAGCGAGCACGGCGTCTAGCCCGTGCGCTGCTAGCACGCCCGCCGCAAGCTCAGCGAACTCGCGCGCCAGGGGCCGGGTGTCGAACCCTATATATACCGTTTTGCCCGGATTGGTCTTTTGCCACAACTCGCCGACGGCATCGGCGATACGGGCAACGTTATCGGCAGTGAAGTCCTCATCGACGCGAGCGCGCCAACCGTCAGTTCCAAAATGAATTATCGCGCACACGCGCAGACACCTCACAGTGTTTGGATCATGTTACGCATGGGGTATACCCGCAACATGCACTCGGCAACCTGCCGGCACCAGCATTCACCATTTGGGCAAATGCTGCCGAGGACATGCAGGCAATA
Source organism: uncultured Collinsella sp. (assembly GCA_900550415.1). GTDB lineage: Bacteria > Actinomycetota > Coriobacteriia > Coriobacteriales > Coriobacteriaceae > Collinsella. The sequence goes on from URSO01000094.1 coordinate 1,682, forward strand.
AAAAAAACCGCCCCGTATGGAGCGGTTTTGCCCTTTATATATCGAGCGCCTCGGCCATTGCTGCCGTAGTGATTGCCGTGGTTCCACAGCAACTGCCCACCATTGCGGCACCGGCATGTCTCCATTCGATGCATGCGCGCGCGAAAGCTTCAGGGTTCTCGTGCCATACGGGGCCATCCTGAGTCTGGACCGGATCGCCTACGTTGGGACGCACCGTGACGGGAGTAGTCGCCGATGCAACCATCCTGGGCACCGCCGCATTCGCGGCCGCAAGCGAACAGCAATTAACACCAACCGAGTTTGCGCCGTGTTTTTCGGCGTACAAAACGGCTGCCTCGATGTTGAGGCCATCGCCCAGCAGGTCGCCTTTATCGTCAACGACAAAACTCACCAGAACAGGCATGCCGTCGGCGGCATCTCGGGCGCCGGCAAGCATGGGCTGCAGATTACGGATAGACGTCACCGTCTCGATCAGCAGACCGTCAACGCCGGCATTGAGCAAGGCGTGCGCCTGTTCGCGCGCAATGCCGCGGATTTCACGATACTCGGCAGAGTCCTCGGCAAACCACTCAATACCGATCGGGCCCATCGAGCCCAGCAGCAGCTGAGGGTGCGCCTGGCGAGCATCGTCGACGGCCCCGCGATTGACCTCCGCCACGGACGGCGCAATCTGGTCGTGCTTGAGGGCATAGCTTGATGCCTGAAAGGTGTTGGTAATGAGCACCTGCGCACCGGCGGCGACATACAAGCGATGGATACGAGAAACGGCCTGCGGCTCTGCCAGATTCCAAAACGCCGGTGGAATGTCTGCGGCGTCGTACTCACTCAACAGAACACTGCCCATGGGGCCCTGCGCCAACAAGGTCTCGCTCGACAAGCGGCGCGTAAGTTCCTCGGCACCAAAGCGATTGTAATAACTCGTATCCATATATATCCCGCTATTCCTCGACGCTGATTCCTTGCTTTTCGAGATAGGCGAGCCAGCGGTTCATCGTGTCCTCGGATAGCGCATGCTCCATCATGCAGGCCTCGGAATCGGCTCGCTCAAATTCGACACCGAGCTCCTGAACCAAAAACGTGCGGACGAGGCGATGACGGTACCAGATAGCCGTGCCAACCTCGCGGCCGCGATCGGTCAGGACTACCTTGCCGTAGTGCGATTGCTCGACAAGCTCGGATGCCTTGAGCGCCGAAACCGCTTTATTGACCGATGCCTTGGAGACGCCAAGGCGCTGCGCGATGTCGACCGATCGCACGCCGTTGGTTTCCCCCTCTTCGCTTTCAATGCGAACCATGCACTCCAAGTAGTCTTCGTTCGCCACCGTCAGATGTAGTTCGCGCGAGCTATTTGTCGTATCCATGATCTTCCGTCCCTTCTGCATTCATTGGCTGATTCTACCCCATCCAAGCGTCGCAGTATGCCGTGGCATACCGTGCTAGAGTTCTTGTTGCACACGACGACCAAGATTGGAGCGGTCTTTATGGAAAACACCACCACGAACCCCGATGTCCTCGAGCGCTTTTTGCGCTACGTCCAGATCAACACGCAGTCCGAGGATGCAAACTGCGACCAGGTACCCTCGAGCGCCGTTCAGTTTGACCTTGCCAACGTGCTGGCTGAAGAGCTGCGCGAGCTTGGTGCGGAAGATGCCCACGTGACCGAGCACGCCTATGTCTGTGCGCATATCCCCGCAAGTGTGGGCGCTGAGGACAAGCCCGCCCTGGGCCTGATCGCCCATCTCGACACCACCGAAGTTGCACCGGGCGCCGGCGTGAAGCCGCACATCGTGCACTACGAAGGCGGCGACCTGGTCTGCGGCACGGTTGACGGTAAGCCCGTTGCCATGAGTACCGCCAAGCTTCCCGCCCTGAACGACCTCGCGGGTGAGGACCTGGTCTGCAGCGATGGCACCACGCTGCTGGGCGCGGATGACAAGGCAGGCGTCGCCGAGATCATGTCACTTGTCGCGCGTATCGCTCAGGACCCTTCTCTGCCCCATCCCGCACTCGGCATTTGCTTCTGCCCTGACGAGGAGATCGGCCACGGAGCCGAGCTGTTGGATATCGATACCTTTGGCTGCAAGTACGCCTACACGGTCGACGGTGGCCCCATCGGCGAGCTGGAGTGGGAGTGCTTTAACGCTGCCGAGGCGACCGTCCGCTTTGAGGGCCAGTCCATCCACCCGGGCGACGCCAAAGGCCGTATGGTCAACGCAGGCAATCTGTTCTGCGACTTCAACGCGTTGCTCCCCTACGTACAGCGCCCGGAGTATACGGAAGGCTACGAGGGCTTTTATCACCTTGAAGGTGTATCTGCAACCGTCGATCACGCCACAGCGCGCTATATCGTCCGCGACCATGACGCCGCCAAGTTCCAGCAGAAACTCGACCTTATTGATGCCGCCGCCTCGATGCTCAACCAGCGTCTGGGTGAGGAGCGCGTGACGGTCGAGATTAAGCAGCAGTATCGAAATATGGCCGAGATCGTTCGTGACTATCCCGAGCTTATTGATGTTGCCAAGGAAGCCTACCTTGCCTGCGGCGTTGAGCCCCAAGTGCTGCCGATTCGCGGCGGCACCGACGGCGCGCAGCTGTCGTTCCGCGGTCTGCCCTGCCCCAACCTTTCCACCGGCGGCTATTGCTACCACGGCGTCAACGAGTTCGTCCCGGTCAGTTCGCTCGTCAAGATGACCGACGTGCTCCAGGAGCTCGTCGCCCGCTTTGCATAAGGAACTCGAACAATCTAGGTAAGCAAAACCGCCCCGTCCTCAAAACCGAGAACGGGGCGGTTTTTGGTGCAAGGGGAAATAGAGGTTGGGGACGTTCTTAAACGACTAGTCAAACAAGAACGTCCCCAATGACTACCCATGCGCCAAGTGTTACGCCGATGTTTTGGCACCGACAGCGAAAACCCGCCAGAGTGAGCAAGGTGCCTTGAAACGAGGCGGCATTGATCTTTTGATCATGCCGCCGAAGTTGAAAGG
>URSO01000095.1 GCA_900550415.1 uncultured Collinsella sp.
TTTCCGTTGCTCCGCAGGAGCAGGAAAGACGGGCCTCATGCGCGAGGACGTTTTCAAAACCAAGCCCGACCCCGACCGGAGGGACCACAGGCACTACAGATTCTTGACACCCATCGCGCGCATGGCGTTCAGGATGGCGATGATCGCCACGCCCACGTCGCCAAAGACGGCAAGCCACATATTGGCGATACCCAGCGCTGCCAGCACAAGGATCAGCAGCTTAATGCCCAGCGCAAAGATTATGTTCTGCCAAACAATCGACATGGTCTTGCGCGCCACGCGGATCGCGCGGGAAATGTTGGACGGCTTGTCGTCCATCAGCACCACGTCGGCGGCCTCGATCGCGGCTTCGGAGCCCATGGCGCCCATGGCAATGCCCACATCGGCGCGCGTAAGCACAGGAGCGTCGTTGATACCGTCGCCGACAAAGGCGAGCTTGCCCTTGCCACTTTCGGCCGCGAGTAGCGCCTCAACGCGCTCGACCTTGTCGCCCGGCAGGAGCTGCGCGTGGAACTCGTCGAGACCGAGTTGCTTGGCCACAGACGCTGCAACCTCCTCGCGGTCGCCCGTGAGCATGACGGTGCGGTTGATACCGGCGGCATGCAGGTCGCGAATCGTTTGCTCCGCATCGGCCTTAACGGTGTCTGCAATCACGATGTGGCCGGCGTACGCGCCGTCAACGAGCACGTGGAGGATCGTGCCGACAACCTCACAGTCCGGTGCTTCAACGCCGGCCGCGGCGAGCATCTTGGCGTTGCCAACGACGACGTGCTTGCCGTCGATGGTTGCCGTCACGCCGTGGCCCGCGTCGTTGGCGGAGTCGCTCACGCGCTTGGGGTCGACCTCGCCCTGGTAGGCGTCGCGCACGGACTGCGCGATGGGGTGATCGGAGAACGACTCAGCAAGGGCTGCGACTTCGAGCAGCGACTGCTCGGTATAGCCAGCCTCGGGGTGCACCGCGACGACTGAGAACGTGCCGTTGGTGAGGGTGCCCGTTTTGTCGAAGACGATGGTGTCCATGTCGGCGAGCGTCTCGAGGTAGTTGGAGCCCTTGATGAGAACGCCCAGCTTGGACGCGCCGCCGATGCCGCCAAAGAAACTCAACGGTACGCTGATCACGAGGGCGCACGGGCAGCTGACGACCAGGAAGGTCAGGCCGCGCAGGATCCAATCGGACCAAGCGCCAGTCACCAGGCCGCCGCCAAGCGCGAGCACCGCGGCCGCGCCGGTGACGGCGGGCGTGTAGACGCGGGCAAAGCGCGTGATGAAGTTCTCGGTGCGCGCTTTCTTTTCGCTGGCATTCTCCACGAGCTCCAGGACACGCGCGACGGTGGACTCGCCAAAGGGCTTGGTGGTGCGCACGTGGATGAGGCCCGTCATGTTGATGCAGCCGCTGATGATATCGTCGCCGGTCTTGGCGGGGCGGGGGACTGACTCGCCCGTGAGCGCGGCGGTGTCGAGCTGGGTTTCGCCCTCGACGATGACGCCGTCGATAGGCACGCGCTCGCCGGGCTTGACGACGATGACGGTGCCGACGGTGATGTCATCGGGGAAGACCTGCTCGAGCGTGCCGTCGGTCTGCTCGACGTTAGCGTAGTCGGGCGCGATGTCCATCATGGCACTGATCGACTTGCGGCTCTTGCCCACGGCGTATGCCTGGAACAGCTCGCCGACCTGGTAGAACAGCATGACAGCGGCGCCTTCGGCCATGTGCGGGTCGGTGTCGGGGAAGAGCACCATGGCAAATGCGCCGATGGTCGCGACGGCCATAAGGAAACTCTCGTCGAAGGCCTTGCCGCGGCGGATGTTATTGAATGCCTTTTGCAGTACGTCGTAGCCAGCAATCAAAAACGGCACGAGGAACAGCACAAAGCTGGCGTAGATGTCGCCCGGGGTGCCGAATGCGGCAGTAAGGGTACCGAGCTCGTCGAGGGCGTACACCACCGCAAAGATGCCTAGCGCTACCAGGATGCGGTTGCGCTTATGCTCGAGTGACTCTTTTTTCTTGCGCTTCTTCTTTTTCTTTTTGGGGTCGGCGGTGGCCATGACTCGTATCCTCCCATTTGAATGTATGAACACTCGCTCATATAACTTCGCGAGCAAAGGCCGCGGCAAGCGCGGCCTTGCAGGTTGGCGTAAACCTGGGCTAGAGAATGATCTCGCAGTCCGGCTCGGCGTCGGCCGTAAACTCTACAACGCGGTTGAGCACCTCGTCGAACTCGGCGTCGTCGGCCTCGAGCGTCAGCTTCTGGGTCATAAAGTTGACGGACACGGATTTGACGCCCTCGAGCTTGGCCAGTTCGTCCTGAAGCTCGCGCGCGCAGTTGGCGCAGTCGATCTCGTCGAGTTTAAACTGCTTTTTCATGGTGGGTTCCTTTCCCTGTTTTGCGGCTTGGGTGCAGGCCGCGCTGGTACCGCGGTTGGTTGCTATTCGCAGATATGGCTCATGCCCTGGTTGAGCATGGTGTAGACGTGATCGTCGGCAAGCGAGTAGAGGATGTTGCGGCCGTCGCGGCGGAACTTGACCAGGTGCGACTGCTTAAGCGTGCGCAGCTGGTGCGATACTGCCGACTGCGAGGTTTCGGTCGCTTCGGCGATGTCCGCCACACACAGCTCGCGACCCATGAGGGCATAGAGAATCTTGATGCGCGTGGTGTCGCTGAAGACCTTGAACAGGTCGGCGAGGTCGTAGAGAAGTTCTTCGTCGGGAAGGTCCTCGGGCGAGCAGGTGGTGGGGATCGCGGGCTCGGTGGCCTCGATGTCGGGTTTCGTTTCATCAACGCGGATGCTCATTGCAATATCCTTTCATATGAACATGCGCTCATATAACTTACTTCCGATTATATGAGCGCATGTTCATATGTCAATATCGTTTAGGCAATCCGTCGTACAAAATGATGAGGAAAAGAGGACGAGATCCCGGACTAAGCGGTTTTGATAGGTGATGCCGGGGTGGGTGCCCCTGCGCCGTGCAAAAATTGGAGTATTCTGCAACGATAGTGGGTCTGCTAATTTATCGCAGGCCAAATAATGCAGCTAAAGAGTTATCTTAAGGTGGTAAACCGATGAGTTCTTCCTCAAATGTTGCCTAACGTTCTCACGTAAGAGTGATTTCGCTTCACTTTTGGATCCACTCGAGGGTGATGGACACCCGGCTCTGCTGAATACTCGCAATTTTGCACGTCGCTAGGGTACCCACCTTGTTAGTCAGCCTAGTTTCCGGCCCCGAAGACCCTGCCCTCGGGCGTGAAACTGCTTGTTTGCTTGAGTGATGGGCTGTCGGGTTCGGCAGTCTGCATGTCATCGATTGCCGGAGCCTCGTTAATCGTCGGATCGTCCAATGCGATGCCTTCGAGCATTGCTTTTTCGAGGTCGATTCGTTGACGCTCTTCGGAATCCTGGCGAAGCTCCTCCTGGATTCGTTTCTTCTCCTCAATAAACCTTCTGAGCACAAACAGTCTCAGGTCCTCTTGCATGATTTGAAAGTCTTTTGGCATGCGCGAGGGGCGTATGCCCTCTTTCCGCTGGATTGCCTCCATGACCCTAACGAAAGAGCTGGCATGCATAAAGGAATAACGGCTGACGGTGATGATTCCGCATCCCATGGACGCAAGCGCATTCTTGCGCTCCTCGTCGATGGCGCGGTTTTCTTCAGCGTCGTGATAAAAACCGTTGTATTCAATATCTGTTCGAGATTTCTTCAGATATGCATCCATAAAGAACTTTTTGCGTCTCGTGAGATTTTTTGCGGCGGCGGTGACCTTCACCTCGTAGTCGGTCTCAATTCCTTTAATGCCAAGCCCTCCTTCGCTTTTGGGCAACGCAAGCATCATGGCAAAGGCCGTTTCCATGGGAGACCGGCATCCATCGCGTACACATTGAATCGCCTTTCGGGCAAGGGCCAAACCGTCGCATCTGGTAATGGAATTAAAGAACTGCTTTAGCCTCTCGGTCGAGGTAAGCGCGAAACGCTCGGTATAGGAGGTGGAAGAGCCGGTTCCTAGGGAATAAGCGCCGCACAGTTCAAAGTAGTACTCCACTAGTTCGCGAAAAGGGAGATAGGTGGCGGTCTGAAGTGCACAAAGCTCAACGCCAACAATGTAGATGTCATCTTCTAGCTCTATAAAACGCGAGCATGAGAATCGCTTTGACGAAACGTGGCATCGACAGTCCATCGCGTAGCGCGCGTTCCTGCGATCAAACACCATTACCTCGAGGGAATCGTTTGCGTCGAGGGCAACATCATGTTTGGCAAGCCATTCTGCGGCTGCGTCGAGGAGTGCTCCGCTGGGGCATGATTCGTAAATTGCGGCAGAGCTGCAGGACTCGATGTCTTTCGCAGACACCGAATGCGCGGCTTGGTAGACCGCTTTTGCAGTGGTATGTGACAATACGATACTCATGGTATATATCGTGTCAGCTAATGCCGTGTTGATGGCGCTGAGTGGGAAAGCCGTTTTAGCGGTCTAACCAAATGCTGTCCAAAAGCTTGACGCGATTATGGGTTGATACGCCCTAAATAAAAGTTTTCGCAGCTCGGCTATAGCATAGAAATACTCAATTGCTGCACATTTGATATCGATGTATCGCCATCCGAACACAAATCACGTGTCGGGAAAGTGCCGAAATAGTTAAAAAATAGGGTTCAGAATTTGTGAAGAG
>URSO01000096.1 GCA_900550415.1 uncultured Collinsella sp.
ATATGTTGTAAAACACCCCCGAGCATATGTTCGAAAACACAATATGTTGTGTTTGCAGCAAAGGCGGGATGCCACCTGTAGAACCACGCCCGCGAACCTCAACCTTCAAGTTGACCTTGAGGCGATTTTTACGTCCCTTTACACGCCGTTCACATCGCCCCCAAACTCCCCCACCCACGGTACACACGGCCCACCGCCGCGTCGGTGTCTAGCGAAAAATGGGACGAGCCCCAGATTGCCCATGCGCGCAAAAGTGCGTCTCGGCAATCTGGGGCCCGGCCCCTTTAGTATTTATAAATATGCAGGTCAGCGAGGTGCTAGCGATGTGCTAGCGGATGCGCCGCCAGATAGACCTCGGTCAGTTGCGTTCGGTCGACATGCGTGTAGACCTGCGTGGTCGAAATATCGGCATGGCCCAAAATCTCCTGCAGCACACGCAGGTCAGCACCGCCCGCGAGCATGTGGGTGGCAAAGGAGTGGCGCAAAGTATGGGGATGGAGCCCCACCAGCCCCACCTGACGCCCATACCGCTCGCATATCGCATGCACGGCCTGGCGCGACAGGCGACGTCCGTTCTTATTTAAAAAGACCGCCGAGGTCTCGGTTCCGCGGGCATGGGCCGCCAAGCGAGAACGTCCCTCAGTTACATAGAGCGTCAGAGCTCGCGCCGCGCTTCCCACCAGTGGGGACAGGCGTTCCTTTGAGCCCTTACCGCGAACGAGTACAAAGCCATCGTCAATATGGATATCGCCCACATCGAGCCCAACCAGCTCACTCACACGCAAACCGCATCCGTAGAGCACTTCCAAGATGGCATGGTCGCGCAGTCCCATCTCGCCCTCGGGAAAGTCTTGATCGAGCAGCGCCGAGACATCCTCCACCGATAGATACTCCGGCAAACGCTCAGCCTTTTTAGGCAGGCGCAACGCCGCCGTCGGGTTTTGGGCCACGGCCCCATCGCGCACCAAAAAGGCATGCAGGCCCTTCACGGCAGCAAGCGCGCGCTCCACCGAGGCGTCGGAATAGCCTCCGCCGCGGCGATCGGCGACAAAGCCCTCCACGACCTGACGGGTCACCTCTTCAAAAGACACAATACCCGCCCGCTCCAGATAGGCGCAGTACGTCGTCAGGTCACGACGATAGGCCACAATCGTGTTGCGCGCCAAGCCCCGCTCGACCGCGAGGTAATCGAGATACTCCCCCGCCGCCACGGCGAGCGACGAGGGAGTAGCTTCGGTATGTTCCTTATTCGCCGGCACCCTTAGTCCGTAGCGAGGTTCATGGGCGTCACCTGCAGACGGTCGACACCCTCGTGCTGGCCGATCGAAGCGCGCACGAACTCGCGGAACAGCGGCTGCGGGTTGGTCGGGCGGCTCTTGAACTCGGGGTGAGCCTGGGTTGCCACATACCACGGATGCACGTCGCGCGGCAGCTCGACCATCTCGACCAGGCGCTCGTCGGGCGAGAGGCCAGAGATAACCAAGCCGGCATCCTCGAGCTGGTCGCGGAAGGCGTTGTTGAACTCAAAGCGGTGACGGTGACGCTCGTAGACGAGTTCCTCGCCATATGCCTCGCGAGCAAGGGTATCGGCAGCAAGCTTGCACGGATAGGCACCCAGACGCATGGTGCCGCCCTTCTCAGTCACGTCCTCCTGCGAGCTCATCAGGTCGATGACGCTATACGGGCCATCCGGATCGAACTCAGAGGAGCTGGCGCCGGCAAGGCCAACGACATTGCGGGCGAACTCACACACGGCCACTTGCATACCCAGGCAAATGCCCAGATACGGAATCTTGTGCTCACGGGCAAACTCGGCCGCGAGGATCTTGCCCTCCAGGGCGCGCTTGCCAAAGCCGCCGGGGACCAGGATGCCCGAGGCGTCGCCTAGAACCTCGGAGACATTCTGCTCATCGAGGCTCTCGCCGTCGACTAGCTGGACGTCCACATGGCGATCGTAGAAGACGCCCGCATGGTGCAGGGCCTCGATAACCGACAGGTACGCATCGGGCAGCTGCGTGTACTTACCCACGACGGCGATCTTCACCTTGTCGGCGTGATGGTTGGCGTGATTCTGTTTGCGCAGGAACTCGTTCCACTCGCTCATGTCGCGCTCACGCGGATCCAGACCCAGGCGCTCGCAAATGCGCAGGTCAAAGTCCTGCTCGGCAAGCAGCTGCGGAACATCGTAAATGCTCGCGCAGTCCTCGTTGGTAAAGACGCAATCGGTGTCGACGTCGCAGAAGCTTGCGATCTTTCCGCGGATAGCGTCATCGATATGGTGGTCGGAGCGCAGCACGATAATATCGGGCTGGATGCCAAAGCTGCGGAGCTCCTTGACGGAATGCTGCGTGGGCTTGGTCTTGACCTCGTGGGCGGCGGCGATATAGGGAACGAGCGACACGTGGATGTAGCAGACGTTCTCGGGGCCGGCCTCCTTGCGGTACTGACGGATGGCCTCGACAAACGGTTGGGACTCGATGTCGCCGATCGTGCCGCCCAGCTCGGTGATGACTACATCGGAGCCGGTCTGCTCCTCGATGCGGCGGAACTTGTCCTTAATGGCATTGGTGACGTGGGGAATCACCTGCACGGTACCGCCCAAAAAGTCGCCGCGACGCTCACGGGCGATTAGGCTTTTGTAGATGGCACCGGTCGTAAAGTTGGAATCGCGGGTCAGGTTCTCATCAATAAAGCGCTCGTAATGACCCAGGTCCAGGTCGGACTCGTAACCATCCTCGGTTACAAAGACCTCACCATGCTGGAACGGGCTCATGGTACCGGGGTCGACATTCAGATACGGGTCGGCCTTCTGCATCGTTACTTTGTAGCCACGCGACTTGAGCAGACGGCCCAGCGAGGCCGCGGTGATACCCTTGCCCAGGGACGAAACCACGCCACCGGTTACGAACACATGCTTGGTCATATTGAGTTACCTGCGCTTCCCGTAGAAGTTGTTTATCCACATCTTACGGGTCTTCATTGTAATACTCGCGCCGCGGACCGTCCGCAATTTTTCTCGCGTGCGATTGCATTTCTCAATCTTGAAACAAAACGCCGCCCGGTTTCCCAGGCGGCGTCGCTATGGCAAGGGTTACATGCTGCTATCGATCAGCAACCTCGTCCTCAAGCATTTCTTGAACGAGCATGCCGGTACGGACGCCCTCAAGATACCACTCACCACGTTCGGTGAGGCAAATGCCATTTGCAAGCTGACCGCCGTCGTCGCTATAACGCGAGACGACATCAATCATGCCTTCGGAATCCAAGCGATCGATTGCAGCGCGGGCACGATACGGCGAAACCCCCACGCGCTCGGCAAGCGTTTTGCGCGAGAAACCATACGGCCCGCCATTGTCTTCGGTTTGCTGGTCGATCTCCATCAACACCAGCACCTCGACACGCTTCATATCGTTAACACTCGCACGACCCTTGCCCGCCATAGCAGCCTCCTCAAACCGAGCACGAGCATCTAACGCGCCGTGCGCGACCGACACACCTCACGATGGCAGGTAATATCCATCATGCGGCATCCCGCTAAGGATGAAACAGTTACGGTTATTGTATACCGCTCAAATTGTTTCTAGGCAGGTAAACAGCTATTTTTCGCCGAAATAGACGCTTTATTGATCAAAAAGCCGTACCGGGCGCTAACCCGATACGGCCAAAATGCAATGCAATTACCGCGGTGCTTCAAACTTAGCGATGGAAGAAACCGCGGCGCTCAAACTTGGGCTCGCAGCACACGTTGATACCCAGTTTGCGCAGTACCGTCTCGTCCGTCGGCGAGATAATCACGCTAAAGAAGGCATCGCAACCGCGCAGCTGCTCCAGGCCCGAAAGGACGCGAGCGGCCGTCTCACTCGTGGCCGAGGTGATCGACAGCGCCATAAGCGTCTCGTCGGTGTGGAGGCGCGGGTTTTTGCTGCCCAGGAAATGCGTCTTGAGCTTGCTGATAGGCTCGATCGCCTCATCGCTAATGACCTCGAGCTCAAGGTCGACGCCCGAGACATGCTTGAGGGCGTTCATAATGAGCGAACTTGCGGCGCCCAGGCGCGTGGAGGTCTTACCGGTCACCACGGAGCCATCGGGCATGACCATGGCACCCACGGGACCACCCGTCAGCTGCTCCCTGGTGAGGGCCGCCGAGCGCGCCGGTGAGTAGTTCTTATCGATGCCGGCTTTCTTCATAATAATCTTGAGACGGTCGACTTGCTCATCGCCCACGCCGGTACGGCGCACATTTTCGACCGCGGTAAAGTAGCGGCGGACGATCTCCATCTTGGAAGCGTCGCGGCAGGCATCGTCATCGGTGATGGCAAAGCCGACCATATTGACGCCCATGTCCGTAGGGCTCTGGTAGGGGCTCTTGCCCAGGATCTTTTCCATCAGGGCACGGACTACCGGGAAGGCCTCGACGTCGCGGTTGTAGTTGACCGTGGTCTTGCCGTAGGCCTCCAGATGGAACGGGTCGATCATGTTCACATCGTTCAGGTCGGCAGTGGCAGCCTCGTAAGCCAGGTTGACCGGGTGCTTCAGGGGAATGTTCCAGATGGGGAAGGTCTCAAACTTGGCATAACCGGCCTTCACGCCCCGCTTGTATTCG
>URSO01000097.1 GCA_900550415.1 uncultured Collinsella sp.
GAACGAGTCCCCATACCCTCGTTCGGTCAGATGCGCCGCCGCTGTTTGTGTTTGTGCCGTATAATGACCACTACCTATGACGCGATACAAAAGAAAGGTGTTTGCCCATGCAGGCACAGAAGGCGGAGGGAACCCGCGACCTTATCGGCGCCGAGATGCGCGCTTGGCAAAAGATGCAGCAGATCGCTGCCGGCGTGTTCGAGCCGTTTGGCTTTAAGCCCATCGAGACGCCCGCGATCGAGCAGGTGGACGTCTTTGTCCACGGCATCGGCCAGTCGACCGACGTCGTGCGCAAGGAGATGTTCCGCGTCTTTAGCGGCGCCAACCTGGAGCGCGTCTTTGCTGAGGGCACCGATAGCAAGCTCAAGCCCAAGCAGCGCCTGGCGCTTCGTCCCGAGGGCACGGCCGGTGTGGTGCGCGCCGTCGTGGAGAACAACCTGGTGCCCCAGGGCTCCACGCCGTTTAAGGCTTATTATGCCGAGGCCATGTTCCGTGGCGAGCGTCCCCAGAAGGGTCGCCTGCGCCAGTTCCACCAGGTGGGCATCGAGTGGCTCGGCGCTCCCGATCCGGCAGCAGACGCCGAGTGCATCATCATGCTCATGGAGTTCTACAAGCGCCTTGGTTTCGATCTTTCCAAGCTCCGTCTGCTCATTAACTCGATGGGCGATGCCCAATGCCGTCCGGCCTATCGCGAGCAGGTCAAGCAGTTTATCCTCGATCACGCCGACGAGATGTGCGACGAGTGCCGCGAGCGCGCCGAGCTCAATCCGCTGCGTGCCTTCGACTGCAAGAACGACCACTGCCGCGAGATCATGGCCGACGCACCGCTGATGGGCGACAACTTGTGCGATGAGTGCCGCGAGCACTACGAGCAGGTCAAGCGCTATTTGGATGCGGCGGGTATCGAGTATGTCGAGGATCCCACCTTGGTGCGTGGCTTGGACTACTACACCCGTACCGTCTTTGAGGTCGAGGCTCCCGGCGCCGGCGTCGGCTCCATCGGTGGCGGCGGTCGCTATGACGGCTTGGTCGAGCTCGAGGGTGGCAAGCCCACGGCAGGCGTCGGCTTTGCCGTCGGTTTTGAGCGTGCGCTGCTGGCCCTGCAGGCCTTTGGCAGCGACCTGGGTGCCGAGGAGGCCCCGTGCGTCTACGTCGCCAATGCCGGCAAGGAGCTGCGCCAGAACGTCTTTGCCATCACGCAGGAGCTTCGCGCCGCTGGCATCGTGACCGAGGCCGACTACCAGGGTCGTTCGCTCAAAGCTCAGTTTAAGCAGGCCGACAAGGTTGGCGCCAAGCTCATTTTGGTCCTGGGTGGCGACGAGCTTGCCGCCGGCAAGGTCAAGGTGCGCGACATGGAGAGCCATGACGAGGCCCTCGTCGATCTGGCCAACGTGGTCGAGGCGGTTCGCGAGCGCCTGTAGCGCATGATTTTTGAGCTGTAGTGCCGCTGAGGTGCCCAGCTCATTGCGAGCGATTGTTACGGGGGTGTTTCGCTTTTATGCGGAATGCCCCCATTTACGTATGCCGCCCACCGAGAAATACGACCATTTAGGGCAAAAACCCTTGCAATGCAGAAAATACTTTTGTGTGGTAAAGCGCAATCAGCGCCGAAAGTTTTTGCCGAGTGCCTATAATGAATACCGCATGTTACGTGCATAGAAGGAGGAATGGGAGGAAACGTGGCTGAGAACCTAAGCAACCAGTCTGTACCCGAAGCCGCGGCGCGCGTCGCTGCCGTGGTCAACCGCCTCGTTAACCGAATCGGCTCGAATGCCGAGTCCAGGGAGCGTCTCGCCGAGATCGAGATCCCCGAGGAGCTGCGCGACAACTTGGCGCTGTTCCTGCGCCTGGAGCGCCGTGTGCTTAGCGAGTATGATCCCGAGATCGCGGACCTGTTCGACAAGATCCTGACGGCCGAGATTGTGGCCAATGCCGGAAACCCCGGCGCCCGTGCTGCCGACGAGTCCGTCGACGAGCAGGGCGTGCCCACCGCCGACGAGCCTACTGCTGTGGCGTTTCGTGAGGTCGTCGATCTGATTGACAGCCTGCCGCTCGATAAGCAGCAGGTTATTGTCCGCGCCTTTACGAGCTTCTTCCATCTGGCAAACCTGTCGGAGGAGAACTACCGCGTGGCGCAGCTGCGCGAGCGCGAGGCCGGCGCATCGACCGATACCGAGGTCGATCCCGCCAACGAACTCACCGTCGCCTATCACCAGTTGGTAAACGAGAGGGGTGTCGAGGGCGCCAACGAGCTGCTCGGCAAGCTTGAGTTCCACCCTGTCTTTACAGCACATCCCACCGAAGCCCGTCGCAAGGCCGTCGAGGGCAAGATTCGCCGTATCTCCAACCTGCTGGAGGAGCGTCCGCGTCTGGGCGGCTCCGACCTGGTGGAGAACGAGCGCCATATGCTGCAGGAGATCGACGCCCTGGTGCGTACGAGCCCCATCGCGCTCAAGAAGCCCACGCCGGTCGAGGAAGCCGATACCATCATCGACATCTTCGATAACACGCTGTTCGACGTCATTCCCGTCATCTATCGTCGTTTTGACGACTGGGTGCTGGGTGATAAGGCCGGTACCGTGCCGCCGCTGTGCCCGGCATTCTTCCATCCCGGCAGCTGGATCGGCTCCGACCGCGACGGTAACCCCAACGTCACCGCCAAGGTAAGCCGTGAGGTCGCCGCCAAGTATTTCACCCATATGGTGCTCAAGCTCGAGGACAAGTGCCGCCGCATCGGCCGCAACCTCACGCTCGAGGCCACCTATAGCAAGCCGTCTGCCGAGCTCATCAACCTGTGGAACCATCAGGTCGAGATGAGCACCCAGTACACGGCACGCGCCGAGCTGATCTCCGAGCACGAGCCGCATCGCGCCGTCATGCTCGTCATGGCAGACCGACTCAACGCCACCGTCCGTCGCATCACCGACACCATGTACCACAGCGCCGATGAGTTCCTGGAGGACCTGCGCGTCGTCCAGCGCTCGCTGGCCGCCTGCGGTGCCGTCCGTGCTGCCTACGGCCCGGTCCAGACCATCATCTGGCAGGTCGAGTCCTTCGGCTTCCATATGGTCGAGATGGAGTTCCGTCAGCACTCCGTGGTGCACGCCCGCGCCCTCAAGGATATCCACGAGAACGGTATCCATGGCGACCTGCAGCCCATGACGCGCGAGGTCATCGATACCTTCCGCGCCATCGGCTCCATCCAGAAGCGCTACGGCAAGAAGATGGCGCATCGCTACATCATCTCGTTTACCAAGAGCGCCCAGCATGTGGCCGACGTCTTTGAGCTTGCCCACCTGTCCTTTGCACACGAGGAGGATGTCCCCGAGCTCGACGTGATCCCGCTGTTCGAGCAGCTCGAGGACCTCGAGGGCTGCGTCGACGTGCTCGACCAGATGCTTACGCTGCCCGTGGTGCAAAAGCGCCTTGCCCAGACCAACCGCCGCATGGAGGTCATGCTGGGCTATTCCGACTCCTCCAAGGACGCCGGTCCTACCACGGCCATGCTCGCGCTGCACTCCGCGCAGGAGCGCATCGCCAAGTGGGCCGAGAAGAACGATATCGACCTGGTGCTCATGCACGGTCGCGGCGGTGCCGTGGGCCGTGGCGGCGGCCCGGCCAACAAGGCCGTGCTGGCGCAGCCCAAGGGCTCGGTCAACTGTTTCTTTAAGCTCACCGAGCAGGGCGAGGTCATCTTTGCCCGTTACGGCAACCGCACGCTGGCCCAGCGCCATGTTGAGTCCGTTGCCGCCGCAACGCTTTTGCAGTCGGCCCCGAGTGTCGAGAAGACCAACACCGAGACCACGCAGAAGTTCTGGGATATGGCGGAGAAGCTCAACGCAGTAAGCCATGAGCGCTATCTGGACCTGCTGAACACCGAGGACTTTACACCGTGGTTCTCGACCGTGACGCCGCTGACCGAGGTCGGTCTGCTGCCGATCGGCTCGCGTCCCGCCAAGCGCGGCCTGGGCGCCAAGTCGCTCGACGACCTGCGTACCATTCCGTGGATCTTCAGCTGGAGCCAGGCGCGCATCAATCTGGCCGCTTGGTACGGCCTGGGTACTGCCTGCGAGCAGCTTGGCGACCTTGATCAGCTCAAGGCTGCCTACCAGGAGTGGCCGTTCTTCCGCACCTTTATCGACAACATCGAGATGTCGATCGCTAAGACCGACCAGCGCATCGCCAAGATGTATCTGCACCTGGGCGATCGCCAGGATCTGTCCGAGAAGGTCTTCACCGAGATGCAGCTCACCCGTAAGTGGGTCCTTGCCATCGTCGGTGACGAGTGGCCGCTACAGCGCCGCCGCGTGCTTGGCTGCGCTGTCCGCGTGCGCAACCCCTATGTCGACGCCCTGTCCATCGCCCAGGTCCGCGCCCTTCGCGAGGTGCGTATGAACCAGGACGAGATGGCCGAGGAGAAGAAGGCCGAGTACATGAGCCTGATTCTTTCGACCGTGACCGGCGTCTCGGCAGGATTGCAGAACACGGGGTAATCGATAGCCCTGTAGTCGTCCGGGCCCGCCATCAGTTTGCTTTTAGGCACGTCCTCGGACATGCAAGAAGCCCTCGCTGCGCACTTCGTGCGGCGAGGGCTTC
>URSO01000098.1 GCA_900550415.1 uncultured Collinsella sp.
GGTTGTTCACGACGTAGTGCACGAAGTTGCTGCCGATGAAGCCGCAGCCGCCCGTTACGATGATGTTCTTGGGTTCAAAAATGTCTGTCATATTTACCTCCTCTTAGCCTCGCTGGCCACATTCAAAAGATACTTGCCATATGCGGTCTTCTTCAGCGCTTCGCCCAGTTCATATAACTGTGTATAGTCGATAAATCCGCGACGATAGGCGATTTCTTCCAAGCATGCGATGTAATATCCCTGGCGGCTCTGGACAGCCTCCACGTACTCGGCAGCCTTCAAAAGACCCTCGGGCGTGCCCGTATCCAGCCACGCCATGCCTCGGCCCATCAGCTCGACCGACAGTTGACCTTTATCTAGATAGGCGTTGTTGATGCTCGTAATCTCCAGCTCGCCGCGTGCGCTCGGTTTAACGTTTGCCGCGATGTCGGAAACTTGCCCATCATAGAAGTACAGCCCTGGTACTGCATAGTTCGACTTTGGGGCCTCGGGCTTTTCCTCAATGCCGACAACCCGATGATTCTGGTCGAACTCCACCACGCCAAAGGCGCTTGCGTCTTGCACGGGATACCCGAAAACAACGGCCCCGCCGCGACCTTCCACTCTCTCTTTTGCGCGCGTAAGCAAGCGAGTGAGGTCTTGGCCATGGAACATGTTGTCACCCAGAACCAGCGCACACGGCTCGCCGGAAAGAAAGTCGCGCCCGATAGTAAAAGCCTCTGCCAGACCGCGAGGCACGGCCTGCTCGGCGTATTCTAGTCGCATTCCCAACTCGGAGCCATCGCCGAGAAGCTCCCTGAACGCCGGTAGGTCACGCGGTGTCGAGATGACAAGCACTTCGCGTATGCCCGCCAGCATCAACACGGACAACGGGTAGTACACCAACGGTTTATCGTAGATCGGCAGCAGCTGCTTGCTCATCGCCTTGGTTATAGGATGCAGACGAGTACCCGACCCGCCCGCGAGGATTATGCCTTTCATATCCCCTATCATCCTTTCAATAGCCAGCCTATTACGAAGTGGTCAAA
Source organism: uncultured Collinsella sp. (assembly GCA_900550415.1). Lineage (GTDB taxonomy): Bacteria > Actinomycetota > Coriobacteriia > Coriobacteriales > Coriobacteriaceae > Collinsella. The sequence goes on from URSO01000098.1 coordinate 1,029, forward strand.
CTAAAGGTAATTAAATAATTTACAGCTTCCTCCTAAGAGCTTCACTTCCCAGCCAGAACCCATCCCTTGAACAGCCTCAGATCCTCGGCCGTCGTGATCTTGATGTTCGCGGTCGAGCCCTTCGAGAACCATACACGCTCCCCCATCGCGAACATCAGGCTCGTGGTGTGCGGCTCCACCTTGTCCAGAAGGCCGCGGCGGGCGCCCTCCTCGTAGACCCACTTGGCGTATCCGTAGCGCAGCGCCTGCGGGGAGTTCAGGCACATGACCTCGTCGCGGTCCACGAACTCGCTCGTTCCCTCGCCGTCGCCCGGGGTCGCGGCCAGGTACACCTGGCTGTGCGCGGGGCTGGCGTTGCCGTGCAGCCCGCAGACGCGTATCGCGTCGGAGATGACCTCGTCGGACACGAACGGGCTGGCGCCGTAGTGGACGAGCACCTGGTCGTCGTCGGAGATCTCGCCCTCGAGGTTCCTGAGGCCGCTGATGACGGAGTCCTGGAACTCCCTGCCGCCCTCGGCCACCCAGCGGACCTTGTCGAAGCCGCCGGCGTCGCAGATGGCGCGCAGCTCGTCCTCGTAGCCCTTGCGGCAGACCACCTCTATCGCGTCGACCTCGGGGTGGTTCTGGAACCTCTCGATGGTGTGGGACAGCACGGGGCGCCCCAGGACCTCTATGAACTGCTTGGGCACGTCGGCGCCCACCCGGGTGCCGCGGCCGCCGGCTAGTATTATCGCTACGTTCATCTCTAATTATCTCCATACATCTCGAGTGCAAGCGGGAGGTAGAGGTTGAGGGCGCGCCAGCTCCGCAGCATGAAGAAGCCGTCCTCGCCCAGCGTGTCCTTGAACAGGCACCAGCACACCCAGTACCAGGAGCACAGCGCGAACACGCCGTAGGCGTGGCGCCTCTCCCCGGCGCTCGGCTCGCGCCCGAAGTACAGCGCCAGGATCTCGTCGCCCTTCTCGCGCGAGAGCCCGTCGCGCACCACCATGGTCGCCAGGTCGTTCATCGGGTCGTTCATGCCCGCGTACTCCCAGTCGATCATGCAAAGGCCCTCGTCGCCGACGATCCAGTTGACCGCGTACGTGTCGTTGTGGCAGAGCACCTTCGGCCACTCGTCGAGCTCCAAGTGGTGCCATACCCGGCCCAGGCTGTGCCTCAGCCCGGCGAGGCGCCCCACGGCCTCGCCCTTCCTCGGGGACGCGAGCTCGAGCAGGCGGTCGCCCTCGGAGAGGAGGTCGACCGCGAGCGCGCAGGAGGCGCCGCTCTCGTGGAACGCGCGGATCTGCCCCACGCCCGCCGCGAGGTCCGCGGGGTTCCCGTAGTCGAAGGAACGCGACGAGGGCACGAAGCGCGAGAGCTTCCAGCCCTCGGGGCTGATGTCGATGACGGAGGGGTCGATGCCCAGCTCCATCGCCGTGCGCTCGGCAACCACCTCGGCGTCGCGGTCGACCAGGGCGGAAGAGCTCACGCCCGGGTGCCTGTAGACGTACTTCTCGTGCCTGAGGTGGAACGAGAACGAGACGTTCGTCAGGCCCGCGTTCAGCGGCTTGATGTGGGTTATCTCTTCGGGTTCGCACGAGAGCAGGCTGCAGATGTTGGCGATTGCGGCGGGGCTCACGTTCGCGAGCACGCCGTCCTCACCGAGCTCCTCCATGCTGTCGAACTCGAGCATGCCCTCGGGGGCGGCGGAGGCGAAGAGCGGCAGCTCGTCGGCATGCCGGCCCCAGAACTGCTCCCACAGGAGGCCCTTGACGCCGATGTAGCCGCGCTCTCGGTCGTAGAGCCCGAAGAACCGCTCCGCCCACTCGGGCGCGATATAGGCCGCGCCCACCATGCAAGTGCCCGAGGGGGCTCCGCAGCGGAGGTTCGCCAGCCGCCCGTCGGCGCAGACGTCAGCGACCAGCTCGCGCGTGGCGTCCCCCTGCTCGCGCACCATGCGCACGGAGCGGTCCCCGCCGCCGAAGCTGACGAACGGGTTCTCAGCGTACCAGTGGTCGGCGCAGCACAGGAAGGAGCCGCCCAGGCGGTCGCGAACGAGGTCCAGGCTCGAGAGGTTCGACTCGTCTGCCCAGCGGGTGCTCAACACCAGGTCGACGCCGAACCTGTCCTCGAGGTAGAAGAAGCGCTCCTTCTCGTAGCCCACAACCACGGCGATGTCCTCGACGCCCGCCTCGCGAAGCTGGCGGATCTGCCGCTCGATGAGCACCTCGCCCTTGTATTCGAAAAGCCCTTTGGGCTTGTCGTAAAGCGGCGGGAAGAACTGGGACGATTTACCGGCGGCAAGGATAATCGCGGTTTTAACCCTGTTGCTCATTGGAATTTTTCCTCCGTATGTCTCTCAAGCCCTCGATAAACGAGAAGGCGCGAATTAACAGCACAACGGTTTCCGTAACAGCAGTCGCATAGCAAATGTTCAGCGCGTTCAGTTGTCCATAAATCCAGAGCACGACAAGGAAAAGAACTTGAATTACCGCTCCAGCGACCACAGAAGAGTTTGAGACTCCGGACTTGCCCATAGGAGTAAGGGCCGGGAAACCTAGGAGATATGAGGCGAGTGAAATCGGAATGAGCGTGATAAGGATTCGCAGATAGTCTCCGGTTTCAGCGTACCCTTCACCAAAGAACCACTCGCATAGCCCAGGCGCAAAGACGGCTACAACAATGCATGCGGGTACGAGCAGGACTTCGCCAAATACGATGATTTTGACCAGAAGACGGTAGTTCTTAGTTCTGATCATATAGGGAAACATGCTATCCGCAATTGGCGATGAAAGCCCTTTTCCTGCATTTACCGCATTGGTGCAAGCCGTAAAACGCCCTAGCTCAGCGGAGCCAGGAGAGACGACTCCCAAAACCATGGTGTTCAAGGAGGAATAGAACGTAGAGGCAACTCGTGAAACAAAATACTGCGCAGAATCCTTCATGCTTCTCCACACATCGGAGACCCCGATGTGACAAAGACAGACTCCGTATTTGCCGCGAAGATGGAATAGTAGAAAGATGTCCGCAATTGCAGAACCTAAAAAATAAGGCTCTGTTAGACCAAATTTGACACGATCGGCTGTTCGTCGAACCGGAAAATAA
>URSO01000099.1 GCA_900550415.1 uncultured Collinsella sp.
AAGACGGGCTCCATTACCTACGTCCAGGCTGTCTACGTCCCCGCCGACGACCTGACCGACCCGGCGCCTGCCACGACGTTTACGCACCTCGACGCCACCACGGTTCTTTCGCGTAGCATTTCGTCGCTCGGCCTGTTCCCGGCTATCGACCCGCTCGCGTCTTCCTCCGACGCTCTCGATCCCTCGATCGTCGGCGAGGAACACTACCGTGTCGCCGTCAAGGTCCAGGAGCTCCTGCAGGAGTACTCCGACCTTCAGGACATCATCGCCATTCTGGGTATGGACGAGCTGTCCGAGGAGCAGCGTCTTACGGTCAACCGTGCCCGTAAGATTCAGCAGTTCCTCTCGCAGTCCTTCCACGTCGCCGAGAAGTTCACCGGCAACCCCGGTGTCTACGTCCGCGTCGAGGATACCGTCCGCTCTTTCGCCGAGATTGTCGACGGCAAGGCCGATGACCTGCCCGAGCAGGCTTTCCGCTATGCTTCCACGATTGAGGACGTGCGCGAGCGCGCCCGCAAGATGGGGGAGAAGTAGGTTATGCGTATCCGCATCGTGTGCCCCGTGAGCTGCGCCTATGAGGGCGACGCTGCGTTTGTGTCGATTCCGTCCACGGATGGCGAGTTTGGCGTTCTGCCTGCTCACTCCAGCGAGATCTGCACGATCGACCGCGGTTACGTTCGCGTTTCCGATAAGGCCATGGGCACTGTCGACCACACGTTTGCCGTGGCCGGCGGCTATGCCCAGGTTGCGGACGATGTCGTGACCGTTCTCGCCGAGCGCGCTTGCGATTTGGCGACCGTCGATGCCGACAAGCTTAAAGCTGATATTCAAGGTTTTGAAGAGAAGCTGGGTAATTTGTCGGAGGATGATGCACGCCGCGCCTACCTCTATAATGAAATCGCATGGTGTAAGCTCAAGCTTGCCCAATAGTCAAACGATTTAGCGTTCGACCATTTGCGAACACATCATGCCCGGGATGGCTCAGCCATCCCGGGCATGCTTTTTGAAAGGGTAGACCTTGGATATTATCCGCGTTGAGGGTGGCCACGCCATCGGAGGCTCCGTGCCCGTCTCGGGCGCCAAGAACTCCGCGCTCAAACTCATGGCGGCAACGCTTCTGGCGCCGGGCAGGACGACGCTGCAGAACGTGCCCGATATTTCCGATGTCCACGTGATGGGCAAGGTGCTCAAGGGCATGGGCGCTACGATCGATGTTCTCGACGAGCACACGCTCGAGATTGATACCTCTCAGGTCGATTCATGGGAGGCCCCCTACGAGCTCGTTGCCAAGATGCGCGCTTCCACCGCCGTCATGGGGCCCCTGCTGGGCCGCTTCCATCGCGCCAAAATTGCCATGCCGGGCGGCTGCAACCTGGGTGCTCGTAAGATCGATATGCACATTCTTGGTCTTGAGGCCCTGGGCGTTGAGTTCGATACCGCCCACGGTTACATCAACGCTAATGCGCCCCAAGGTCTGCGCGGTACCACCGTCACGCTCGAGTTCGCCAGCGTCGGTGCGACCGAGAATCTCATCATGGCCTCTGTGCGCGCACAGGGCACCACGGTTATCGACAATGCCGCCCGCGAGCCCGAGATCGTCGATCTCGCCAACATGCTCAACGAGATGGGCGCCAAGATTGTTGGCGCCGGTACGCCCGTCGTGACTATCGAAGGCGTGGAAGAGCTCCATCCCGTTATCCATCGCGTGGTGGGCGACCGCATCGAGGCCGGTACCTTTATCGTCGCCGGTGCGTTGATGGCGGACGATCGCGGTGTCGATGTCACGGGCTTTTGCCCCATTCATTTGGGCATGGTGCTCAAGAAGATGGAGCTCATGGGTATCGACTGCGAGCGCGTCGAGGATGGCGTCCATGTGAACCGTGCCGAGCGTATCAAGCCGGTCGACATCCAGACGCTTCCGTTCCCCGGTTTCCCGACCGACATGCAGGCGCAGATTATGGTGCTCTCCGCCCTTGCCGACGGCAGTTCCGTTATTACCGAGAACATCTTCGAGAATCGCTTTATGTTTGCCTCTGAGCTGGTGCGCATGGGTGCCGACATTCGTATCGAGAGCCATCATGCCATGATTCATGGCGTCAAGGGCTTCTCGGGTGCACAGGTTACCTCGCCCGATTTGCGCGGCGGAGCGGCCCTCGTCGTAGCGGGCTTGATCGCCGACGGGACGACCGAGGTTTCGGCTATCCATCACATCAAGCGCGGCTACGAGCAGTTTGTCGAAAAGCTGCAGGCGCTCGGCGCGCATGTCGAGCATGCTACCGTCCCCGATCCCGTCATCTACTAATACAGGTTGCCTATGTTTAATAAAAAGCCCCTCGCGGATACCACCACCCGAAGACCCTCAACTGGTGCGCAGGCCAAGATCTACAGTCGCGATAACGTGGCTCGCTATTCCGAGCGAGCTCGCCAACGTCGTCGTAGCCACACGATTCGTCACGTCGCGCTCATTGTCGTGCTTGGCGTGCTGCTGAGTGCCACTACCGCTGCCGGCCTGTGGTTTGCCACCATTATGGGCAAGCTCGGCGATTCTAATGTCATTACTGACAATCTGCGTCGGGTTCTGGTTGACACCGATGAGGCAAAGGATCCGTTCTACGTGCTGCTTCTTGGCACCGACGGCCGTCCGGGCGAGGATACGTATCGTGCCGACTCGATTATCCTGGCACGCATCGACCCCACGCAAAAGCAGGCGACGCTCATTTCCGTTCCGCGCGACACCAAGGTCGAGTACAAGGGCGAGACCATGAAGATCAACGCCTGCCATACCGTTGGCGGCGCCGAGGCCATGGTCGAGGCGGTCAACGAGCTGTGCGGTGTTCAGATTTCCCACTATGCCGAGGTCAGCTTCGACGGTATGCAGGCGCTGATTGATTCGGTTGGCGGTATCGACATTAACGCAACCGATGATGTTGACGACCCCGAGCACCTGGATATTAAGATTACCGCTGGCCAGCAGCATATGGACGGTGCCACCGCCCTTACCTATGCCCGCTGCCGCTACACCTATGCCGACGGCGATTACACGCGCATGCGCCACCAGCGTCAGGTGCTTGGCGCCCTTGCCAACCAGATTCTCAATAACTTCGATGCCACGAAGATCTTTGGCCTGGTTAATTCGCTGTCCGATATGCTTGTAACCGATATGAGCGTTCAGGATATCGTGGCTACGGTCAACGCCATGCGCGGTATGGATGTCGACGGTATCTACTCGGCCAACCTGCCCTCGTACGCCGACGACAGCACCATGATCGACGGTGTGAGCTACGTCTTTGTCTACGAGGACGAGCTCAAGGAAATGATGGAGCGCGTCGATGCCGGCAAGGATCCCAAGGGTCCCAACACCATGGGTCTTTCCGACGGTTCCAGCTCTACGATCGGTGACCTCAGCAACAACACGTCTGACGACTACGCAAACGGTACCGCAACCTCATCGGTCAGCTCTGACGATTCCGACGATTCGAGCGACAGTTCCGATTACTACGAAGAGCCCACCGGCGACGGCAACGGCTACGAGGCCAATTATTAGGGTTACGCGGGCTTACCAGCCCGCGTAACCAGTTGACGCTGCAAACCCGCCAGAGCGGCAATCTGCCTTTCAACTTCGGCGGCATGACC
>URSO01000100.1 GCA_900550415.1 uncultured Collinsella sp.
GAAGCGCAAAGCGCCAGCCCATGCATGCCCGAGGACGTTTGCAAGACTAAACCCCGGTCCCCGCGATGGGAGGGCTTAGCGGTCGACCCTGGCCGACCACTCCCAGCAGCCCACCGGCTCGCCGTCGATGAGTACGTTGCCCCCGTCGAAGTCTTGATAACACAGGTCGTTGAATTGGTGGATCCACACGCCGTGGTTGAACGTCTTCTTGGCCGAGCCGTCGGCCTCGCGATACACGCCGGTCAGGTCCTCGACATGGCTAAAGTAGGTGAGGTGCACGTTGGCGCCGGCATCGCGCAGGCGCGCCGTGAGCGGCAGCACGGTCTGTTGCGGTGACACGAGCTCGTCGCCCTTGGAGTGCGTAAACCACAGCGGCGTCTTGGCGAGCGCGGCCACGTCCTCGTCCGTGGCGTTGTACCACGGGGCGCAGCAGGGAAGGCCCGCGGCGAAGAAATCGGGGTAGTCGGCGCACAGGCGCAGGGTCATAAAGCCGCCGTTGGAAAGACCGGCGACCACGATGCGGTCGGTGTCGATGCGGTCGGCATGCTCGGCGACAAACTCATCGATAAGTGCCTTGAGCACGGGGGAGTAGATGCTCTGGTTGGAGTGACCAAGCTGCTCGACGCCGTTGTCCATCCAAAACGTGGGCGACTGCGGTACGAGCACCCAGGCAAAGCCGCCAAAGTAGCGCTGGATCTGCGCCTGGCTGATGGCCGTCACGCGGTTGCCGATATAGGCGCGCGTGGCGCCTTCGCCCTGCGTGGCGCCCTTGCCCTCGCCGGCGCCGTGCAGATACACCACGAGCGGTGCCTTTTGGGGCACGGCCGTGGCCTCGGGCGCAAAGGGGTTGAAGCATGCCGAGTCCTCGGCCTTAAAGCTGGGCTCAAAGAAGCCGTATTCGAGCGCGATACCGTCGACGGCGGTCTTTTGCGTGTCGTTGCTCCAGCCTTTGAGCGCAGGGCAGATATCGCCACGGCAGGTGTCGAAGACCAGGCCGCAGGTGGGATCGTCGCCGTCGTTGCCGGGAAGAGCCGCGAGCTGCGTGATGTGCAACTGGTCATCGAGCATGCGCGAGCCCATGACGCCGCCTTCGATCTTTTTGGTCAGGCGCTGCTCGGCGACCTCGAGCGCCACATGGGTGCCCACGGCGAGCTTACGTCCGTTCTCGTCGCACGGATATGCGGCGAGAATGTCGATGTAGCCCACGGAGGGCGCGGCATGGTCGGCGCCGCGTTCCTTGCGCATCAGAACATCGCCCGAGCGCTCGTGACGCTCTACATATATATGGAAGGTGTTCGCGTCGATGTCGTTGGCGCGCACGGTGCAGGGCAGGTCGAGTACGACCTTGCTGATCCAGGGGCCAAAGTCGCCCAAGGTGGTGACGGTTGCGTAGGTACACAATTTGAGTTCCATGAGCTGCCTCCCTTGCGCCGCGAATGCCTGGCATCTGCGGCAATACAAACTAAACATGTTTAGTGTAATCTAGAATTGAAGAATAACCAGATGAACTCGGTAAACGGCAAAATTGAACACGTCGTGAACTACTAAACGTATGTTTACTAGCTTCTAGCAGGGATTCTGTTGATGAGTTAACAGATCAGTGAGGTGTTCATCAAAATAAAATCCCACGTAAATGGCTATATATCAATAGAGGGTCAAAGAGACCATCTCCCGCCATTCAAATACGTTCACCCCCGATTTCCTACCGTTCACCGAACTGTAGACGGCAAAATTGCCATAAATTCGGCGCTCCGTGTAAACTAAAGCCCGTAAACGTTCAGTAAACACCTTGTTTACAAAAGCGTATCCAAGGGTCCGGCAACCGTAAGGGGTTATAGTCGCCGGGCCAAAGGCGTGCCTAAGCCCAAGGGGGCTGGCACACGAAGATATGGGGAGGGGTCCCATGGCAGTAGATAACAAGCAGATTGCCACCGATGTCCTCGAGCTCGTGGGCGGTGCGGAGAATGTTTCCGTTGCCACCAACTGCATGACGCGCCTGCGTCTGACGCTCAAGGATAACAGCAAGGCCGACGTGGAGAAGATCAAGAAGGTCAAGGGTGTTCTGGGTTGCCAGTTTGCCGGCAGCCAGCTCCAGGTCATCATCGGCCAGAACGTGCCCAAGGTGCTCGCCGAGTTCGTCGCCATCTCCGGTGTCAAGCAGGGTGAGGCCGTCAACGAGAACCTCGATGCTCCCAAGGAGAAGTTCGAGCTCAAGAACCTGCCCAATATCATCCTCGACTATCTGTCGGGCTCCATGACCCAGCTCATCCCGCTGCTCATGGCCGGCGGTCTGTTCCGTACCATCGCGGCCGTCCTCGGCCCCACCATGCTCGGTGTGCTCTCGGCCGACGACCCGACCTATACGTTCCTCTACACCACGCTGTACGAGGCCACGTTCACCTTTATCCCCATCTACCTGGGTTATGCCGCGGCTAAGAAGCTCGGCGCCAGCCCGGTGCTCGGCATGCTGCTCGGTGGCGCCCTCATGGCTCCTTCCGTGGTGAGCGTCGCCACCCAGGAGGGCGGCGGCATCATCTCCGTCTACGGCATCCAGATCGCTGCTGCCAACTATCAGCAGTCCGTCCTGCCGATCATCCTTTCGGTGCCTGTCCTCTACTTCGTCGAGAAGTTCTTTAAGAAGGTCATGCCCGACGTGCTCTCCACGGTCTTCACGCCGTTCTGCACCATGATCGTCACGATCCCCATTGCCTTCATCGTCCTCGCTCCGATCGGCAACGAGATCGGTACGCTGATCGCCAACGCCCTCTTCGGCCTTGCTGACCTTGGCGGCATCGGCATCCTGATCGTCATGGCCGTCCTCGGCGCCTTCTGGCAGCTCTTCGTGGTCTGCGGCATGCACATGCCCGTCATCCTGCTCGCCCAGGTTCAGATCATCGCTGCCGGTTACGATCCCTTCGTCTTCGTTTCCACCAACTGCGCTATGGCCGCTGTCTGGGGCTGCGCCTTCGGTGCCTTCCTCAAGATGAAGAACCCCGACGAGAAGTCTCTCGCCATCGGTTACGTCATCTCCGCCATCGCCGGCGGCGTCACCGAGCCCGCGCTCTTCGGCATCCTCATGCGCTTCCGTCGCACCATGTTTGGCATGTTCATCGGCGGTGCCATCGGCGCTGTGTTCTCCGGCCTCATGGGGGTTACCTACTACCTCGCAGGCGGTGCCTCCAACTTCCTGGTCTTCACCAACTACCTGCAGGGTGGCCAGATGAACACCGTCTGGGCTATCGTTGGTATGGCAATCTCCTTTGTCATCGCCGCTGCCGTCGTCTTTGTCTCCGGCTTCTCCAAGGAGGAGCTTGCGAACATCGAAAAACGCGCCCTGGCGCTGGGCGCCGTGAAGCACGCCACGCTCGACATCGAGCAGGAATACTACGAAAAGAGCATCAAATACATGATCTACGGCGACATCCTGCGCAACGGCACCTATCCCATTTCGGTCAGCTCGGAGCGTATTTTCCAGGCCATCGCCATCATCGAAT
>URSO01000101.1 GCA_900550415.1 uncultured Collinsella sp.
AGCGTCGGCCGGTTACGGCGTTTGGTAAAACGCCGTAACTAATAATCAAGCTTCCACATGTAGCGGCGCGTCATGTAGTCCTTGTGGGTAACAGCAGAGAGAGCGCGCATGTACACGTTGTTGAGAATCGGGGCAAAGATCAGGTGGTTGAAGTACTCGCTCACGCTGTCCTTGATGTCGTTGAGGCCGAGCTCCTTGGCGTCGAGCTGATAGACGCGCTCGCCACCGTACTGGTTGACGAAGCGGATGCCGCGCTCGTCATTGCAGCGGCTGCGGCCGACGCTGATGAGCTGGAACAGCGAGGTGCGCTTGTCCAGAATCTCGAAGGGGCCGTGGAAGAAGTCGCAGGTGTTGATGGTGCAGGAGTCGATCTGCAGCATCTCCTGCACGTTGCAGATGCTAAAGACGTAGGCGGCACCAAAGAGCGGGCCCTGGGCCATGACGTTGATGCAGGGCTTGTCGGCGTTCTGCTCGGCCCACTTAGCAGCGAGCGGACGGGTGTACTCGACGGCCTTGCGATAGATGGGGTCGACCAAGTCGAACGCGGCCATAGCGGTCTCGTACTCGGCATAGCCCTCGGTCTGCTGCGTGAGCTCCATGGCGATCATGGTCACGACGGCGGAGTTGGTGCGGCCCATGCAAGACTCGTCAACGGCCAAGCTGTCGTACTGGATCTTGTAGTCGCAGACCTCGGTGAGGCCGGACTCGTCAACATAGATGGCGATGGTGCTGGCGCCGTGGTCCTTGGCGACCTGGGCGGCGACGATGGTCTCCTTGGTGCCGCGCATGGACACGACGACGGTCAGGGTGTTCTCGTTGACGTAGGCAGGGGTTGCGTACACGAACTCGTTGCTGGTGTAGCTGGAGCTCACGACCTGCGTGGCCTCGTGCTCCATAAAGTACTGAGCAGGATAGTTGCCGCCGTTGGATCCGCCGGCGCCAATCCACACGACGCGCCTGATGCCGCCCTTGTCTGCCTTGTCAGCCAAAACCTGGGAGACGACATTCTTAACCTGTTCCTGAGTAGTCATCGTGCATCAGCCTTTCTTCTCGTTTGATGCTCTCGATGGCATACAAGTTATATACATGTTTTGGCTATGTCGACTAGTTGTATGCTATATTTATCTTAGAAATTTTGCTGATAAAGTTTTCGGCAATCCATTATCAGCGGTTTTGTTGTCATGTTGGATACATGCTTGGTTCAGTAATCATACAGGTTAGATACAGGTTGTTCGCATGAGCACTTCGTCAAAAAAGAACTTGGCCCAATACGAGCGTCTGGCGGGTACGCTGCGTGACCGCATCGCCGCCGGCATCTACGCGCGCGGAGACAAGCTGCCGTCCGAGATGGAGCTCATGGACGAATCGGGGCTGTCGCGCAGTACCGTGCGCCACGCGCTTAAGGTGTTAGTTGACGAGGGCTTGATTCGAACCGAGCGCGGGCGCGGCGCCTTTGTGGCCGACACGCCGGCGCTCCACGAGAACAACTTGGTGTTTTCGAGCTATACGGCGCAGATCCAGGGACAGGGTATGAAGCCCACCACGCGCACGGTGGACTCGGGCTTTGCCAAAGCAATGGGCAGCGTGGCCAAGTTCTTTGACGCTAGCGTGGGCAGCAAGCTTGTCAAACTTGTCCGCCTGCGTTACCTGGACGATGCGCCGCTGTGCCTGGAGACCACCTATTTGCCGCCAAGCTTTGGGTCGCTCATCGATCGCGATATCAACGGTTCGCTCTACGCCACGCTGCGCCAGGAATTCCATCGCGCGCCGGCACAGGGGCACAAGACCTTTGAGGTGTGCTACGCCTCGCAAAACGAGGCATTTTTGCTCAACGTTGAGCGCGGGCAGGCGCTGATCCTGATCACCGACTACGTCTACGACACCGACGGTCGCCCGCTCCATGTCTCCAAGCGCATCCAACGTACCGACCGTGCCAAATACACCGAGCCCATCGGCTAGCGCACCAAACGAGGCAAAATGTACCTAATAAACGTTTTACCTGCGGTTTTTATTAAATCTCAAGCCGGCATGGCGCAAATGCCAACATCGCCTGGCAACACGCGCCGCCCAAGCTCAACTGTTCCTGCCCAGAATATCCAGCACCGTAAACCTAAGTGAGTAGACTTTTCGCGACCTGCCAAGCACACCCAAAACAGCCACCTCCGTGACCTGCGGTTTTACTAAAGCAGATACGCTTTGTGCTCGCCTTGCGCCAAAAAGTCTACTCACTTAGCTCGCAAGGTGTCTCGACGGGACGATTCGAGTCAAAAAAGCGTACGAACGCGGCGCTTCTTGCGGCAATTTGATACCGCAAGACAGCCAAAAACCTGTCCCTAAATGGCAGGTTTGGGGAGGTCGGGGAACCAGGTTGGTTTGGGTTGGTTGGGAACGCGCTCGGCTAGGACCAGCTCCATCCAGCACATGTCGTACCAGCGGCCGAACTTTTGGGCGCAGCGGTCGAAGGCACCCACCAGGCGATACCCCATATGGGCATGGAAGTCCTGGCTGTTGTGCGTCAGGTACTCGTCGTCTTTGTCGTGCGGTACGGCGATGAGCGCACACATGTTGGTGATACCCATCGCGACCAGGCATTGCTTGAGCGCATCGTGCAGTTTGCGGCCCAGCCCACCATGGCGCACATCGCGCGCCAGGTAGATCGACGTCTCGACCGACCAGTCGTATGCCTCGCGGCTGTTGAGCGGGCTCACGTAGGCATAACCCACCGGACGCCCGTCCAACTCCATCACCAAATACGGATAGCGCTTGAGTGTACGCGCAATGCGCCCGGCAAATTCCTCGACGCTCGGCACCTCGTATTCGCAGGTAATCGCCGTCTTGAGCACATACGGCTCATAAATGGCAAGCAATGCCGGCGCATCATCGGGCGTCGCCAGGCGAATCGTCGGCTCGGACATCTTGGCCATACAGCCCCTCTCAAAAGCAAAGGCCGCCTTGCGCCAAACCCAGGCGCAAG
>URSO01000102.1 GCA_900550415.1 uncultured Collinsella sp.
CGCGCCGGGGATTTCCGGCGCGGCCCGCTTAGTATCGCGCTTAGATTCGCAAGGTTGCGGCAGCCAGCGGCCTACTTTGCGTCGTAGGCCTCGGTGTCCCACCAGTCGAGCTGGGCGATGTTGTCGCGGATGTGCTGGCAGCTCTTGTGGAAGCCCTCGAGCTCGTACTCGGACAGGTCGAGCGTGTAGACCTCCTCGACGCCCTCGGCACCGATCACGCACGGCAGGGAGGTAAAGATACCCTCCTCGCCATACTGGCCGGTCATGAGCGTGGAAGCGGAAAGCACGGCGTGCTCGTTGTGCAGCACGGCGGCGCAGACGCGCGCGGCGGAGTTGGCGACGGCGTATTCGGTGCACTGCTTGCCCTGGTAGGTCACATAGCCGCCCTTACGCGCGAGCTCCTCGACCTCCATGTGGTCAAAGGAGTACTTGTCGGGGTTCTCGGCCTGAAGCTCGTTGAGGTTTTTGCCGGCGATGGTTGCGGCCTTAAAGGCGGCAAGCTGGCTAAAGCCGTGCTCGCCGATCATGTAGGCGTCGATGGACTTGGGGCTCACGCCGACCTTCTTGGAGATCTCGGTGCGCAGACGGGCGGAGTCCAGGCCGCAGCCCGAGCCGATGATCTTCTTGGGATCGTAGCCGGTCAGGTGCCACAGCTCGGTGCACACGACGTCGCAGGGGTTGGAGATACTCACGAAGATGCCGTCGAAACCGGGGTCGACGATGCGCTTGGCAAAGGAGCGGGCGGCGTCGGTGGTAAAGAACAGCTCGCCGTCGCGGCTACCGGCGGCCAGCGCGACCTTGCCGGCGGCGTTGACGATGACGTCGCAGCAGGCCAGCTCCTCGTAGTGGTCGTAGCAATTGACGATCTTGGTGTTATACGGGACAAACGAAAGGGAGTCGCGCAGGTCCTGGACCTCGGACGTCACCTTGGCCTCGTTGATATCGCACAGGTACAGCTCGTCGGCAATGCCCTGCATAAGCAGGCTGTTGGCAACATGTGCTCCTACGTGGCCCTGGCCGACCACACCGATCTTACGCGTCTGGTACATATACGTATCCTTTCGGCCGAGTTTTTCGCGTCGAACCATTGTAGCGTCCTGTTGCCACTTTGCTAGGCTAAAGCGCCACAGATTTTGGGACATGCCGTAATCTCTACTTTTGGAGTGATTTGGGCCGCTGACGGCATCGCTGGGCGATGTGCTCGCGCGGATGGGGCCGGTCGTTGTACCATAGCTGCAACTGACTCGTAAGGAGCATCCATGCCCATTCGCATCCCCGACGCCCTCCCTGCCGCCGCGCAGCTCGAGAGCGAGAACATCTTTGTCATGACCGAGTACCGCGCGCTGCACCAGGACATCCGTCCGCTGCGCGTGCTCATCCTCAACCTCATGCCCACCAAGATCGCCACCGAGACGCAGATCATGCGCAAGCTCTCCAACACGCCGCTGCAGGTGGAGGTGGACCTGCTGCGCACCAAAACGCACGAGGCCACGCACGTGAGCGCCGGCCACCTGGAGACGTTCTACCGCACGTTCGACGACATCCGCGACATCCACTACGACGGCCTGATTATCACGGGCGCGCCCGTGGAGCAGATGCCGTTCGAGGAGGTCGACTACTGGCCCGAGCTCTGCCAGATCATGGATTGGTCCACCACGCACGTGCACTCTACGCTGCACATTTGTTGGGGCGCGCAGGCCGGTCTGTACCATCATTACGGTATCCAGAAGTACGATCTGCCGGCAAAGGCGAGCGGCGTGTTCGAGCATTATCTGGTGAAGCCGCAAAGCCCGCTGGTCCGCGGCTTTGACGACCGTTTCTATGCCGTGCATTCGCGCAACACCGATGTGCGCCGCGAGGACGTGGAGGCCGAGCCGCAGCTTGAGGTCGTGGCCGTGTCCGACGAGGTGGGCCTGTACATCGTCAAGTCGACCGACAGCCGTCGCTTCTTTGTCTTTGGCCATCCCGAGTACGATACCGACACGCTGCGTCTGGAGTACGAGCGCGACGTGAAGCGCGGGCTCAACCCTCAGGTGCCGGCGCATTACTTCCCGGGCGACGATCCCGCTGCCGAGCCGCGCAACGTCTGGCGCAGCCAGGCTCAGCTGCTCTACACCAACTGGCTCAACTACTACGTCTACCAAACCACGCCCTACGACCTGGCCCGCGCCGGCGAGGAGCACTAGACTGCGATGCTACTGCTGTAGCCGTGGCTGATGTGGCGGCGATTAGGCGCTGATGATGTTGGGCAGCGGCAGGTCGTGGGCATCGGTGGGGACGTGGTTGATGCGTTGTTCGTCAAAGGCGATGCCGATGATTTGGCATGCGGGTGAGAGCATGGGCAGGTAGCGGTCGTAGCAACCGCCGCCGTAGCCCAGACGCGCGCCGGTTTGATCGAAGGCCACGAGCGGCACAACAATCATGTCGAGTGCTTCGGCAGGCACGATGGGGAAGCGGTCGCTGTCGATGTCCGTGGCCGCGAAGGCCCGCACGGGGTGGGCG
This sequence comes from uncultured Collinsella sp., assembly GCA_900550415.1. Classification (GTDB taxonomy): domain Bacteria; phylum Actinomycetota; class Coriobacteriia; order Coriobacteriales; family Coriobacteriaceae; genus Collinsella. The sequence goes on from URSO01000102.1 coordinate 2,503, forward strand.
GTAAACGGAGCCGCGAACGCATCGTCGGCGGCAACTGCTCGCATGCACATGCGCTGGCCACAAGCTGCGGTATCAATTGCCGAGAGCATGCACGGATAGGCCACGCGCCAGCCGCGCGCGGCGACCGCAGCGGCAAACGCGGCAGGATTGACCTCGGAACCCATCGCGGCATAGATGGCAACGGTGTGCGGCACCGCGGCATCCGAGCGATCCAACAGCTCAACCAGCTGCGTACAGATAACGGCGGACTTTGCCGCACGCACATCCAAATCAAGAGCATCGCGCCGGGCAATCACCGCCCGCCGCAATTCGGTCTTATCCATCCCAGCCTCCTCTCCCAAACCTGCCAAAAAGGGACAGGTTAATTTTGGCAGGTTTTATCTGGGCAAACGTCGAAGCCGCCGCAAA
>URSO01000103.1 GCA_900550415.1 uncultured Collinsella sp.
GGCACTGGCCGTACCCTGCACCCGGACAACATGGCTGCCGGCCCTGCCTCCTACGGCATGACCGACACCATGGGCCGTATGCACTCCGACGCCCAGTTCGCTGGCTCCTCCTCGGTCCCCGCGCACGTCGACATGATGGGCCTCATCGGCATGGGCAACAACCCCATGGTCGGTGCCACCGTCGCCTGCGCTGTCGCCGTCGAGGAGGCCCTCAAGGCCTAGTCGCGCCCGCGCGATGCTCACATAGTTGAGCTTTGGAGCCGCTACCTTTTAAGGTGGCGGCTCTTTTTGTTTACGCTGTCGCAGGGCAGCTAATGCCGATATATCAGTTGGGGCGAAATACGAGATGTGATGAGACGGAGCGTCAGAACGTCCATGACGCCCACCTGCCATATTTGCCCTTTACCGATTTGCCGAGTCTTTGCGGCTCCATTGCCGATCACCCATGCGACAATGCGCCGGACGAGAAAGGAATCCGATGGAATCGACTGATGTACTGGTAATTGGATCTGGCATTGCGGGCCTTTGCGCCGCCATCGAAGCGGCACGCACGGGCGCAACCGTCGCTGTGGCAAGCGCCGGCAAGACTATGAGTGGATCGAGCTTCTTCCCCGGAACCTGGGGCCTGGGGCTTATCGGACCCGTTAACGAAGACGACGAACAAGACCTCATCGATACCATCCAGACCGTTGGTGGCGGCGTTGCCGACCCTGAACTCGTCCAGACGTTCGTCCACGGCATTCCCCAGGCAATTGAATGGCTCGAGCAAGACTTGGGCGTTGAGCTTCAGCGTCCGCAAAGCGTCGAAAGCGCTCAGCAAAAGCAGTTTATCCCCTGCTTTGACCACAAGACGCGCATGTGGCGCGGCCTCACCCGCAAGCCCCTTGAGGACGCTCTGACGACCCGGATCGAGTCGCTCGGCATTCGCCTGCTCCCCCGCCATGAGCTTATCGACCTTGTTGAGGACATGAACGGCAGAATAACCGGAACCGTGCTCTACGACCTCACCGAAAATCGAATCGTGCCCTTTGCTGCCAAGGCCACGATCATCGCTGCGGGCGGCACGGGTGGCCTGTTCGAGCGCAGCCTCACTTCCGCCGATGTGCTCAGCTCTTCGCAGGCCATCGCGCTGGCGCACGGCGCAACACTTACTAATATAGAGTTCATGCAGATGATGCCCGGCTTCATCGAGCCCAAGCGCAACTTGGTCTTCAACGAGAAAACCTGGCGCTACGTACATTTTGACCAGCCGGTAGATATTGCCGACAACAAGCTGGACGACCTGCTCGAGCAGCGCTCTGGATATGGTCCCTTCACGTCACGCTTGGCCTCCCGCGCTATCGATCTCGTCATCGATCAGGCAGGTGTCGAAGGCCTGGCACTCCACTACGACTTCCCCCGCGAGGATGTCCCAGAGTTTGTGCAGACCTTTGCCACCTGGCTGCAAGACGAGCACGGCATCGCCCCGACTGACGAGATGCGCGTTGCGATGTATGCCCACGCCGCTAATGGCGGCATCAAGATCGATAAGACCGCGCACACGGGCGTTGAGGGCCTCTACGCTTGCGGTGAGGCGACAGGCGGCATGCACGGCGCCGACCGCATTGGTGGCTTGTCAAGCGCCAACGGCATCGTGTTCGGACGCATCGCGGGCGCATCGGCAGCCCAGGCAGCACAGAAAGCACCTGAGGTGGCCCCGAAGGCGGATATCGCCCTCCCCCAGTACGGCATTGCCACAACAGATGCCGAACGCCTGACACGCAGCCTTAAGCACACGATGAGTACCTATTGCATGATCAACAGAACCGAAGCAGGTCTATCCAAGGCTCTGCAACAGCTTGAAAGCCTGCAAGACGAGGCAACGGCGCTGAGCAAGCCACACGCCAATGACAGCGAAATCGCAGCCCTCGCCCGCCTGCAATCGCAGATTCAACTAGCACAGGAAATGGTCAAAGCCATGCGCAAGCGAACCGAAAGTCTCGGATCGCACTATCGAGCGAATTAAACTGGACACCTATCTAAAGCAAAACACAACTAATCGATATCTATGGGCCCCGTGAACTCGAAGTGGCACGGGGCCCATTCGTGTCCGCACGGCAGCGTATCCTAATTCTGAATACAGAGCGGGCAAAGCCCGCATAGACAATAGGCCAGCGAGGAGGAGATATGGACAGTAGAGATATCGAGAAGTGGCGTGTCGAACTTGATAGCTACGCCAATGTGGAAGAAGGCGTTGAGTATTGGCTCGCACGCGATTTAATGGAACCCATGGGGTACACTCGATGAGAGAACTTTGCCGAAGTTGTTAAGAGGGCAAAAGTCTCGTGCGAAACAAACAAAACTCCAGTTGATTCCCATTTTCGTGACACCACGAAAATGGTAACTGCCGGTGTCGACGCTCGCGCAGTTAAAGACTACAAACTTACGCGCTATGCATGCTATTTAATCGCCCAGAACGGAGATTCAAACAAGCAAGAAATCGCGCTCGCACAGGCGTACTTCGCCGTGCAGACGCGCCGGT
>URSO01000104.1 GCA_900550415.1 uncultured Collinsella sp.
GCTAGGCGGGCACTTTTACCGGGCGGCTAACCCACACAAACCCCCGAAGAGCCCTATTTTATTGGGCCTTTGAGGAATTACATAGTCTAACTTTTGTACAAATGTAGACTTTCGACGCCCACGCCCGGCAAAATAGCTGCTACTAAATTGGTGTCAGTACTCATATTTGGCATTTTTTGCACACAGGGGTTGCTGTGGCCGTGGTTTCGCCCTTTTTGCGCCGAAGCGATACACTGTTGCCGTTTGATTTCTTCGCTCAAGGAGGATGCGCATGCCGTGTACAACGATTTTGGTTGGTAAGAACGCGAGCTACGACGGGTCGACGCTGGTTGCCCGTAACGAGGACTCGTCCAACGGGGTGTTTGAGCCCAAGCGCATGCGCGTGGTGCACCCCGACGAGCAGCCGCGCGTCTACACGAGCGTCCTGAGCCACCTGACCATCGAGCTGCCCGATAACCCCATGCGCTACACAAGCGTTCCAGACGTTATCCCGGGTCACGGCATTTGGGCTGAGGCCGGCTTCAACGAGCTTAACGTTGGCATGTCCGCAACCGAGACACTCACCACCAACGAGCGCGTCCGCGGCGCCGATCCGCTCGTAGACTATGTGCCCGCCAAGGGCAACGAGGGCGAGGACGGCTATGTTCCGGCGCAGCCCGGTGGTCTGGGCGAGGAGGACATGGTGACCCTGGTGCTGCCGTACGCCAAGTCCGCCCGTGACGGCGTGCGCATCTTGGGCGACCTGCTCGAGCGCTACGGCACCTACGAGAACAACGGCATCGCCTTGAGTGACGTGGACGAGATCTGGTGGCTCGAGACCATCGGCGGCCACCACTGGATCGCCAAGCGCGTGCCCGATGACGCCTATGTGACCATGCCCAACCAACTGGGTATCGACAGCTTTGACCTGGACGATGCCGAGGGCGCACAGGCCGATCACATGTGTTCCGCCGACCTGCGCTCCTGGATGGCCGAGTGGCACCTGGACCTGACGCTGGGCGTCGAGGGCGACGGCCCCGCCGCGGTCTTTAACCCGCGCGAGGCCTTTGGCTCGCACAGCGACAGCGACCACGTCTACAACACGCCGCGCGCCTGGTACATGCAGCGCTGCCTCAACCCCAGCGATGTGTGGGACGGTCCCGACGCCGACTACACGCCCGAGAGCGACAACATCCCCTGGAGCCGCGTGCCTGAGCGCAAGGTGACCATCGAGGACATCAAGTACGTGCTTTCGAGCCACTACCAGGGCACGGAGTACGACTGCTACGGCGGCAAGGGTACGCCCGCCACGCGCGGCGCCTATCGTCCCATCGGCATCAACCGCAACAGCCAGCTCGCCGTGCTGCAGCTGCGTCCCTATGCGCAGCCGGCATATCGCGCCGTACAGTGGATGGCGTTTGGCTCCAACTCGTTTAACGCGCTCGTACCGCTGTACGCCAATGTCGAGACCATGCCCGAGTACTATGCCGGCACGCAGGCTCGCGTGACGTCCGAGAATTTCTATTGGGCCAACCGCCTGATCGGTGCCTTGGCCGATGTTCGCTTCCATGAGTGCGGTCGCGCGGTCGAGGATTATCAGGAGAAGGTCGGCGGCATGGGCCACAAGCAGATTCACGACGTCGATGCCGCCGTGGCCGCGCTGCCCGAAGCCGAGGCGCCCGCCGAGCTCGCCCGCGCCAACGAGGAGTTTGCCGAGCGCGTGCGGGTGGAGACCGATGCTCTGTTGGGCAAGGTGCTCTACACCACGAGCTGTGCCATGAAGAACTCCTTCGCGATGAACGACAACGTAAGGTAAAGGCAACCTTGCAGCGAACGAGCGGGGCAAACGCCGTCAAAGGCTTTGGCCCGCTCGATTTCTATCTTGGCGGTAAAACGATTTTGTGTCGTTCACTCAATCTTGGGTACAAGAAGTCCAATGCAGTTGTTCATGATTGGAGCCAACCATGGTTATGAAACTCGATCAGCTTGTTAACGGTGCCATCAACGTGGGCTTCGGCGCCGCCGCCGTTGCCGTCGAGGGCGGCAAGAAGGTTCTCGACGACCTCGGTACCAAGGGCGAGCAGGTCCGCAAGGACGCCGGCACCCCCGATATCGCCCGCAGCGTGTCCGATATGTTCGAGCAGGCGGGTGGCACCATCTCCGACCTGACCGAGCGCCTGGGCATGCAGGGCGAGACTGCGGCACAGCGTGTGCTCGACGAGCTCATCCTGGCCCGCGTCCGTGTTATGACTGCCCCCGAGCGCACGGCCTTCCTGGCCCATGTGCGCGACATCGTCGATTCGGTCGAGGACAACGTGACTTCGGTGCCCGTCGAGTCTGTTGAGCCCGACGATGCAGAGGACGCCGAAGAGGCCGAGTAGTAGCGCAGATGGCAGATTCCACCACCGATTACAACAATCTAGATCCCTTAGGTGACGAGGCGGCGGTTGTCGACGAGGTCGATGCCGCCGTCTCGGGCGCTCGCAAGAAGCCGCGCGCTGTCGATATGGTTCCCGA
>URSO01000105.1 GCA_900550415.1 uncultured Collinsella sp.
GTCTGTGTATTTCCCGCTGAGCGAGCTATAGATGCCATGCACCGATGCGCTAAAGCGGCGACTTGAAATTGGTGCTATATTTAGCTCGAGTTGTTAAGTGTTAGTACGGGAGTCTGATATGGGGCTGTTCAAGAAGAAAAACCCGCAGGATGCCTTTGATCCCGATGTGTTTACCATCACGGACACGATTTTGGACCCGCCGCGCTTTACGTTTTTGCCGGCTATCTACCAGGATGCCACGCGTCGCAAGTGGGCCGTGCATCAGCGCGGCGCGACCCCGAGGATTTTTGACTACGCGGATGTGCTGCAATGCGAGATTGTCGAGACCGGAAATCCCGAGGATGTGCCGCAGCTCAGCAATCGAGAGCTCGCTCAGCAGATTTTGATTAACCCAGCTCAGGCTACCAAAAACAATGCCGCCAAGCGTAACATGTGCCTTGGTATGGGTGTCGTCGTTGCCGTGCAAACCGGCGAGGATGAGATTTCGAAGCTTGAGATTCCTGTGACTGCGGGCGAAGTCAAGCGAGACTGCGGCCTATATCGGTCGTATCGGAACGTTGCGGAACAGATCAAAGAAGCCTTCGACGCCATGGGGCGTTCGGAGCAATGATGCCCGCAGCATCAAGCGGTCGAGGAGCCTTACCCATGTCGAGTGAACCATATGCGATTCCGCCCAAAGATCGCGCCTTTGAGGGCATTCTTTGGTATATCAAACATTATGACCTGCAGGGTGGCGACCGGCTGCCCGCCGAGCGCGTGCTCTGTGAAGAGCTGGGCGTGTCCCGCACGGCGTTGCGCGCTGCGATCACGCGTCTCATTTCGTGCGGAACCTTGGAAAGCCGCCGCGGTTCGGGCACCTATGTGTGCCCGCCCAAGCCGCTGAACATCTTTCAGGAAACGTGGAACTATACGCAGGCGGTGGAGAGGGTCGGCTCAAAGTCAACCGCACGCCTGGTATGCTCCAAGGTCGTGTACGCCGATATCGACCTAGCCCAAAAGGCCCAAATCGAGCTGGGCATGCCGCTCTTCTGTATTCGGCGCGTGCGCGTGGTCAATGGTTCCCCGGCGTCGATCGAGACGGCATACGTCAATCTGTCTTTGTGTCCCTCGCTTCCCGATCACGATTTCGAGCAGGAGAGCCTCTACGACGTTTTGCTCAAAGAGGGGAATGTCCGTGTGTCGCACGGCAAGGAGCATATTTCCATCAGCCGTCTGAACGCCGACGAGGCCAAGTTGCTGGATGCCCAGGAGGGCGCCCCGGTGTTTTATAAGGCTTCGCACGAGCGCGATGAGAACGATGGCTTTGTCGAGTATTGCAAGTCCGTGACCCTGCCGACCAAGTATCGATTTGCCGATAACGGTGAGGCAGACGGCGTTGCGACGAAGGTGGGTGTCGAATGGCTGAGGCAGTAGAAGACTTGCCGGTTTACAAGCAAATTCGCCGCTGCATTGCGGAGCGAATCGAGCGCGGTGACTATCCGACGGGCTCGATGATTCCGTCCGAAAATGAGCTGGCCGAGGAGTTTGGCACGACGCGCCTGACCATCCGCTGCGCCATGGATGAGCTGGTCAAAAGTGGCCAGATTCGTCGCGTGCAGGGCAAGGGCGCCTTTGTGGGGCACAAGTGGTTTGACGAGCACGCTCGCAAGGGCGGCTTCCGTCAGTCGGTTTTAGCTTCGGGCGCGACGCCGTCGGTGCGCATCCTGGCGCGCTCCAAACGCTATGCCGGCCCGTATTATGCCGACTTGTTTGGTATCGGCGAGGACGATCTGCTCTACTCGGTGCGCCGTCTTAACTGCATTGATGGTGAACCCGTGTCGATCGAGATGACGCTGATCCCGTGTCTGCTGTTCCCTGGCATCGAAGACGTGGACATATCGGTTTTCAGCCTGTATGAGACCTATGACATGTTGGGCCGAAAGCCAGATAAATCGATTGAGAAGCTCGATATTGAGGCGCTGGGCGCACGCGATGCGAGTTTGCTCGATCTTGAGCCGGGCGACCTGGCCCTCGTGCTGGAATGCCTGACCTATGACTCGAGTGGACAGGTTATCGAGTGTGCCAAGTCTTTTACCCGCGGCGATGCCGGCGGATATACCTACAACTATTAGTGTTCAGAGCGTCCTTGTGTACGGCAGGGCGCTCGTCTTTTATGGCCATATGTCGCTTGACCGATGGGCGGCAAAAACTGACCGTTTACCGAGAGAGGAGGATGAAATCGAAAAATCGGTATTAAAAACGGCTAACCTGTAATCGTTCACTGGTATTAAGAACCTTTGAATTGTTGAGCTTGGGGCCAAGATGACCACAAGGTTAGGCGGTGCGGCGGGACGGCAAGCCCGTCCGGGCCGTGTGACAATTCAAACTGCTCGTGAAAGGAGCGGGAATGAAGGAGACCGAGAAGATCGAGATCATGCACTTCGACCAGGAGGGCTACCTCG
>URSO01000106.1 GCA_900550415.1 uncultured Collinsella sp.
CCGACAAGGCCGCCGCGCTTGCCGCCGCCGATACGCTGGTCGAGCTGCTCGATACGTTTGGCGTTGAGCTCCCCGAGCCCAAGGTCGAGCTGCCGCTGGGTCTGCTGGGTGTTGCCGCCGGCCTGGTCGCCTACACGGGCGACGACGTGGACGAGGCCGCTGCCAAGATTCTCGAGGCCCGCGCCGAGGCCCGCGCTGCCAAGAACTGGGATCTGGCCGACGCCATCCGCGACCAGCTCAAGGACCTGGGCCTCACCATTGAGGATACTGCCGCGGGCACTCGTATTAAATCTCTCTAATCCCCGCGGGTTTCCCAAGCACCCGACCTTGCCGTTCAAACCGTCGCTCGCGTACTCAAGTACGCGTCGCTCCTCTTTCACGGCAATCTCGGGCACTTGGAAAACCCGTACCGACCGCTTGAGCTATTCGTCTTAAGCGGTCGCTTCTTTTGTCCTGTTTGAAAATTTTTTAAAGGAGGCCGTTTTATGGCCGACAATCGCAAGCGTGCGCCTCGTGGCGGCAAGCAGACTGCTTCTGGCTCGCGTCCGATTCGCCGCAACGACCGCGCTGCCACTCCCAAGGGCCAGCGCGATCGCGCCCAGGCCGCACGTCCGCAACGCGATCGTAACCGCGACGCTGTCCAGGTTCCCAAGGGCGAGTTTATCGAAGGTCGTCGTGCTGCCGCCGAGGCACTGCGCACCGGTTTTCCCATCAAGTGCGCGCTCATCGCCGAGGGCGGGGAGCGCGATGCCGCTCTGTCGCGCCTGGTCGATGACCTCAACGCCACGGGCGTCCGCATTAAGTATGTGCCGCGCGCGCAGCTCGATGCGCTGTCGAGCCATGGCGCTCACCAGGGCATTGCGCTCGAGGTGGGCAACTTCCCTTACGCCGATGTCGCCGACATCCTCGACCGCGCAGGCGAGGGCCCGGCGCTTGTCGTGGTGCTCGACCATGTGACCGACGACGGTAACTTTGGCGCCATCGTGCGCTCTGCCGAGGTTGTGGGCGCAGCGGGCGTCATCATCGCCAACAAGCGTGCCGCCGGCGTGACCGTGGGCAGCTACAAGACCTCCGCCGGCGCCGTCATGCATCTGCCTATCGCGCAGGTGCCCAATATCGCCCGTGCGCTCGATGTCCTCAAGGCCGCCGGCTTTTGGGTGGGTGGCGCTTCCGAGCATGCCGAGGGCAGCTGCTGGGATGCTCCCTTCGAGGGCCGCGTGGCGCTCGCCATGGGCTCCGAGGGCGACGGCATCTCGCGTCTGGTGCTCGAGAAATGTGACTTTTTGACCAAGCTTCCCCAGCGCGGCATGACCGAGAGTCTCAACGTGGCCCAGGCGACCACCGCGCTGTGCTTTGAGTGGCTGCGCCGCAATGCCGGCGAGCTCATGGGGGAGGAGTAGCGCATGTCCAAGAAGAACCGCGCCAAGTCCAAGGCCAAGCGCTTTGGCGAAGGCTCGGCCAAGCCGATTGTTTCGGCCGCGACCTATGGCGTGGGCGGCAATGCGTTTGCGCAGGCCATCGCCGACCCGGTCTCGACGGTGCACTCCAATAAGCCCGAGCTGCTGGTGGTCGACGGCTACAACGTGATCCACTGCACGCCGCGCTACGAAAAGCTCGTCTACGACCATTCCGATGATCCGTATTCCAGCGACGTTCACGAAATGGCGCGCACGGCACTCATCAACGATGTTGCCGCGTTTGCCCAGGGCCGCTACGAGGCCGTAATCGTGTTTGACGGCGCGGGCAATATCTCCAGCGAGCGCCCCAACCTGCCCGCCCGCGGCGTGCGCATCGAGTTTTCGCCGACGGGCGTGTCGGCCGACACCGTGGTGCAGAAGCTCTGCATCGAGGCGCGCGAGGAAGGCCGCGCGTGCTCCGTGGTGTCGAGCGACGGCACGATCCAGGCCGTCGTCATGGGTAAGGGCGTTACGCGCATCTCGAGCCGCATGCTGGTGGACGAGATCAAACAGATCGACAACGACGTGCACGAGGCCGAGGAAGCCCCGCAGATCAAGATGACCCTGGGCAGCCGCCTGAGCCCCGATGCCCTGGCCAAGCTCAAGGCCCTTCGCGGGAGGTAGGGGATTATCCATAGAGACCCGTTTCCCAATTGGCCGGTCCGTTGCCGTCGCCAAAACGAATAGTTTTTGGTTTTGGCGAACAGATAAAACTATTCGTTCTGGCGAATAGTTTTGAGATGTGGTCGGTCGAAGGGTCTGTTGCGCCTCGTCCGCAATTCATTTATTCTTAATTGGCTTCGCGCGAAAGCGCCAAGTGTGCCAGTGTGGCGCAACGGTAGCGCAACTGATTTGTAATCAGTGGGTTGCAGGTTCGATTCCTGTCACTGGCTCCATGAGAGTTTCGGGCTCTGTCTCCAAGAG
>URSO01000107.1 GCA_900550415.1 uncultured Collinsella sp.
TGATTGTCATTGAAGCGTTTTTAGAAGCTGCGAAGCGATATGCTCGTGGTGGATAATCCGAGCTGCAGCCCTTGGCGGACTGGATTGGCTACACTGATGTGGACAGTTCCGGGAGAGGCGCAAGAGACGGGAAGGCCGTGTGCGCGTTCCTGCGCGAGGGCTGCGGGAGGGGCTGCCTGGGTACGGCGCCTGTCAACTCGGTCTACGTCTTTGATGACCAGGTCGTACTCAATATCAACTTCACGGATGACGCCAAAACGGTCACCCGTGAGGAAGTGTTGGGTTCGAGTGCTGTGGACAATGTTCCAGCATGCTGGGATCGAACTCGCTAGCCGGAATCACACGGTAGCCGTGGCGGAGCAGAAGCTCGACGAAGACACCGTTGCCCGTTGTGAGTTTGCCGCTGAACGTTCCGTCGTAGATGCGACCCGCACCGCACGAGGGGCTACGATCTTGAAGAATGCACGCGGCGATATCTTCCGGCCCGCCCGCCAGCTCGCACATATCGAGCGCGCGCTCTGCGCCCAGGCGAAACTCGCGATCGACCGAGGCGCCCTCGCAGGTACGGACCTCGCCGCTCACAATCTCGGATGGCTTGCGCGGCGTGGGTAAGCCACCAAAAACCTCGGGGCATACCAACAGGACCTCGGTCCCCGTGCGCTCGCAAGCCTCGACTAGCTCGCGATGGTAGTTGTCGAGCCCGTTATACTTGCAGCTCTCGCCCATCAAGCAGGCGCTCACCACGATCTTCATATACAACTCTCCCCACGCAAATCGCCCCATTTGAGATGGACACTCAAATGGGGCGATTGACACTGCGCAACTAGTATTACTGCTGCTTTGGCATCAACGGATTCTCGCGCGTGAGGAGGTTCATGAACTCCTCGCCCGTGATCGTCTCCTTCTTGTACAGATAACGAGCCAGCTCATGGAGCTTAAACTTGTTCTCCTTGAGGATCTGCAGGGCGCGATCATGTGCGTCCTCGATCAGCTTGGCGACGATCGCGTCGACGCGCTCGGCCGTACCGGGGGCACAGGTGAGCGACGTGTCCTGGTTGAGGTAGGCATTCTGAACGGTACCGAGCGCCATCATGCCAAACTCTTCCGACATACCAAAGCGCGTCACCATGTTGCGGGCGAGCTTGGTGGCCTGCTCGATATCGTTGGCAGCGCCGGTCGTCATCTCACCAAAGATGAGCTCCTCGGCAGCACGTCCGCCGCAATAGACGGCGAGCTTGTCCAAGACCTCCTGGCGCGTGGTCAGGAAGCGCTCGTCCTCCTCGACCTGCATGGTGTAGCCCAGAGCGCCGCTCGTACGGGGAACGATCGTGATCTTGGTAACCGGTGCCGAGCCCTTCTGGCGTGCGGCAACGATGGCGTGGCCGATCTCGTGGTAGGAGACGACCTGCTTCTCGTGGTCGGACAGCACCGTGGACTTACGCTGCTGGCCGGCGATGACGACCTCCACCGACTCCTCAAAGTCATCCTGAGTCGCGCGTTTGCGACCCTCGCGGACGGCGCGCAGGGCGCCCTCGTTGATGATGTTGAACACTTCCTCGCAGGAGATGACGCCGTCCTTGCCCCAGCTGATACCGTCGACCTCAGAGACATCGCCGATGGGCATGTGCTCGATGAAGCGCACGTGCAACGGGCGGTCGATCGAGAGCTTGGCGAAATCGAGGAAGCCGTCCGCAAGCGAGCGGAGTGCGACCGCATTGATTTTCACGGGGTTGAATCCCGACTCAAGCGCTGCATCGATGCCGCGAAGCGCGTCGTCGAGCGATCCGCAGCGCGTGATCTTGTGGAACTTCTCAGCGTCGAGCGTGTCGAGCGATAGGTTCACGCGCGAAAGCCCCGCCGCCTTCAGGTCGGCCGCCATGCGCGGCAAGAGCACACCGTTCGTGGTCATCGAGACATTTTCAATCTCGGGCATCGCGGCGATGTTGCGCACCAGGTCGACAAGCCCCTTGCGCACCGTCGGTTCGCCGCCTGTCAGGCGCACGCTTTTGATGCCGATCGTCGTCGCGATGCGAACCGCCTGCTCAACCTCTTCGATTTGCAGAATATCGAAATGGGAGAGCTGCTGCACTCCCTCTTCGGGCATGCAGTACACGCAGCGGAAATTACAGCGGTCCGTCAACGATATACGCAGGTAATCGATTACGCGGCCATGGCCGTCCTTCATATTCCCCTC